>JABGWD010000203.1 GCA_018645725.1 Opitutia bacterium
CCCTGAACGTCCGTCCATGGGTGCAAAGTGTCATCCGCACCGCGGACGGGTGAGAGAAAACAGGGAGAAATGGCAAGCAGGAGAAGATGGAGGGTTTTGATTTTCATAAATTGATTTACGGCAAGTCTTCCTCGGTACGCTCCCAGGACAAAGGCGCCGAAACCTTCTTTTGTTCCCAAGGATTGAAAACGTCAAAGATTTTTCCCGGATTGAGTATTCCCTTGGGATCCATGGCTTGCTTGATTGATTTCATCGTCCGCCACTCCGCATCATTGAATTGCATTCGAACGAACGGGGTTTTCGCCAAACCGACTCCATGCTCGCCACTTATCGCTCCCCCGAGTTCAACGACTTTCTGCATCAGTTCACGCAAGGCTCCGACCGCCCGGTTCGTTTCTTCGGCATCACTTTCGTTGTACATGAAATTGACATGCAGGTTCCCATCTCCGCAATGCCCGAAAACACCGATTTTCAATTTTGATTTTTCCCGCAACGAACTGACGAACCCGACAAGTTCGACTTGCCTGTCCAAGGGAACGACGATGTCCTCGTTCAACTTCGTATCCGCCAGTTTTTTCATGGATGAGGAGCCTTGACGGCGAACCTCCCAAAATTCTTCCGCCTCTTCTTCACTCTTTGCCACGGATGATTGCAGGGAAAATTCCGCTAACCAATCTTCAAGAATCTTGCTTTCCGTATCAAGCGAAGTGCCCGGACTGTCCAATTCGATCAGCAATACGGGATTCGCTCCCAAGCCGGGAAATATTTCCTTGCCGGTATATTTCTGCAGGCAATCAACCGTCCACTGATCAAGAAACTCAATGATGGACGGTCTTACGCCCAACTTCATCAAGGCAACCGGCGCAGTCAGGGCAATTTCCTCGCTTGGGCATGCCGCAATGAAAGTCCTGCGGTTCGAGGGTTGTGGTATAAGGCGCAAAACCGCCTCCGTAACGACTCCCAACGTCCCCTCGCTCCCGATCCAAAGATCGCGGAGATTGTACCCAGTGGCAAACTTACGCGTCGCCCTGCCCCAAGTGACGAATTCTCCGGTCGCAAGGTAACCCGAAAGAGCAAGGACGTAATCACGGGTAACTCCATATTTCACACAGCGCAACCCACCTGCATTGCAGGCAATGTTTCCGCCGATTGTACAAAATTTCTTGGAAGAAGGATCAGGCGGGTAAAAAAGCCCCATGTCGAAGGCTTTTTTCTGCAAGTCCGCAACAACCGCACCGGGTCCGCAGCGAACCAACGTATTGCCGGCATCAACGTCAATCGCGTCAAGTCCACTCACGTCCAAAACCCACCCGCCCGCCAGGGGTGTGGCACCCCCCGTAAGCGAGGAACCAACTCCACGTGTCGTAACGGGAACCGAATGTTCGTTGGCCAAGGCAAGGGCCCGACCGACTTGTTCGGCCCGTTCGGGCTTTATGACGGCACTGGGTCTGCGTTCGATCTTCAATCCATCAAAGGATGAGGAGAAAATATCTTCTTCGGAAGAAAGAAGACAGGCACCCAAATCCCGCCGCAACTCGGACAGGGCGACATCGTTCACGTTCTTAGGCATGTGAAGAGAGAGGTAATGTCCACATCTTTAAGAAGAAACGGAAAAATGGCTATGCAAAAAAGCCGATCCGAGTTATCCGAAAAGGCTCAACTTGCCTTCGTGTCCAGACTCAGCTTCCTCAGGTTCCTCTCTTTGAGCATGTTGACCACGTCAACGACCTTTTGGTAAGGAAGGCTTCGATCCCCACGAATGTGAATGGTGGGTTGATCGCCATCGAGGTTGGTCAGGGCATCGAGCCGGGCCCCCAGTTCCTCTTTGCTTATGCGATCCTTCCCCCAATGGTAGATGCCTTCGGCGTCAATCGTGATGAACTTGTCTTCGATTTCCGGAGGCGGTTGATCCGAATCGGTGGGTTGCTCGGGCAAATCGATTCGGTTGTATTGCTCGATGACCGGAGTGGTGATCATGAAAATAATAAGAAGAGAAAAGGCCAAGTCGATCAAGGGCGTGACGTTCAGATCGGAAATCACCGCCAACTTGTTCGTCCTCTTGAAATCTCTTGCCATGTTTGAAATTCTTCTCCGGGAGATGACGCCCTCAGGAATCTTTCTCTATCTCGATCCTATCCGCCAAGTTGCTGGCGAAGTTTTCCAGTTTGGTCATCGCCGAGCGCGTCGTGCCAAGCAACCCGTTGTAAAAAAACACGATCGGAATAGCCACACACAAGGCAGCTACCGTAGTAAGCAAGGCCCCCGAAACACCCGGGGCGAGATGCTCGATGGTCGCTCCTCCGCTATCCATGGTGCCAAAGGCGTCCATGACCCCCCATACGGTGCCAAGCAAGCCAAGAAAAGGCGCCCCGGAGACAATGGTCGCCAACCAGTACATCTTTGCCTCGTAACGATCCCCCACTTCCGCCAAGGCCCGCTTAATGGCGTTCTCCACGTAATTCATGCGAACCTTGCCGTCTTGCATACTCCTTCGGGCCGCTTCCATGGCGCGGGAACAAATCTTCAGGTAAGGACTTCCTTCACCGGGAAAAAGAGCGTCGTCGTAATCATAAATCGACGGCAAATCGTTTAGCCTTTTTTCATCGCGGGCATTGTGACTTATGGCCTTCTTGAGTTCCTGATACTTGGTCCACATCAAGGTCATTGCGTAACAGTTCATTACAACCAACACCGCAATGACTATTTTGCCGGCAAAGTTGGAATCCACGAAATACTCGATCAGTTTTACCTCAGCCAATCCAAACACCATAGCATTTACTTCAATCATTGATCCTATCCTCCAAAACAATTACCACCTGTTTCTTCTTTCCTTTTTCCCGAAAGAGATCAACGAAAATTTACGTTCAAAGAGTCAAATCTTCCGGCAGACCGATTAAGTTTGCTCATTTTTCGAAAGAAATCTAATCAAAATTCAGAATGCGCATTTCACCCAAAATCATCGAAGAGCTAAACGAGAAGGCCTTCAATCCGGCAGGGAAAACATCTGTGGTCGGATTGGACGGATTCGTCGACAAGATCGTCACGCCGGTGGACAAGAGACATGGACTCGAAGAGAACTTTGACGCCATCGAAACCATCGGAGACCTAGGCGCAAGAATCAGTGCCGCTGCGGGAAAGAGCGCCAACATCGAGTTTTATCCTCGCTTCGACAAACTCGGTGGAAATGGTCCGATCATGGCCAACGCTCTTCTTTCTCTCGGTCTCGGCGTACGATACGTTGGTGCCCTCGGACGGCCGCTCGTCGATCCGGTCTTCAAGGAATTCGCCGAAAAAACGGAAGCCGTTTCTCTGGCTGACCCCGGGATTACGACAGCGGCTGAATTCAAGGATGGAAAACTCATGTTCGGGAACATGCGCAGCCTTGGTGAAATCGACTACCAGCGCATTTTGGAAGTCTGCGGAGAAGGAACTTTTGTCGATATGCTCGCCAAAGCCGACGTAGTCTCGATCGTCAACTGGACCATGATCCCAAAAATGACTTCCATCTTGATTGAGATCGTTGACCGAATCATGCCAAACCTGCCTCCGAGGGACACGAGAAACTTCTTTTTCGATCTGACCGACCCAGCCAAACGCTCATCCGAAGACATTCGCGAGGTACTTCGAGTTCTTACGAGATTCCAAGCCCATGCCGAAGTCACTTTGGGTCTTAATTTCAACGAAGCGCTTCAGGTTTCGGAGACGCTCGGATTGAACAAGGGGGACAGGAACGAAGAATCTCTCAAGGAAATGGCAACGCAGATACGCCGTAAGTTGGAAATTGCCTGCGTTGTCGTCCATCCGGTCGAGTCAGCCGCATGCGCCACCAAAGACGGAGCCTGGTGGAGCGAAGGCCCTTACACGGAAAACCCGAAAATCACAACCGGAGCAGGCGATCATTTCAATGCGGGCTTCACGTCGGCCAGGCTTTGCGGTTTCTCCCCCCTCGCCTCCCTTGCCTTGGCGACCTGCACGTCAGGCCACTATGTCCGCACCGCGCAAAGCCCGTCCGCCAACCAAGCCGTCGAACTTCTCAAAAGATCCGGCGAACAATCTTCATGAGTCACGAAACCGGAATCTTAATTTCCTTCGAGGGATCGGAGGGGTGTGGAAAATCAACGCAAATCCGACGACTAGCGGATCGATTGGAAGACATAGACCATAGGGAGGTCGTGGTTACGAGAGAGCCAGGGGGAACGGTGATCGGGGAAGACATCCGTCACCTGCTCATGCATGCCGATTCCTCGAAAAACATTTTCCCCGAAACGGAACTCCTCCTCTTTGCCGCCAGTCGGGCTCAATTGGTTCGTGAGATCATCGTGCCGGCAGTGGAAAGCGGCAAAACCGTTCTTTGCGATCGTTTCCTGGATTCGACAACCGTTTACCAAGGAGTTGCCCGGCAAATTGCCGATGATCCGGTTACGCAAATCAATTCCTTTGCCGTGGGGGGCGTCATTCCCGATCTCACCGTCGTTTTGGACATGCCTGCCGAAGTTGGCCTGGAGCGGATCAAGCACCGCGTTTCGGACATGCCTGACCGGATGGAACAAGAGAACGTCGAATTTTACGGCAAAGTACGCAAAGGCTACCTTCATTTGGCCAAGAGCCTGCCCGAAAGATTTTTTGTCGTCGACGGATTGGGCGAACTTGATGAAATCGAAATCTTGATTTGGAACGAGATTCATTCTCGATTCTTTTCCGAAGACTGAAACCGACTCTTTTCAGGTGACTGAAACATCATCACCCTCCGCCCTCGAAAAGCTTGGTCAACGGCTCGCGGCAGGAAGCCTTCATCACGGCCTGCTCTTTCACGGGGACAACCTCAATGAGCTTGAGCAGCAAGCCCGCAGCCTTGCGGGCAAAGCCCTGCTCATGCCTGACGAATCGGGCGAGCACCCGGATCTGTTCCACTTGAGACCAAGTGGCAAGATGAGGATCATCTCGGGCGACAAAACGCGTGCCCTCATCGGCGAACTGAATCGCAGTTCCAATCAGGGTGGAGCGAAAGTCGCCTTGGTGCACGAGGCAGACCGGATGAAAAAAGCAGCCGCCAATGCCTTCCTCAAAACATTGGAGGAACCGCCACCGTCGACCTTTCTTTTCCTCCTGACGACTCGGCCTTACTCCATCCTACCGACCATCCTGAGCCGTTGCCTGCAAGTTCGAACAAGCAATGCAAGCACTCATTCCAATGACCCGGATTGGGAAGAATGGCTGAAGGCATACACAGACTGGATCGGTCTCATGCTCGACCGGAAAAAATTGATGAGCGATCGAACCACTCCTGTTTTCGCCGCCTATGGCTTGGCCGAAAGAATGATTGCCCTGATCAAGCGCAAGTCCGACGAGGAATGCAAAAGCCAACTGAAGGAATTGGCTCGCGACCTCGATGACAAGGAAAAGGATGCCTTGGAGGTTGGCATTCGCAAGGGGATACGATCCCGTTTCCTAAGGCAATTGGCTGACGGAACCCGAAAGATCGCATTGCTCCAGCCTTCTGGCTCTCTGACCAAAAACGGCATCAAGCTAGCCCGCATCGTGGCGAACCTGGAAAGAAATGCAGGCCTCATGGAAGTAAACCTCAAGGAGGAAGTGGCCTTCGAGAATTTTTGGTTATCCTCATTGAGGATTTGGTCATCCAAATAACTCCCGGGCCTTCGAGATTCAGAACAATCATTCCACATAGAACGTGAGCACTATATTTGAAAAAATCATCAACCGGGAAATACCCGCCGAAATTCTCTACGAAGACTCCGTTTGCATTGCCATACGAGACGTTGCCCCGCAGGCACCGACCCACGCTCTCGTGATCCCCAAAAAGCCAATCCCCCGGATCGGGGAAGCTCAGGAGGATGACGTTGAAACCATCGGGAGACTGCTTCTTGTTGCCGCGAAGGTAGCCCATGCGGAAAGACTCGACAACGGGTTCAGGATCGTAATCAACAATGGTGACCACGGGGGCGAAACCGTTCCCCATCTTCACGTCCACGTTATCGGAGGAAGGCAAATGAGTTGGCCTCCCGGTTGAAAAACTCACTTATGAAATTCATTCTTTCGTTCTTACTCCTTTTTCAATGTTCTCTTTTTGCCGACAAGGTGGTCGTCAAGGACGGTTCCGTGCTCATGGGAAGGGTCGTGAACTCCGTTGACGGGAACTTGACCATCGAAACTGATTTCGCAGGAAAGCTAAGGATTCCTCTGTCGCAAATATCCTCAATCAGTTCCGATGCGGCAATCTCGCTCCGGCTTGATGACAATCGAACCTTCAACCAAATCGCAACCCCTGCGGCCGGGGGAAGAGTTGGCCTGGAAGGGAATGACCTGTCCTTCGACTTCGCCCAAATCCGTCACATCTGGTCCCCAGATTCCGATGATCCGCTCGTCCTAATCGAAAAACAGAAGCAAAAAGCGTTGCTCATGCAATGGTCTCATGCGTTGGGATTTGACTTTACCGGTTCATCTGGAAACACGAGGGACTTTGGCTTGGGCTTACGGGCAGACAGTTCCTATGGAAACAAATCCCGGGAATACGACCTCTACCTTGCCTACAACAACTCGAGCAAAAACGACGTTACCGTAGTCGACGAAACCAAATTGGGAGTCGAGTACGATTCCAAATTCTACGAAAGACTGGCATGGTATGCCAAAACGGACCTCGAGAACGACAGGTTGGAGGAAATAGACCTACGGGCGACTGCGGCAGTGGGGCTCAAATACTTTTGGATCAAAAACAACTCCTATGACTTGTCCGCCCGATCAGGTGTCGCCTTCCGTCTCGAGGAATACCAATCGTCAAGCAACCCCACCTTGAGCGAGCCTGCTCTCGATTTCGGTCTCGAATACTCGCGCAAGATAAGGAGCTTTCTTTCCCTTGAAGGAGATCTCACCTATGTTCCGAGCGTAAATGACTTCGCCGACTTCCTTCTGAGCAACGATATCGCCCTTGTCGTGCCTTTGGACAAAAAAGAGAATTGGAACATTAGATCAGGCATCAATGGAACCTACAACTCAACACCCGCGACCGACAAGGATGAGTTGGACTTGAAATACTACCTCCGCCTGGTTTACAGGCTCAATTGAAGTTGCCTCAATAACCCGGAATAACCAACTTCAGATCGGAGAAGTCAAGGATGGCGCGAATGATCTGACTTGCCAGCAAAAGAACAAGGCCAACCAATACGAAAGTAATCCATTTCTTGGGGACTCGGTTTTTCAATTTTTCCGCTCAACGCCCTGCCCTCTCGAGCGCAACCATTCAAGGGCATTTTGATAGCGCGCATCATCAGGAGACGTCCCGTCCTCATCAAAGATCGGGGATCCTTCGGTCTTTGATGAATCGATTGTTTCAAGAAACTTCTCTGCCTCCAAGTAATTGCCGGTCGAAGGAGTCGAACCCGACCCACCGGAACCAAGCTTGTTGCGAGTCGACAGAAAGTTTCGGAGAGAATTGTAATCGTTAGGCGTTCCGGATGATTGCAAAACGTTTTTGGAGGGGGGAAGAGAAGGGTCGACCTGCCGCTGCAGAAACCTGGCATTTGGTCTGTGATCCGAAAAACCCAACGTTTTCCCATTCCCAACAACAGGACGATTGACACCGCCATTCTTGCGGTCGAAAAACCGGACGGCGGGAGACGACCCTGAACGAACGGAAGGAATCCCCGTTGTCTCTTCGCCGGATAACGCGACTTTCAGAGACGCGCCGGCAGGCAAGTCTTCATCGCGTAAACTTCGCTTGCCCCCGAAACCGACTCGGTGAGACAGGCTTTCAGGGGACAAAGACTCCCCGGGCAAAGGAGTGGCAAACCCAACCGATTTTACGTCAACGTCATTGGGGGCATCGATATCTGCCCGGACACCATCCGTAACTTGTACGGGCAGGCTTTCAGGGGACAAAGGCTCCCCGGGCAAGGGAGTGGCAAACCCAACCGATTTTGGGTCAACGTCATCGGGGGCATCGACACCTCCCCGGACATCGACCACTACTTTGCTCAATTCCGGCGAGATCGAACCGGGTAAAGAGGGGGTGACCAAGTCATCAACCGGATCAGTTTTGTTCGAACCACTCCCCGGAACAGTATCCGAATCATTCAGGGCAGACACTCCGGACCTCCCATCACTGGGTGTGGAATCAAATGTCCCGGGACGTTCATCGTTCTCCGAAAGCTTGGGGGGGCGTGGAGAATCGGTAGGGTCGACAAGACTTGCGGAAGAACCGCCGATTTCCACACTTCGTTTATTTTCGTCCTTATCCCTGCCGGGTGCGGTCAACGAACCGGGCGGATGGGATGCGGGATCGTCTCCCCCGTGGTCAGGAATTGTTTTTTTCGGGGTATTGCCCGAATCGGAAACCGACCCACCCTCGGCGTCTTCCTTCAATGGAGAACGGGAATCCGGTTTGTCTCCGTCTTTCTCCCTTGGCAAGGATCCGGGCGGGGATGGTGAGGAAGAATCAACTCGACCCTCGATCTCTGAACTCAGTTCAGGGTCAAGATCAACCTCCTCTTTGGTGCGGGGAACAATGGTATTGCCCTGCTTTGTGTTGTTACTCAATTGATTGATCGAGGTTTTTGGCTCATCGGTAATTTCAGGTTTCGAATCCGAGCCAACCGGGTCGCCTCTCTCCGGTTCGTTTTCGCCTTTGTCAACACCCCCTTTCCCATCGGAGCGGTCAAGCCTATCCGAGCGGAAAAGCTCCGAGGTGAAGTTTTCGTCATCCGAAGATGATTCGTCACCCGGTTTGGGGTTCGTCGCGCAACCAACCCCAAGAACGCAAACACCCGCAAAAAACAAAAGGAAAAGCCAAAGACGATAATTGTTATTCGTCATCAGAAACCGATGAGACAGTGCGGGCGGGAGACAACGGATTGAGCGCGGCAACCAAAAGATCGATCATCAGGCAAAGCGATTCCCCTCCGGATTTCCTCGAATTGACCTTCAGTGAGAAAAGACCGGTTGAATTGCCCCGCAAACGGGATCCGGTGTAAATGGAGTCAGGATCGAAGTCCTCGAAACCACTGGATTTTGAAAGATCGATCCTACCCAACAAATCGATCGTTGTCTGAAAGTCCAATCGCTGAAGGAAGATTTCAACGAAGTTACCGAAAGCCTTGGACAATCCGCTCGAATTCGAACCATCCCTGAAATGGTCAAGTTTGCCGGCTATCCGCAAACCGAAATCAGAATCAAGTACCGGTTTGAGGTAATCGTATTCACCCTCAAGGGAAACCTCTCCGGTCGATTCCTTCGCCTTTGCGGTCAACTGGAACGAAAGGTAATCCCGAAACTCATTGAAAAGAGTTTCCTCTTGGGGGTTTTTCTTGAAGTTTTCAAAAAAGTTGGTGCCATTCAGGCTGAACCCGAGATCGTAATCAGTTCCCGAAAGTCGGCCCGCAAAAGCGGAAGTCGAAGTATCGCTCCCTTGGCCGAAAAGAAAAACTTGCTCAAGTTCCTTGTCCAAAAAAGCAGGGTCCGGTTTGTCATGCCACCATGAGGTAAGCATTACCAGGCAGTGCTTGTCCATGCCTAGCGAAACATGAGCGGTTTTGTGACGTATGGACAGGAACTCCGGGGAGGTGTTTTCATGGACTTTCCAATTCGGAGATTGAGATTTGAGGTCGAGCTTCTGGAGAACGAAATCCTTGAGCAATTCCTGATCGCCAATCGGCATGACAAGGCCGAACACCACGTCGTGCGGACGGGACTCGATATAATCGGGACCGGGGAACTGAAGGAAGTACAGGACGCGACCTTCGGGGCTTATTCCACAGGAACGAGGATCCCATGCCAGATCACCCAAAAACGGGATCCGGTCAGTCAGGTAACTCGACAAGATTTTGGGCGCCCCCACCTGCTCCATCATGCGGACGCCCGAAAAAGCGCACGTACCGAAGGCGCTCTCGGGAACATAG
>JABGWD010000204.1 GCA_018645725.1 Opitutia bacterium
AGCGTTCGTTGATCGAGCCTCGGGCATGTATGGCCAGCCTTATTGATCCCAGTAAGGAAAGCGGAGAGGAGTTGGGGGAGTGGTTGCTTTTCTCCAACCCCGACAGCGTTCGAGGCAGGCATCATATAACCATCAAGGCTTCGCCCGACCGAGGCCTGACCTGGCCGAAAGAACATCGCTTGCTGCTAGATGAAGAGACCAGTGCCGGTTACTCTTGTATGTCAATGATTGACGAGAGGACCGTTGGCATCCTTTACGAAGGCAGTCAGGCCCATATGACCTTTCAGCGGATTCCCTTGGATGACTTGATCGTAAAAAAGCTTGTCGACAAGATGACCCCGGTTGAAAAAGAACAAGGCAAGCTACGGTTGCCCCGTGTATTCGGAGACCATATGGTCCTCCAGTCAGATAGGCCTATACCCGTTTGGGGCGAATCGAAAGCAGGTGCGTCGGTGACGGTCTTGCTTGGGAATGAAGAAAAGAAGGTTCGGGCCGATGAACTCGGGAAATGGAGTGTACGCTTGAATTCCAGGCAGTCATCAAGCAAACCCATCGAAATGACAATCTCGTCTGGTTCCGAAAGAATCGTCTTGAAGGACGCCCTGATAGGCGAAGTGTGGGTCTGCGCAGGGCAATCCAATATGGAATGGACGCTTGCCCAGTCCGCCGGCGTTGCTGAAGGACTTGTGTCTGCGGCGAATCCCAATCTCCGGTTGTTGAGTCTGGCAGGCGGTGCTCGCGGGAGTTCGGGAAGTTACGCGATGGAACATCTTTCGCGACTGACTCCGGACACTTTCTGCGAGGGTTTGTGGGAAGTCTCTTCTCCCGAGACCGCCCGCTCATTTTCGGCAGTGGGTTGGTTTTTTGGACGACGATTACAGAAAGAACTGGATGTTCCGGTAGGCTTGATATGTCCGGCGGTTGGTGGCACGCCGACTGAGGCGTGGATTCCCAATGAGGCGATGGTGTCGAATCCGGTCTTGAAGGGGTTGGTTGCGGGCAACTGGCTCGACAACAAGCGTCTGGGTGAATTCTGCCGGACGCGGGGACAGCAAAACCTGATCGCGTCCATTCAGGCGGGGCTAACGATTCCGGGTGGCTCGTTCGGCCCAAACCATTCGTTCAAGCCGGGTTTCATGTGGGAAGCAGGGATTGAGCCGCTGATTCCCTACGCGATTCGCGGAGCCATTTGGTATCAGGGCGAGTCAAACGCCGAAACGAAATCTCGAGTCCGTGAACACGGAAAACTTTTCCCCCTCCTGATCAAGCAATGGCGACAGCAATGGGGACAAGGTGACTTTCCCTTTCTCTTCGTCCAACTTCCTGCCCTCAATCGTTCCGAATGGCCATGGTTTCGCGAAGGACAACGCCGCACCCTTGATCAACTCGAGAATATTGGCATGGCCATCACGATCGACACAGGACATCCAACCGACGTTCATCCCAGGCAAAAGAGACCTGTTGGCGAACGCTTGGCAAAATGGGCTTTGGGCACGACATACGCACTCAAGAAACATGCGACGTACTCCGGTCCCCTACTCGACGTTGCCGAGCGTGAGGGAGACTCACTCATTGTCTCGTTCAAGCATGTCGGCAAAGGCCTCATCGCATCAAATGGGAAACCGGTGCGCCATTTTGAGATTTGCGGTCAGGACGGGATCTTCCACCCAGCGGCAGCGAGGATTATCGGCAGGCATACTATTTCAGTTTCAAGCCCGAAGGTCGATGAACCAAGGCATGCGCGTTATGCATGGGCTCCCTATCCCGATCCTCCAGTCAACCTGATCAACGATGCCGGACTACCAGCCTCTCCATTCTCGACTGAGAGTGAAGAAACACTTTTTGCGAGAGACCAGTCGGTCGATCCACATGCTTCTAACGCCGATACTCGACCGAACATCCTGCTGATTGTTGGCGAGGATCACGGATGTGAGTTGTCCTGCTACGGCGATCCGGTTATTAATACGCCCAATATCGACGCCCTTGCGTCAACTGGCGTGCTTTTTGAGAATGGATATGTCACGCAATCGGTTTGCAGTCCTTCCCGCAGTACGATCTTCACTGGCTTGTACCCCCATCAAAACGGTCAACTCGGTCTGGCCACGCACAAGTACGCCTGGTTTGAGAAATGGCCAACGACTTATTCCCTGCTGAAGAAAGCTGGGTACCGCACCGGCTTGATTGGCAAGACACATGTAATTCCGGCCGAGGCAGTCGAGGACTTTGTGGATTTCCGGTTCCAGAAGTCATCGAATTTTGCCAAGCGAAAGGTTTCGGAATATGCCTTGAAGGCCGGCGAGTTCTTCGTCGGCGGGGACAAACCGTTCTTCGTGACTGTAAATTACCCGGACGCGCATTGGCCGCTGCAAGGGCACGTGGACGGACTTCCCGGCAAGGGTGTCGACCCGAAGCGCGTTCAGGTCATGCCCTATGTCGGTGCCTCAAATCCACGTTTGCGTGAGATCGCTCGTAATTACTACGACTGTATGTTGAGGTTGGATGCCTGCGTTGGGCAATTGCTCAGTCAACTGGAAAACTCTGGCAAGGCCGGAAATACGCTGGTAGTTTTCATTGGTGACCACGGAGCCCAGATGGCTCGTGGAAAGGTAACCGTATACGAAGGTGGCCTGCGGGTTCCCTATATTGTCAGATGGCCCGGTTCCACCAAGCCGAATCATCGTTCCAAGGCCTTGGTCTCGACCATTGACCTCCTACCAACCTTCATGGACGCATCGTGTACGCCTGTTCCGTTAGGATTGCCGGGCAAGTCTTTGCGGTCCGTGTTGAAAGGTGATGACTCATCGGAAGAATCCTTTCGCAAATACTTGGCATGCGAACGCAACTGCGATGCCGCCCGACATACATTCCCCCAGCGCACGATACGCGATTCGCAATATAAATTGATTCACTCGCCAATTCGTGACAGGGAAGACCCGGCGTCCCGTTATTACCGGAATCATGGAGCCTCTCACTGGGCCGGTTGCTTGAGCGATGAGGAGTTGATCGGTGCGTCGGAGCAAACAAAGTTGGGTTATGCACGCTGGCTGAAGCCTCCGGAATTTCAACTCTATGACCTACAGTCCGACCCTTACGAGTGGACCGATCTTTCAAATGACACGAAGCACGCAGAGGCAAAGCGCCGACTGCAAACAGCCCTAAAGGAATGGCAGGCAGATACTCGTGACCCTATCTCAGACCGAGAAAAGCTGAGTAGGTTGATGGAAGAGAACGACGCTGTATTCAAAGTTGGACGACGGTGGCCCGCGGAAGGCTGGCAATATTTGAAGTATATGGCTCCAAGCATAGGCGGTCAAACCCCCTAACCATGTCCATTGAAATGAATCAAGGGCGAAGGGAGGAACTTGCCGCAGTCTATCGGGACGGCCTGCTGGAGGATACCCTCCCCTTCTGGACGAAGCACTGTGTCGATCGTGAGCATGGTGGATTCATGATGTCGCTCGATCGGGATGGTACCTTGGTCGATACGGACAAAGGCGTCTGGCAACAAGGTCGATTCACTTGGTTGCTAGGCGAACTTTATAACAACGTCGAGCCCCGGGAAGAATGGCTTGAACTGGCCAAGCACGGGGCTGAATTTCTTGATCAGTATTGTTTCGATCCTTCCGATGGGCGCATGTGGTTTCACCTGACCCGGGAAGGGGAACCAATCCGCAAGCGCCGCTATGCGTTCTCGGAGAGCTTCGCGGCGATCGCTTACGGGGAACTCGCCAAGGCCACGGGTGAGGAAGAATACGCCGAGAAAGCAAGGCTGACTTTCAAGCGCTTCGTCGATCACAACCTCAACCCCCAAGGCGTTGAACCAAAATTCACCGAAGTACGACCGACCAAGTCTCTGGCTTTTCCCATGATCACAATCGTAACGGCTCAAGAACTTCGCGAGTCGATCGATTTGCCCGATGCCAACGAATGGATCGATCGAAGTATTGAGACCGTTCGCCGGGATCATTTGAGTCCCGAACTTCGCTGCGTACTTGAAACGGTTGGTCCGACTGGTGAGTTTGTCGATCATTTCGACGGACGTTCTCTTAATCCCGGTCATGCCATGGAAGGAGCTTGGTTTATCATGCTCGAGGGAAAACTCCGTGGGGACGACGGACTCGTGAAAACCGGTCTGCAAATGCTGAACTACAGCTGGGAGCATGGATGGGATGAAGAGTACGGGGGAATCCTTTATTTTGTGGATTCCAAGGGGTTGCCCGTTCAGGAGTACTGGCATGACATGAAGTTTTGGTGGCCACAAAACGAAACGATCATCGCCACCCTCATGGCCTTTTTGTTAACGGGTGACGAAATGTACGGGCAGATGCACAGTAAAATTCATGACTGGGCTTACAAGCATTTCCCTGACCCCGAGCATGGCGAATGGTTCGGCTACCTTCATCGGGATGGGAGCCGAAGCTCGTCACTCAAGGGTAACCTTTGGAAAGG
>JABGWD010000205.1 GCA_018645725.1 Opitutia bacterium
AGGATACGAGAAAATGCCGACCGGCAAAGTTCATCGTGCGAAAACCCGCCAATGCTTCCCTCAAGGGATCGCGCCTGTCCAGACCCAGGGCCGCATGATGATAGCCCTGCCCTGCAAACCCGGATTGCGCATCCCTGATCAAGGAGGCGAGTATATCCGGATCGTTATCCCGGCAAACTGCGCAGTGCAGGTAAAGGGTACGTTGCAAGGCGCCCGGCGCGGGCAGTTCGATCCCGCCGCGCAACCGGCTGAATGCATTGAGCCAAGGCCTTAACCACTTCAGCCCGCCCCCGTAGCCCCGGACGAGAATTTTCTTGTAGTCCCCTTGATCCCAAGCCCCTAGCAACCCGACCAATTCATCCCCCGCCCAAGCCAGGAAAAAATTTTCCAGTTTCACGTCGCGGTAATAAGCGCTCCCGTCCAGCTCGTCGAAACGATAGGCGGGGAAAAACTGTTTGCGTGGAGCTTCGCGATCGAAGAATTCCTGCATTAACGGAACGTCCCGGGGCGTGGCCCGGCGCACTTGAAACCGCGGGGATGGGGATGGAGAGTGGCGCAAACCGATGAGATGATACTCGTATTCCCCACAAGAAAAATATCCGGGCAACCCACAGCGGCGACTGGTCAGAAGATCGAGCGCTTTTTCGTTTTCACTCAGTACCAGCGTCTGGGCAAATTCGCCGTTTTTCAAAACCTCATTGCGCAGGAACTGGAACCCCCTCGCCAGCTTGCTTCCCCCGCGGTGGCCCGATACGAGGCGCAAGTCGCTCAGGTAACGAATTGGCTGGGGTTGTCCGTTGACAAACACCCTTCGCCGACCCACTGCAAAAACAGCGTTCAATCCCGTTTCCTCTTCCTTCCGCAGGACGAATACCTCGGGGCTCTCGCTTTGCACCGCCGCACCATGGAAAAAATCCGGTCGACGATCCTGGTTTATCCAAATGGCGCCCTCCATCGGCGTATCGGCGAAGACCTCGCAAAGGCCTTCGTTGTCCCCAGGTTCAGCCCGCTTGAGTGGTAACGGAGCGATCATCGGTCCGGTAACAGGTCGTCCATTTCCCCTGGTTGAAAAAGGGCCGGTAGTTTTACCTCACTGTCACGCAAGCCCTGGCGAGCGGCCCATTTTTGGCCAAGATTCGCAGTGAAGCCATCGGGCAAGCGATACAGAGTCAGAGGGGACAACTGGCCCAAACGGCATGCCTGCGCGTAATAGGGATTGGCCGACAGGGCGACCTCCGTACGCGTGGCCAGCTCGTCACTCTCGGTTTGCGTACCGGTATCCTCCACGCACAGGAGGTAACCGGAAGGCTTGGTTCGGGGAACCAGAAACCCCCGGGCCCCGGCCAGGGCCTTGATCACCTGTGGTTCACTGAGCTTTTCGCCCACCAGGTCAACCGAACGTCCGGTCCGCCCGACAAAGCGCAAGCGGGGAGCGCGTTCCAAATGCCCGGTCACTTCCACCAAGTCACCCGTAAGATACCGATAGAGCCCCCCTCCGGTGGTAAGAACAACCTCGTATCGTGATCCGGCCGCAAGTTCGTGAGCGAGGCGGACGTCCCCTGTTTCCTGATCGAGAAACTCGTAGAAATGAGAGCGCACGGCAAGGACAGGCGAGCCACCGGGATAAGGGGCGCTGGTTACCCCCTCGGTAGCCATGAGCCCCTTGCCCTGGATTTTCGCGCCTGAGCCCAACCTCTCCTCCATTTCATCCATCCACTGACCGGACTGGGCATCCGTCCAGCAGCTCAGGAGGGCCAACCCGGGCCATAGGTCGCTCCAGGTAAAATCATGACCGAGGCGTTCCCGGAGCAGGCGGTCGAGGTTCAGGAAAAAGGTCGGGCTCCAAACGGAAACGAAAGACAAGTCCCGACAAGCAAGCAACCGGTCGAGGGTATGCCCGTAAAAGGCATCGGCCGTTTCCGCTTGAACGGCTTGGTCCATGACCAGCCAGTCGCTCAAGGCGCGGGCACCCCGAGGCGGAAAGTATGCGGTATCCTCCAAGTGTCCTACCGGAACGCCGGCCACCGACGGATGGGACTTCATCAAGGGAGGAGAAATGGCCCAGTAGGCAGGCCCGGAAAAAGCGGTCGGTGATTCCAGATTCAAGCCGCCCATCCATGCCGCAACTGCCCGGGAAACCTCCGAGCGCAAGGCAGTCGTGAACGGGATAAGCTTGGCTGCTCCGGTCGTTCCGGAGGTTTGCTCGAAGAATCGCACGGGTTGCTTGGTCAGTTGGCCGTCATTCGGCGAACTCATGCGGTCGAGCCAAGGCTGGACGTTCGTTGCATGATCGCCCACCGGCACCCGGTCGGCAAAGTCGGCCGGCGTGCGGATTCCGGAAAACTCATGAGCCTGTCCAAATGCAGTCCCTGAATTTGCCCGGACAATGGCTTTCAGACGGTCTGACTGGGCCCGTTCCGGTTGAGCGCAAGCTGAGCGGAAACGCTCGTGCTCGGGCATCTGCAAGCGTAGCCACTCGTTGGCAACCGGATTCATTCCATGCATATTTCCTCTTTCCCCGCCAACGCTCCGCGCATGCCCGTCTCCATCAGCAATCTCGTTGATGGGCGGCGAAGGTTTTCCGGGGACAACTCGGCCACGCAGACCAGTTCGTCACCCTCGGCAAACCCCGGGTTGCGCTCCATGAAGAAATCGACCTGCGGATGCCCGGCCCGGCTCCGGGTATCCTCCGCCAACCCGGCGTTCACCTGGCCCTGACTTTCCGGGAAATGAATGACTCCACGGTCGGGTTGCCAACTTTCCGGGAACAGGCGTTCGGAGCAGAAGGTAGCCAAGGACGAGCCCATGGGAAATTCCCGGGCTTGTTCAACTGCCGGAAAGTATCGCTTGAAGAACAAGGGTAGATACATATAGGTCCGGTGCCCCTTGGAGAGCAGGTACCAAAAAAGGGGTTTGCCCCGGTTGGAGAGAATCGACCCGGCGGTATCGAAGAACCCCCGGACCAGTGACTGTCCGCCCCAGTACTCGGGATGAATGACGGTGTCTCCGGAATAAAGTACGTCGTATCCGCTCTCCTCCAACCCACATGGATTGAGCGCGAGAGTACTGACCCCTTGGATTTTTCCCGCCGGATCGGGCAAAACCAGGATCCAATCCTTTCTTGCCAAATCCTCCCTGAAACGATCGGAGGAAACGTGATCGTAACAGGTCTCCATCAGCTCATGCATTCGCGCGATCATCCCCTCGGAAAGATCCTCCCGGGAGACCAGTTCGTAAGGCAATGGACTCGATGCGGTCTTCATGACGTCACCACTCCACTACCCAAGAGTACACCCAGCAGGGAAACCAGGAACAAGGAAAATTGCGGAAGGAAAAGCCAAGCCGTCCGACGGTTGAGGTCCCTGTGCTCCGGGCTTCCGGAAACGAAGTAAACCGCCTCTTCCGGACCTGCTGTCGAATTCCGAAACCAGCGGACGAAAATGATTTCCGTAACGAGGGTGGAGATCGTCAGGGTCAACAAAAAAAGCGCCCAGACGGGCTCTCCGCGCAATGCCAACCAACCCAGACCTGCAAGGGCCAAACCCAATTGCAAAACGTCATGAAACAGACCATAGCGGACCTTCCAACCGCGAGTCACCAGGCAAAGATACAATTCCACGACCCCGCGCAAAGACATGCTGCCGGCCAAGATCAAACAGATCATCCGGGCCTCGGTATTCCCGGAGGCCAAAAGAGGAGCCACCACCCAGAGCGAGACCACGAAGACGAACCACTGGGCCTTGACCAACGAGATCGCGCCCCCTACCCGATCGGGTCGACTATTCTGCCACCACCAAAAGACCGGACCGAGAAGTTGAAAGGCGAGGAGCGCCAACGCTCCCCCCGTTGTCCATCCCGCTCCGAGTTGTTGAAAATCAATCATGCCCTCAAAATCGAATCTTCTTTCTCCGAACGTCCTTCCCCTCGAGAGATCTGCCGGAGACCAGGTCGGACATTTCCCGGGCAATGGCATCCGACTCGTGAAAGGTAAAGCGCCGGGGACCATGACGGCGGATATCCTCGGTCTGCCAACGGATGACGTCCACGTCCTGATCAAGGACCCGATGGGCAAAGGGTTGATAAAAAAGACGCAACAACGGCCCCCAACCGTCAAAACGAAAGGCCATATAAGTAAACACCCGAGTTTGATCATCGCCCATCGGCGTGCACTGGCTCATGACTACGAAATGACGGGTTTCGTGAGCCCGGTAGTCCACACGGGTAACGTAGGGAAGCATGAACCGGTCGGTGTGGCGCATTTGTCCACCCTTGGGACAAAGGATTCGTCCGAGGAGGGTATCGATCCGCTTTTCGTTCAGAAATTCCGCCTGCACCCAATCCCGGCCACTGGTAATCTCGACCTCGTTCTCCCGGGTTTTTTCAGTGCGGAACAACCCGCGATGGACATGGTTGGTATGCGGGCAATCGAGAAAGTTCTCAGCGCAATTGAACGCATCTCCTTCGAACACCCGTTCCATGAACCAATGTTGCCAACGGGGTTGGCCATGGTACGGAAAATCCATCGGCTCACCTTCCGGTTCCTCACCCTTTTCGGACAGGTACACCCAAATCAACCCTTGCTTCTCGCGCACCGGGTATGAGCGCACGCGCGGACGCCCTTTCGGAGAACATCCGTTACAGGCTGCCGGCACGCGAACACAGGCTCCGGACGGGTCATAGGTCCAACCATGATAGGCGCAGGACAACCCGTCGGTCATGACCTTGCCCCGGGAAAGAGCCAAGTTCCGATGGGCGCATCGGTTGGCCAGAGCCCCCACCTCGCCATCCTGCATGCGGAACAAGACCAACTGCTCGCCTAACACAACCCGCTCAATGGGGCTCCGTCCCAGTTGCTTGGATCGACACGCAACATACCAATGCTCATGCATAGTCGTAGCCGCGCGATGAATAACATCCGATGGTGATGGTTTCTTGATGGTAGACTGATTCTTTGTCACTTGATCACTCAATCAATTCGTTCCCGTGCAGTCAAGAAACAGGATGAGTCAATGCACGAAAGGTTGTATATTCGACGGACAAAAGACTTCCGCGATCCCGGAATGCCTTTGTTTCGTTTGGTAATTCGATTGCGAACCCCTTGATTGATTTGTTCATGACTGGAATTTGTTCTCTTTTCGACCAACATCATCTTAATAATTACCCCATTAGGCATTTCTCATGCCATATTCTATTAAACTCTTAGCGTTGCCTTACCACTCAATAGCTTACAAGACAGTCCAAGCCAAAGGAATTTTACGCATTGCTACAAGAAATGCAATAAGCGCATAATGTCGTTACGTTTTTTGTAACACAAACAAGAATTACGCATTTGTATTTGTGACAGTGGATCGCCACGGGCTACGCCCTCGCGATGACAAGATGGTGGGTAAAAGGAACGATCAGAGGTTAAATCCCATGCCCCTTTTCACTCTTCACCCTTCAATCTTCAATCTTCACCATTCACCCTTCACCCTTCACTCTTCCGTCATTGCTTTTGGAAACCGACACGGAAGCCGAGGGTGAAGTTGCGGGTGCTCGGGGTGGGGTGGTTTGGTTGGGGGATGAAAGAACGCACAGTCACGTCGGATCAGCTTGAATGTAAAGAAGAAGGGGGAGAAGACGTTCACTACCACGAGGGTACGCTCTTCACCGGGCGGGTGGAAGATTTTGACGAGAACGGGCAGAAGTTGCATATGCAACTTCAATGAGGGCTTGCTGGACGGGCTTTGGACTTGGTGGCACACGAACGGGAACAAGATGGGCGAAGCAAACTGGAAGGAAGGCAACCTCGGTCTTGTAACCTCTTGGTACAAGAACGGGAAGAAGGAGCGGGTAGGAAACTGGAAGGACGGTAAGGTCATCTCTTTCGAGGTATGGAGACAAAATGGCGAGACGTGCCCCGTGACCAATGTGAAGGATGGGAATGGTGTTTTGGCTTGGTACGACTTTGAGTTGTGGCCTGAGGGAGGGCACCTAACCTACAAGGACGGCGAAAGAGTCTGTTGACTAACCCACCCCGAATAACCCGACCTCACGGTTGATCAAAAAATTCCGTGTGACCGAATCCGAATTCCCAGTTTTTTTGACATGAATCGTACAAACGGGTCAAAATCCTCGCTTGACCTGAACTACCGCTGGTATTGGATGAAGGGATGAAAAAGTTACTGGCCGCGATGTTCGTCGCCCTGCTGATGGGTGGGGGGGACGGGGCGCAGAAGAAGGCGGTACAGGAGGAGATAAAGGACGTTCTTCATACACAATACTACGAGAACGGCAACGGGGATCGTTCACAAGCTCACCGCTCGTAAATGGAAACGAATCTATAATTAGCAACTTAGAGCAGTTAAAATCCCATAGAATCAAACAAGACGAGGCGATATGAGTGGGAAAAACTTTGGCAATAAAAGCGTACTAACGGAGAGTTGGTATTTTGCCATGTCTTCTAAAAAACTAAAGCAAGGGAAAGTAACCCCATTCTTTTTGCATGCCAATAAAATCGCGTTGTTTAGAGGTGCCAACGGAAAAGTAACCGCGCTTAAAAGCAGATGCCCACATTTAGGCGCCGACCTATGCCAAGGTACAGTGGAAGAGAATTCGCTGCAATGTCCTTTTCACGGATGGAAATTTAACGGAGTAGGTAAATGCAACTTTGTACCGAACGAATCTGCAATCCCGCAATCGGCTAAAACACATTCATATCCTGTAGTAGAAAAATATGGTGCCATATGGGTTTACAATGGCGAAGCACCCAAGTTCCAAATCCCCGATTTTAATAATGTAGAGATTGGTAATTATAGGATGTTTGTGAGGGATGGCAAAGAAGTAAAAATCCACAACCACCTACTCTCTTGCAACGGATTTGATGTACAGCATTGGCAATCGTTACACGGCATGGAAACAATGTCGAAACCTGAGTTTAAAGAAGTGTCTCCATACCATCTTCAAATTAAATATCACTTTAAGGCAAGTAAAACCCATCCGTCTTATCGGAAATTAAAACTGCTTGGTTTAGCTACCGTTAAAATGAATTACGAAACCATTGGAGGCAACATATCATTGGTTAAGGTACAAGGGGAAAAAAACAGATTTATAGTTGTATTGGCTCCATCACCAACAACAGATGGCACTAGTTTTTCTAAGATAAGTATTGGAATTCCCAAAGCAAGTTTAGTAGGCAAAATTCTATTCAAAGAATATTTCCAATTAATAAAAGCTCTGCTAGGTTTAGTAGCAGTACTAAAAGACGATAGAGAAGTTTTGGAAAATGTAGAGTTTTGGCCGCGATTAACTGAGCAAGATGAACACTTGTTAACTTTTATTAATCAGGTAAATAGCCTAGAAACATTTGAAGCATGAAAGCAGAAATTCTAGGAGAGGAGCAAAAGGGGTCAAACGTTGAATTTAAATATTTCCCTTTCGTTTGCTAGTGTGATACGCATGAGTGAATGCCACGCAAGCAGCGTATTGAGTATATTGGGGCGATTTATCATGTGATTGTGCCTAGGATTTACGATCGTGGAGTCTGCCTAGGCTTGATTGAGTAATTCCTCTTCCAACTACAAGGGCGGCGACCCAATCGATGACTACCCCCCTGGCAACCCCCAACCCTTGACTCCCCCTGCGGGACGCGTACGGGGATGCGGTTCGCATACCGGTTCACAGTGGATCGCCACGGGCTACGCCCTCGCGATGACAACACTCTGTTTGCGTCAGACAAAAGTGCTAGGGGCTCCACGACCCTGTCATTGCGAGAAGGACGTTAGTCCGACGCGGCAATCCATCGTGTCTCGAAGGGGCGCGTTCGGGGGATGCGGCTCGTTTACTGCCTCACAGTGGATCGCCACGGGCATTTCTTAATGCCCTCGCGATGACAAGATGGTGGGTAAAAGGAACGATCAGAGGTTAAATCCCATGCCCCTTTTCACTCTTCACCCTTCACCCCTCCCCTTTCACTCTTCCCCTTTCACCCTTCACCCTTCAATCTTCACCCTTCACTCTTCAATCTTCCGTCATTGCTTTTGCAAACCAACACGGAAGCCAAGGGAGTTGATGCGGTTGCCCGGGGTATCGTTGCTGCGCTTGGCGGAACGCAAGTCCGTCCCGCCGTGCTTCCAGGAACCACCGCGCCTGACCCGGTACGAGCCCGATGACGGTCCGGTCGGGTCGACCACCGGGTTGCCGGTCGGGTACACCGCCTGGTACCAGTCGGCGGTCCACTCCCAGACGTTCCCGTGCATGTCGAAGAAGCCCAACTGGTTGGGGGCGTACTGCCCAACATCACGGGTTTGCTTGAAGTCGCTTCCTGTATTGTAAGCGCCGTCCCAATTGTAATTCGCATTCGAGGAGGCAATCGTATTGCCCCATGAATACGCCGTGGTCGTTCCCGCCCGACAGGCATATTCCCATTGCGACTCCGTCGGCAAAACATAGCTCCAGCCAGCGGGCAGGTTGGCCGCTTGCTGAGTGTTCAGGC
>JABGWD010000206.1 GCA_018645725.1 Opitutia bacterium
CGATCAATCACAGTAGGAGCGCGCTTGCCCAATTTACCTCCCCTTAACTGTACCTGACCAAAGAAGGGTTGGCCGGGTTTGCGCCCCTTCCAGCACTCACCGGCGACCAGTGCTGCCGGTGGTAAGCCACGGCTACGTGTGGTTTTGGGATCGTTATACATGTCATCACGGTCATGCTTGAAATTGTAGTCGTCCTTGCCACCTTCATTGAAGGTCCAGTAACCACTGGCGCGGAAAATTTCGGGCAGGGTTTTTACCCCTTTGGGTAAACGGATGTCATCGAAGTCCTTACCCATACTCTTGCCACGAAAATCAGGCCGTCCACTGCGGTGGTTATGAATTCCGAAACTGGTTTGCATTACGCCCACAATGATGGAGGAACGAGTGGCAGAACAAACACCGGCAGGTGTGTAGAAACGGTCAAAACGAATACCACTGGCTGCGAGCTTATCGAAGTTGGGTGTCTTAATGACTTTGTCACCGTAACAACTAAACCAGCCACTCACATCCTCTAGATAAATCCAGAGTATGTTGGGCCGGTCGGCTGCTTGAACGGAAAAACTGAAAAGACAGATGAGTAAGGAAAGGATGCGCTTCATGGTGTGGAGGGGAAAATACACGGCTCAAGATTCTGTGCAAGCAAAGCCTCGACGCATGAGAGGCTTGATTTTAAACTACTCCCAACCATGCGAATCCTCATTTGCCTTGTAGCAATTCTCCTTACCACTTGGACTCAGGCCAAGCCGCCCAATGTTTTACTGATCATGGCTGATGACATGGGGTATTCCGACCTTGGTTGTTACGGTGGGGAAATCGAGACACCGCATCTCGATGGTCTGGCCAAGAACGGTCTGCGCTTCACCCAGTTCTACAACACCGCCCGCTGCTGGCCGTCCCGGGCCGCCTTGCTCACAGGATACTACGCTCAACAAGTGCGCCGGGATACTTTGCCCGGGATCAAAAGAGGTAATCGCCCCTCTTGGGCACATCTCTTGCCAGTGATGCTTAAGCCTGCCGGTTACCGCTCTTACCACTCGGGTAAATGGCATATCGACGGCTTGCCTTTGGCTGCTGGCTTTGACCGTTCCTACTACATCAATAACCATGGTTTCTTTCGCCTGAAATTCCATTATCTGGATGACAAGAAACAACCGGCTACTCCCATCAGTCCCAAGTTTTATGTAACTGATGCCATCGCCGATCATGCCGTTGATACCTTGAAGGAACATGCCAAGGAACATGCCGGTAAACCTTTCTTTCATTACCTCGCTTTCACCGCCCCGCACTTCCCTTTGCATGCCTTGCCCAAGGACATTAAGCGTTACCGCGCGCGATACCTTCAAGGTTGGGATAAAATCAGGGAGGCACGCTGGCAAAAGCAGAAGAAACTGGGGCTCGTGGATGGAGAGCTTTCCAAGGTTGAACGTGAAGTCGGTCCCCATCGTCACTTTCCTGATGCCTACAAGATTCTTGGCCCGGGCGAGGTGCGCTATCCTGTGCCCTGGGATACCCTGACCAAGGAGCAGCAGGCCTTTCAATCGGACAAGATGGCGGTGCATGCGGCCATGATTGATTCCATGGATCGGGCGATCGGAAGGGTGCTGGATCAACTGCGAAGGATGAAGGTCTTTGAGGACACCCTCATTCTTTTCCTGTCGGACAACGGTGCAAGTGCTGAAGTCATGGTTCGAGGTGACGGACATGATCTCAAGGCCCCGTTGGGTTCAGCCTATACCTACCTGTGTCTGGGTGCGGGTTGGTCGACTACATGCAATACACCCTTTCGCATGCACAAGACGTGGGTGCATGAGGGAGGAGCCTGCACTCCATTGGTTGCACACTGGCCCAAGGGAATTGAAGGCCACGGCGAATTGCGCCGCACCCCGGGCCACGTTATTGACGTGGTTCCCACCATCCTTGAATTAGCTGGAGCCAAGGCATCTACAAAGGGCGAGCTCGTGCCCACCGCTCCCGGAAAAAGTTTGGTTCCTGTATTTGCTGAGAATAATACAATCGAGCGTGAATATCTTTGGTGGTCACACGATGGCAATCGAGCTGTTCGCGTGCAGGATTGGAAATTGGTGGCCGCTAAGGATAAGCCGTGGGAACTCTTCGATCTCGCTAAGGATCGGGCCGAAACCCGAGACCTTGCTACGCAGTTCCCGCTCAAGGTGAAAAAATTGGAGAAGCTATGGCTTACCAAGGAAAACGAGTTCATTGAAACGGCAACCGGCAAAGGAATCCCGGAAAATAAAAAGTAACTTCGGCCTGAGTGGAGATTCTCATCCGACACAATGAAAAACGGATCTCTGTGTACGATTGACCGATCGCTCGTTTAGAGGTTCAATCGCTCCCGTATCCATTCTCATGCGTAAATTGATTTTTTCTTTGTGCGCACTTCTGGCTCTGGTCAGTAGTGCGGAGGCGGCCAAACGGCCCAATGTTGTCTTCCTAGTCTCAGAGGATAACTCCATCCACTACCTTAAACTTTATGGTTATGGTGCCAGCACTCCCAATATCGAGGCTTTGGCAAAGGACGGGCTGACCTTTAACCACGCGTTCTCCAATAGCCCGGTTTGTTCGGTGGCCCGCTCCACGCTGGCTACGGCCATGTTGGCGCCACGCGGCGGGTTCCAGTATCACCGCAAGTCAGCGATGGCAAAGCTACCTCCGGGTTACAAGCCGTGGAGTGCCATGTTGCGAGCCAATGGATACTTCGCCACCAATCA
>JABGWD010000207.1 GCA_018645725.1 Opitutia bacterium
CAAGATGGTGGGTAAAAGGAACGATCAGAGGTTAAATCCCATCCCCTCTTCACTCTTCACTCTTCACTCTTCACCCTTCCATCCATCCGCTCAGTGAGGGAAGGAACCTTGATTCGTTGAAATTTGACATCCCGCTTTCCTTGGGCAGGATGAACGTATGCAAAGAGCAAAAAAATGGCTCGTCATCGTCTTGGGGGGCGTGGCCCTTTATCTGTACCAAACCTGCTCAGGGCGCTTTCCAGGTTGAGATCGTACCCTTCGCTTCCTGGGATCGATCGAGAACAAAGTGCCCTGATAGCGGTCAAGTCACGGCAAAAGCACGGTTCGCGGAAAGTCGGTAAAAACGCAGAATGAGCAAAAAGACAAAATTCGTTCGATGGGGAGGCAAACTTGTCTACGGGGGAATCCTTGCTTTCGCTTTGTCCTTGCTGACGGCCGAGTGGTTGAGCGGTGAATTGCATAAGTTTTACCGGGAATCCATGTTTTGGAGGGATCTTTTCGGGGCTGACCCGAACACGATTACCACCACCCTGGAAAAAGTTTCCTGGGCATTCGTTTTCATTTGTTCATGGTGCATGCTTTGGAAATTGGATTCCCTGCTCGGAGTCGAACCAACGCCAAAAGAACCTGCGGACAACCAAGAAAACCGAACCGAGGAACCAACCGAAGAACGCAAGCGGGCCAAAGTGGGCAAGGAGGAGGACAAGAGTGAGGGGAAAGAGCCCGACGGATCGAAGGACGACGAGGAAAGCAGGAGCGGAGAAAGTGGCGGAACCTTTGCTTCCGTCCAACCCGAAGCCCCTTCCGACCCGATGGAAGCGGGCTTCGCGAAAACCTTGGGTCTTGAGAAACCTTATTCCGAAGAGGAAATCAAATCGGCTTATCGAAAACTGATCGCCCAGTACCACCCGGACCGCGTCAGCGCCATGGGCCCGGAAATCAGAGAGGTGGCCGAAACCAAGGCCAGGGAGATCAACGAGGCATACGAATACTTCAGGAAGAAGTTCGAGCAAGACCACGAAGCCGAATCCCCGCAAGGGTGAAGAATCGGCAAGCCAAGCCGAAGTTCGCGCTTGCTGAAAGAAGCCAACTTCTTAGACTGAAGGGTTTTTTCGAAAATCATGAGTAAAAAACCAACCACCCACGAATTTCAAGCCGAGACCAAGCAGGTTCTCGATATCGTCGTCAACTCCCTCTACAAGGACAAGGAGATCTTTGTCAGGGAATTGATCTCCAATGCATCCGACGCCTTGGAAAAGTTGCGCAGGCTCCAATTGACCGAGAAAGACGTCTTTGACGATGCCTTGGAGCATGAAATCAACGTAACGACCGACGATTCGGCCAATCAACTCACCATTCAGGACTTCGGGATCGGAATGACCAAGGACGAATTGGTCGAAAACCTGGGCACCATCGCCCATTCCGGCTCGAAGGAATTCATGGAGGCAATCAAGGCGGACGGTGAAAAGAACGATGCTCTCATCGGGAAGTTCGGAGTCGGTTTCTACAGCGTGTTCATGGTGGCCGACAACGTTCAGGCGTACACCCGGTCATGGCATGCCAAGGGGACGGGGCAATGCTGGGAAAGCAAAGGTGACGGTTCTTATTCGATTCAATCCGCCGATGGACAAAGGCGTGGAACCAAGGTCGTCATCGACCTGAAGGAGGATTTTGCGGAGTTCGCCAAGGAGGACCGGATCAAGGAAATCATCAAGAAATATTCGGCTTTCGTCCAGTTTCCCGTGTCCGTCAACGGCGAGAAGGTCAATACCGTCGATGCGATCTGGATGCGTTCCAAAAAGGAAATCAAGGACGAGGAGTACGAGGAATTCTACAAGTTTCAGGCCAATGATTACGAAGCTCCCCTGATGCGCATGCACTTCAGCGCGGATGCCCCTTTGGAAATCAACTCCCTTCTCTTCGTTCCCAAACGCAATATGGAGAAGATGGGTATGTTCCGCAATGAAAACAAGGTCGCTCTTCATTGCCGAAAGGTTCTGATCGATGCCGAACCCAAGGGTTTGTTTCCGGAATGGCTCCGTTTTCTCAAAGGAGTGGTCGACAGCTCGGATTTGCCCCTGAACGTTTCCCGGGAAACCATGCAGGACAGCGACCTCTTGCGTAAACTCAATCAAGTGCTGACCAAGAGATTCCTTCGCTTCCTGGCCGAACAAGCCAAGAAGGAGGAAGAAACCTACCTCGAGTTCTGGAAGGAGTTCGGGGTTCTCATCAAGGAGGGCGCGGCCACCGATTACACTTACCGCGAAGACTTGGCCAAATTGCTCCTTTTCGAGTCCACGGCGATGGATGCGGGAAAATTGACCGGGTTGGACGCTTATATCGACCGCATGGCCAAGGATCAAAAGGAAATTCTCTTTCTTTTCGGCAAAAGCAGGGAGTCAATCGAGGCAGGACCTTACCTCGAGGCAATGAGCGCCCGCGGATTGGAGGTTCTCCTCCTGACCGAACCGGTCGACGAATATCTCATGCAAACCGTCCGGGAATACAAGGACAAGAAAATCGTGTCCGCGGATTCGGAGGATTTCGAACTTGAAAAATTGGATCAGGAAAAGGACGGGGACACCCTGGACAAGAAAAAGACCAAGTCCTTGTGCAAGTGGATGAAGGAAAAGCTGGGTGACAAGGTTTCCGAGGTGGAAACCGGCGAAAGGCTCATAGACAGTCCGGTTTGCGTAGTCGGAGGAGACGGAATGGGAGGCGCCTCGGCCAGACGGGTCATGAAAATGATGCAGGGAATGGATGAAGCCATGCCTTCCCCCTCGGTGAAACTGCAAGTCAACCCGGGGCATTCCATCATCCGAGGGCTTTACGAACTCAAGGACAAGGACGAGGAGACCGCTTCGTTGGTTGCGGATCAACTCCTCGACAACGCGATGGCTTCCGCCAACCTGCTGGATGACCCCAGGGAAATGATCGCCCGAAGCTATCAAACCTTGGAGAAATTGGCCTCCTCCATCAACTGACGGAGTCCGCTCAAAAAGCGCAGCTTATTAATTTCCCCACAAACATAGGGAAAAATTGATATTGCGAAATTCCAGAAAGCATGAATAAGAGTTAACTATGAGAGCAGTTTACTCCAAGTCCCACTTACTTTATTTCCTCTTTTTTTCAGCTTTGCTCACCTTGACGAGTTGTACCCGCGGAGGAGGGTCGAACCCATTCTCCAAGGATGACGGGGAGATCAAGGAAAACATTGAGAACCTGATGGGGCTTGCGGTGGGAATGACCAAGGGGCAGGTCTTCGAGCTTTCGGGCATTGCCAACTACGTCGAGGGCTATGATTGGGGAAGCGTATGGTTCTACAAGATCAGAAAAGGCGGGACGGTAGGAACTTTGGCGGACAAGGACATCGAACAGAGATACATGCCCGTCGTGTTCGACAATACCGACCGGGTGATGGGCTACGGCAGGAAATTCTACGATCAGACCCTGACCGATCTCGGCACGGGCCAGTTCTAGGTTCGGACTCCCCGAAACTTTCCAATTGTTCGGTTGACGAACGATTGGTTTTCATTCATTTTGATCCTTTTCCCAATTTCCTCAGATGAAGACTACACTAGCCAGACCAGAAACCGCCACGCACGATTGGAAGATCGTTGACGCGACCGACCAAATCCTCGGCCGATTGGCCGTAACCATAGCCAACGCCCTGCGCGGTCGGAACAAGCCCATCTATACGCCCCACGTGGACACGGGTGACTATGTCATCGTGCTCAACGCCGAAAAAATCAAGCTGACCGGCTCCAAAGACGAACAAAAGAAGTACATGTTCTACAGTGGTTACATGGGTGGAGAGAAGTACAGAACGGTTTCCGAATTCCGGGAAAAACGGCCCGAGTTCATCATTACCAACGCGGTCAAGGGCATGCTTCCCAAAAACAAGCTTGCGAGTGCCATGCTTACCAAGCTCAAGGTTTACCGCGGATCCGAACACCCCCACGAGGCTCAACAGCCTTCCCCCCTTATCTAAAGAAATTTCATTATCATGAGCGCCAAGGCAAAATCAGTAGAATTCATAGGAACGGGCCGCAGAAAAACCAGTACCGCCCGAGTCAGAATCAAGGAAGGAACCGGAAACTTCGTGATCAACGGTCGCGACGTTGACGATTATTGCAAAACCGAGCAGCAAAGAAAAACAGTTGCCTCCCCTTTGGCCACCGTCGAAAAGACAAGCAGCGTGGACGTTTCCGTCAACGTTTCGGGCGGAGGTGGAGTGGGCCAAGCCGGCGCCATCAGGCACGGCCTCTCACGGGCCTTGGAAAAAATGGACTCCGAACTTCGCGTACCTTTGAAAAGAGCTGGACACTTGCGACGTGACCCGCGCAAAATCGAAAGAAAGAAAACCGGCCAACCAGGGGCCAGAAAAAGATTCCAATTCTCGAAACGCTAAACGACAAAAAGAAACTTTAACGAAAGACCCCTCGGAATTCCAACCGGGGGGTCTGTTTATTTAAAGACAATCAACTCAAGGCTCATATCGATGAAAACATGCATAATCGGAGCTTCCGGATATTCAGGCAGAGAGCTCGTGCGCCTGCTTCTCGATCATCCTCACGCAACCTTGGAAAGAGTGACTTCCCGCTCCCTGGATGGAAAGAAAGTCGAGGACTGCATACCCAAATTGCGGGGAAAGGGATGCCTGCTTTCTTTCTCGAATCCTTCGATCGAAGAACTTTGCAGGGATGAGAATACCGAACTTTTCTTTCTCGCCCTACCCCATGGCGCGGCCGCTGAATACGCAATTCCACTCCTCGAGGCAGGCAAGAAGGTGATCGATCTGTCCGCGGACTTCCGGCTCAACTCCGCGGAAACCTACGAGGAATTCTACGGGCAGGCCCACCCGGCTCCCGAGTGGTTGGACAAGGCGTCCTACGGATTGCCCGAACTGCACGAGCTTTCCTGGGACAATTCACCCTTGATCGCATCTCCGGGGTGCTACCCAACGAGCATCCTGATTCCTCTTTCCATTCTTCTCCGGGAAAATATCGTGAAGAAGGAAGGGATCGTCGCCAATTCAATGAGCGGAATAAGCGGAGCCGGAAGGAATGCCACCGAAAAACTCCTCTATTGCGAAAGAAACGAAAGCGCGGGCCCGTACGGGTTGCCGAAGCACCGTCATCTTTCTGAGATCGAAGAACAACTTTCAAACTTTTCGTCGAATGACGTCGTGATTTCCTTTCATCCGCACCTGGCTCCCATGAACAGGGGAATATGCACGACTGTCTCGGCTCAGGCGGAAGGAGAATTGGACAGGGAAAAGGTTGTCGACTGCTGGAGCGCGATCTACGGGCACCGTCCATTCGTCAACCTTTTGCCGGAAGGGGAATTTCCGGACGTGGCTCATGTCGCCGGCACCAACCGGATCGATCTCTCGGTTCATGCCGATCCGCGGACCGGCAGGTACGTCTTGTGTTCGGCGGAGGACAACCTGATCAAGGGCGCGGGCGGACAAGCCATCCAATCGATGAACGTCTGTCAAGGATATGAAGAAAGCGCAGGCCTGCTATGAAATTTTTTGAAAACGGCGAAGGACTGACCGAACCCCGGGGTTTCTTCTGCTCGGGCGTACATTGTGACGTAAAAGGCAAGAACGACGGAAAGAACGACTTGGGCATCGTCTACTCGAAAAAGCCTTGCTCGGTAGCAGGAGTCTTCACGACCAACGACGTCAAGGCGGCTCCCGTCCGCTATTGCCAAAATCTTCTGTCCGACCCATCGGCCAAATTTCATGGAATCGTGGCCAACAGCGGAAACGCAAATGCCTGCACCGGAGGTCAGGGTGATTCGGATTCCGCCAAAATGGCATCCGAAGTTGCCCGCCACCTGAATCTTCATTCAAGGGAAATCCTGGTCTGCTCTACGGGACGAATCGGAGTCCGCATGCCAATGAGCAAGATAACCTCGGGCATCAGGGATGCGACCACGGACGCAGAGGCTGAGCTTGACGGGGCAAAGGCTTTTCAGGAGGCAATCCTGACTTCCGACACCTGCACGAAGTCGTGTTCGGCGAAAATCGAAACGTCGGCAGGAGAAATCACGGTTGGAGGAGTGGTCAAGGGAGCAGGCATGATCGAACCGAACATGGCCACGATGCTCGCGTTCCTCACGACCGATGCCTCCGTTTCGAACCCGTTTCTCCAAGACACGCTCACCCATGCGGTCAATCAGTCCTTCAACCGGATAACCATTGATGGGGACATGAGCACCAACGACAGCGTTCTCTTCATGGCCAACGGAGCTTCGGGTCTTTCGATCGAAAAGGAACCCGCGGGCGTTCGGCTTGAATTTGCCAAGGCAGTCGATGCCGTCTGCGCTTGCCTGGCCCGCAAATGCGTCTGTGACGGTGAGAAAGTCACGAAATTCGTCAAGGTCAAGATTGCGGGGGCTCCCGATGATCTGGCGGCGGAAAAAGTCGCCCGGATCGTCGCGAATTCATTGCTGGTCAAATCTTCCTGGTACGGTTCCGATCCCAATTGGGGAAGAGTCGTTGATGCCGCCGGCTATGCAAAGGTCGGGCTGGATATCGACAAGCTCGACATGCAGTATGACGAGGTGCCTGCCTTGATCAAAGGCGAACCCGTTCAGGAAAACAAAGGCAAATGGAAAGAGATTGTCTCGGGGAAGCAATTCGGCATCAGGCTTGACTTGAACCTGGGTTCGGGGGAAAGCGAGATTTGGTCCAACGACTTGAGCGAGGAGTACGTTAATTTCAACAAGAGCGAGTGATGGCCGAGGTCGAGGAAAGCAAAAGGAAAGCCAGTATTCTGGTGGAAGCCCTTCCTTACGTCCGGCGCTTTCGCGGATCCATCTTCGTGGTCAAGTATGGCGGAAGCTTCATGGACTCACCCGACCCCGAGGTAAGGGCCGGCGTAGCACGGGACTTGGTCTTCCTGAATTTCGTGGGGATCAAGGTCGTGGTCGTGCACGGAGGAGGAAAGGCCGTGACCCGAAAAGTAGCCGAGAAAGGGATTGAGGCGAACTTCATCGACGGATTGAGGGTAACGGACAAGGAAACCATTCGGGTAGTGGACGAAGTCTTGAACGGAGAAGTCAACGAAGAGGTCGCGTCTTTCGTTTCCTCTCACGATTGCGGAGTCCAACGGATTCCGGGCAAGGAAGTGCTTTCATGTACGAAACTGGTCAGCGAGCCCGATCTCGGGTTCGTGGGTGATATCGAATCCGTTCGGACTGAGCCGATCCTCGAGGCATTGGACGAGGGTCTCATGCCCATCCTGTCCTCCACCGCATCGGATGCCGACGGCCAATGCTACAACGTCAATGCGGACACCGCGGCGGCTCAAATAGCGATATCCCTGAAGGCAAGAAGGCTTGTCTACCTATCGGACGTCCCCGGACTCCTCAAGGATCCCGATGACCCCACCACCCTGCTCTCCAGCCTACCCGTGCATCAGGTCGAACCGCTCAAGGAGCAAAAGGTGATCGCAAAAGGAATGCTTCCCAAGGTAAACAGCGCGGTCGATGCCTTGAATGCCGGCGTCAACCGGGTGCACTTCATCGACGGGCGGCTCCCCCACAGCATTTTGCTCGAAATCTTTACGGACGAAGGAATCGGAACCGAAATCGTCCACAACTGAAAACCATGGACTCGACCGATCACAAGAAATTCCTCATCGGCAATTATGCCAGCCCGGTTCTTGAAATCGTACGGGGGGAAGGAGCCAAACTTTGGGATTCCGAAGGCAGAGAGTTCCTTGACTTCACGAGCGGGATCGCAGTGACCAACTTGGGGCACTGTCACCCTCACTGGACCGAGCAAGTCAGCCGGCAAGCGGAAAAGATCGTTCATTGCTCGAACCTTTACTCCATTCCCGAACAAGTCCGCTTGGCCAAAAGGCTGGTGTCCGAAATCGGGCCGGGCAAGATGCTCTTTTGCAATAGTGGAGCGGAGGCAAACGAAGGGTTGATCAAGTTTGCCCGACTGGCTTCCGGTACCCCTGACTTTCAGGGAAAAGGCAAGATTCTCGCTGCGGAAAACGCCTTTCACGGAAGAACCATGGGGGCTCTCTCGGCCACCGCTTCACCCAAATACCGCAAGGGATTCGAGCCCCTGTTGGACGGTTTTGAATTCGCTCCGCTCAACGACCTCGATGCATGGGATCGAAAGTTGGATGACAAGACGATAGCCGTTTTGATCGAATCGATTCAAGGTGAAGGTGGAATACACGAGGCCCGGGACGATTTTCTTCAAGGCCTTGAAAAGCTCTGCCGGGAAAGGAATGCTTTGCTCATGATCGACGAAGTTCAATCCGGAATCGGGCGGACCGGAGATTTCCTCGGTTATCACCAATCCGGCATCTCTCCGGATGCAGTGGCCTTGGCCAAGGGCTTGGGCGGAGGGTTTCCCATTGGGGCATTTTGGATCAGCGATCAATGGAGTGCCGTTTTCAAACCCGGAAGCCACGGAACCACCTTTGGTGGTTCACCCCTTGCGTGTGCCGCAGCTCATGCGGTGCTCGACGTCATAGAGAACGACGGACTCGTCGAGGCAGCGCGGGAAAAGGGCCTCGTTTTGCACGCAGGATTGAGTCGCTTGGTCGAGCGTTTTCCAACCATGCTTGAAGAAGTCAGAGGACGAGGACTCATGATCGCCCTCGCCATGGAGAACGATCCGGCCGAATTGATCGCATCCTTGCGGGAGAAAGGCTTGCTGGTCGTGGGAGCCGCAGGGAACGCGATTCGTTTTCTTCCTCCCTTGAACGTTGACGACGCCGAAATCGAACAAGCCTTGAACATAACGGAGGATGCCCTCGCATCCTGCCAAACCAAGAAAAGCGAATGAAACATTTTTTGACGGAAAGCGATTTCGACCAAAATGAAATCGTCGAGGTTTTCGAACAAGCGTCCCTCTTCAAGCAGAACCGGGCAGAAAGGCCAAGCGCCGACCTCTCCGGTCAGAGCTGGGGAATGCTTTTCTACAAGAACAGCACCCGTACAAGGGTGTCCTTCGAGGTGGGAATCAGAGAATTGGGCGGCAACCCCCTGATCCTCGATCAGTCCAGTACTCAAATCGGGCGGGGAGAAAGCATTGAGGATACCGTACGGGTCCTGTCCCGTTACCTGGACGGCTTGATCATCCGTACGCATGGACATGATATTATCGAGGAGTTTGCCCAACACTCATCCATTCCGGTCGTCAACGCCCTCACGGACTTCCTGCATCCTTGTCAAATCTATGCCGACTGCATGACGATCTTGGAAAAAACGGGGCAAACACTCAACCCATTCGAGGGACTGCGGGGGAAGAAATTGGCTTTTTTCGGGGATACGAGTTGCAATATGGCCAACTCATGGATTTTGGCCGGAGCCCTCTTCGGAATCGACATTCACCTGGTCGGCCCCGCTGACTTCAAACCCCAGGCCGAAATTGAGGAATTTTGCCAAGCGAGGGGTTTGCCCGGGACCTGGCGGCATACGCAAGACCCCCGGAAGGCATCCGAGGACGCGGACGTGATCTACACCGACGTCTGGGTAAGCATGGGATGCGAGGACCAAGAACAGGACCGTCTCCGGAAAATGGCGCCTTATCGGGTGGATTCGGAAATTCTTGCCCGGGCCAAGGAGAATTGCTTGTTCATGCACTGCATGCCCGCTCACCCGGGAGAGGAAGTCACCCAAGAGGTTTTGGACGCACCCCAAGCCATTCTTTTCGATCAGGCGGAAAACCGTTTGCACATGCAAAAATCGATTCTTCGCAAAATCTCGCGCTTTGACAACGAAGCCTAACCCTTGTCACTCATGAAAATCATACTTGCATATTCGGGAGGTTTGGACACTTCCGTCCTCGTCCACTGGTACGCCAACGAACAAAATGCGGAAGTCATCACTTACTGTGCCGACGTAGGCCAAGAGGAAGAACTCGATGGCTTGGAGGAAAAAGCCCTCTCAACCGGAGCCAGCGCCCACCGGACTCTCGACTTGGTCGATGAGTTCGCCAGCGACTTCATTTATCCGATGGTTCGAGGAAATGCCGTTTACGAATCCCAATACCTCCTCGGCACCTCGATAGCCCGCCCCCTTATCGCCAAGGCTCAAATCGAGATAGCCCGGGAATTCGGAGCCAATGCAGTCGCCCACGGGGCAACCGGCAAAGGAAATGACCAATGCCGGTTCGAACTCACTTTTTCCGCCCTCGCCCCGGACTTGCAAATTCTCGCACCCTGGAGAGACGCTTCGTTCAGGGAGCAATTCCCCGGACGCAAGGAAATGATCGAGTATTGCGCCGAACACAAGATCGACGTGGAGGCAAGCGCCTCCAAGCCGTACTCCATGGACCGGAACCTTTGGCACATTTCATACGAGGCCGGCATTCTCGAGGATCCTTGGTTTGACCCGACAACTCCGGAAAACCGGGACATGTACAAGCTTACGGTCGACCCCGAGTTGGCCCCTGACACGCCCCTTTATCTCGATCTGTCCTTCGAGAAAGGAAATTGCGTGGCCATCGATGGCGAAACCGATTCGCCGGCCGAAATCATCCGCAAACTCAACAAGATTGCCGGGGAACACGGAATCGGGCGGATCGACTTGGTGGAAAACCGGTTTGTCGGCATGAAGAGCCGCGGAGTATACGAGACCCCGGGAGGAACCGTTCTCCTTCACGCCCATCGCCAGCTTGAAACCTTGACCATGGATCGTGACCTCATGCACCTCAGGGATTCTTTGATCCCAAGATACGGGGAGTTGATTTACTACGGCTTTTGGTATGCTCCCGAGAGGGAAGCCCTTCAGGCATTGATCGACCAAAGCCAGTCCACCACATCGGGGACGGTTCGTCTGAAACTTTACAAGGGTGGCATTGCCACGGTCGGGCGAAAGTCCGAGTATTCACTTTACGACGAAAGCATTGCCTCCATGGATGACGATGAAAGTGATTACAAACCGGAGGATGCGGGAGGATTCATCCGACTCAACTCGCTGAGGCTCAAGGAAAGGTTCCGGAAGCAAAACTACAAAGGTTGAAAAGGCAAAAATGCGTCTGCTCGTCATAGACAACTACGATTCCTTTACCTATAACCTGGTACAGTACTTCGGTGAACTCGGGGCCGAGTGCGAGGTCTTGAGAAATGATGCGAAAGAGCTCGGGCAAATCACCATAGACGAATACCAGGGGCTCGTACTCTCGCCCGGCCCCTGTGATCCCGACCGGGCAGGCGTCAGTTTGCCCGCGGTGCTCGAATGGGCGGGAAAAAAACCTCTTTTCGGGGTTTGCCTCGGACACCAATGCATTGGGCAGGCCTTCGGAGGGAAAATCGTCCGGGCGTCCAAGTTGATGCATGGCAAAACTTCACCCATCAGGCACGATGGGACCGAATTGTTCAAGGATCTCCCCTCCCCCCTCGTCGCCACCCGCTACCATTCTCTTGTCGTGGAATCTTCGTCCTTGCCCGATTGCCTTTCCATAACCGCTCATACGGACGAGGGGGAGATCATGGGAATCAGGCACAAAGATCTCCCCGTTTGGGGCGTTCAGTTCCATCCCGAATCCCTTGCCACCGAAAAAGGAATTATGATCTTGAAGAACTTCCTGGATTTCTGTTAGACACATAAGCGTGTGGTACATGGAATTCTTGATCATTGATGCGCTGTCCTAAGTGCTCTTCGGATGACTTGAAGGTTCTCGAGACGAGAGCCGGCAAGGTTGCTTCTACTCGCAGGCGAAGGGAATGCCTGGAGTGCGGGCACCGTTTTTCGACTATTGAGGAGGTCTTGCACGAAGATCTCGCGGTAGTCAAGAGAGACGGTCGAAGAGAAAGCTTTGATCGAACAAAACTGGCTATGGGCTTGAGGCGAGCGATTGCCAAGAGGCCGATCGACGCCGAGCAAATCAACGCCTTGCTGTCCGAAACCTTGCGACGGATCGAGAACGAATTCGATAGCGAAGTTCCGAGCCGGGCAATTGCCGATGCAATTATGCACAGGTTGCGCAAAGTTGATGGTATTGCTTGGCTAAGATACGCCAGTTTTTACGAGGATTTCATGGAGTTGTCTCGGTTTGCCGAGGAAATCTTGAACTTGGGTGGTGGGAAAAAGGGTGACGAAGACGGCGACTAAAAGAGACGATTACACAAGGCTTCAGAACCTCAATGCCCTCTTCTCGGTCATTGGAAGTTCCTCGACGAACGAGGAGACTCTGCAACTGCAGAGAACTCTTTCCTTCATGAGGGAAAATGACAACGACGCCCAAATGACCGTCAAATCGTTCGAGCACTGTATCGAACAGGTGGTTCGCTTTCACTACCCGCAGGACCGGGGCTTTCCCTTCACCCATTGGAACGCCCGATCCGTTTCCATCGATCCTCTGTGGGTCAGGGCTTCGGTTCTCGAATTCATCAAATCCTTTCAGGGAAACATGCGCGGATTGCTCCTGGTTTCGGGTTTGCGCGAATCCTTGTTGAGGGGCGGAAAACGGTGGACGGCCAAAAAAGAGCGGGAATACCAGGAACTCAGGTCTTTTATCGAAGGCTTGGTTCTGCGGTATGCCTGCGCAGATCAAGACCTCACCGTCCTCTTCTTCTAGACCGGGAACTAGCTCGAATTCTCGGGATAACTTCCGAGATGCTTGACGAAGGAAGAGCTCTTTTCCAATTCCTTCATCGCCTCCGCCACCTTTTCATCATCCCGGTGACCAATGAAATCGACGAAGAAATAATAATCCCACTTTTTTTTCCCACTGGGACGGGATTCGATTTTGCACAAATTCAAATCTCTTTCGGAAAAAGGCTTCAAGGCATTTTGCAGTGCGCCAATCCGATCGGAAAGGGAAATAACCAAGCTCGTGCGGTAATCCACCCCTTCCCTGCGGGGCAAGGAGTTTCGGGCGACAACAAGAAACCGGGTCGTGTTGTTCTTGCGATCCTGAATGCCTTCCGCCTGCATTGGCACCTCGTTGATACCGCCGGCCAATTTCCCCGCGATGGCACCGCTTGCCTTCCTGGTCTTGCATTCAAGCACCGCCTCCGCAGTACTTGAAACGGGAATCAACCGGGCCTGAGGCAAATTCCTTCTCAACCATTCTCCGCATTGAGCCAAGGCCTGATCCTTGGACCGGACCTCCTCGATTTCATCAAGAGGCGAGAGACTGAGAAGACAATGTTCGACCTTGAGAAAAACCTGAGCGACGATATGCAGTTCGGTCTCCGCCAACAAATCGAGCGAGCGGTTGACCGCTCCTTCGGTCGAATTCTCGATGGGAACCACTCCATAGTCGCATTCCCCTTGCTCGACCGCCTGAAAGACGTCCGGGATATCAGGCAGGGGACGGTAGGAAAGGGTCGATCCAAAATTCTTTACCGCCGCTTGATGGGTATAGGTTGCCTCGGGTCCGAGAAAACCAATGACCAGGGATTTCTCCAAGGCAATGGATGCGGAAATCACTTCCCGGTAAATCGTACGCAGGGAATCCCCTTGCATGGGGCCTTCGTTGATTGCCCGGAGCTTCTCGAAAACTTGCTCCTCACGGGCCGGATCGTAGGGGTCTACGCCCAATTGATCCTTGATCCGCCCAATTTCAACGGCGGCCTGAACGCGTTGATTGAGCAGACGAACGATTTGAGAGTCGATCTCATCGATTTCATCCCTTAGGGACTCTAGTGTGTTTTTTTCCAAAAAAGAAGATTGCGAATCAAGAAGATTAGGATTGTTTTCGCAAGTCTTTATGCAACATGAAAGTTTCAAATCGTTCAATCTTACCTAATTTATGACAGTTAGCTGCAACCGTAATTTCTCTTCCATCGTGGTTGACGGAGATGACCGCGCGCCCAACCGTTCGATGCTTCGGGCCGTAGGTTTCGAGGACGAGGACTTTGAAAAGCCCCAAGTCGCCGTCTGCTCTGCCTGGAGCATGGTAACCCCGTGCAACTCCCATTTGGACGAACTGGGGAAGGCTTCCGTGGAAGGAGTCGACCAAGCGGGAGGAAAGGCCGTTCCCTTCGGAACCATAACCGTATCCGATGGGATCAGCATGGGAACCCCCGGCATGAGATACTCCCTGGTCTCGAGAGAAGTCATTGCGGATTCGATCGAAACCGTCGTCGGCGCGGAAGGAATGGACGGGGTGGTGACCATCGGGGGATGCGACAAGAACATGCCCGCCTGCCTCATTGCTTTGGCCCGTCTCGACAGACCGGGCATCTTTGTCTACGGAGGAACCATTTTGCCAGGCATCCACAAGGAGAAGAACCTGGATATCGTTTCCGTCTTCGAGGCAGTCGGTTCCCATGCATCTGGCTCAATGGAACATGACGAACTCATTGAAATAGAAAAAAAAGCGATACCCGGACCGGGTTCCTGCGGAGGGATGTACACGGCAAACACCATGTCCTCCGCCATCGAGGCTCTTGGCATGAGCTTGCCCGACAGTTCGGCCCAGTTGGCCATCTCCGACGACAAGCGCAAAGACGCCCAGGACGCAGGCGCTGCCGTCCTCAACCTGATCGAGAAGGATATCAAACCCCGTGACGTCATGACGAGGAAGGCCTTCGAGAACGCCATCACGGTGGTCATTACCTTGGGCGGCTCGACCAATGCAGTCCTTCATCTTCTTGCCATGGCTCATGCCGCCGAAGTCCCTCTCGAGCTCGATGATTTTACGGAAATAGGCAAACGGGTTCCGGTCCTGTGCGACCTCAAGCCAAGTGGCAAATACAATATGTCCCACTTCGTCAGAATCGGGGGTCTCCGGCCTCTGCTCAAAACTCTGTTGGAAGAAGGTTTGCTGCACGGGGATTGCATTACCGTTACGGGCAGGACCCTTGCGGAAAACTTGGAAGACGCTCAACCTTATGCCCCCTACCCCGGTGGACAGGACTTGGTCCGACCATTCGACGATCCGATCAAGCAAGACAGTCACCTGCGCATCTTGTATGGAAACTTGGCTCCGGAAGGAGCGGTGGCGAAAATTACCGGCAAGGAAGGATTGCGCTTTTCCGGCAAAGCCATCGTATACGAATCGGAGGAGGATTCCTTGCGCGGAATTCTCGATGGGGAAGTCGAGGCCGGTCACGTCGTCGTGATTCGAAACGAGGGCCCGGTAGGCGGACCGGGCATGCGGGAAATGCTTTCCCCCACTTCCGCAATCATGGGCAAAGGCCTGGGCAAGGAAGTCGCCCTGATCACGGACGGTCGATTCTCCGGCGGAAGCCATGGCTTTGTCGTGGGACACGTAACCCCGGAAGCAGCGGTCGGCGGTCCCTTGGGATTGTTGCAAAACGGTGACCCCATCACCATCGATGCGGAAAAGAACGAACTTACCCTCGACTTGCCCGAAGAGGAGATCAAAAAACGCAAAGACGAATGGGTACGACCCGACCCAAAGGAAAAAAGAGGAGTATTGGCCAAATACGCCAAACTCGTAAGTTCCGCCTCCTTGGGAGCCATAACCGACGGATTTTAACCGAACTATGAACAAAGACTTGTACCTGGCATTCGAGAATGCCGATTTTTGGGCCGATTTTTCCTTTGTCGACTTTCCCGAGGAATACCTTGATTCAATGGCGGGCAAAGCCGGTCAGGCCCTTGCTTCCATGAACGAACTGGAGAAAGGCACCATCGCGAACCCGGACGAGCAGCGAATGGTCGGGCACTATTGGCTCAGGGCCCCGGAACGGGCTCCGAGCGACGAGATTGCCAACGCCATCCGGGAAACGCTCGGGAAGATCAAGAACCTGACCAAGCAAGTCCACCAAGGAGAGTTGCAGGCACCCGCCGGACCATTCACCGACTTGCTCGTAATTGGCATCGGCGGTTCGGCCTTGGGACCGCAATTTGTCGGGAAGGCCCTGGGGAACCCCGAACAGGACAAGCTGAAAGTCCATTTCTTCGACAATACCGACCCTGACGGGATCGACCTGACCCTTTCCGAAATCGGCCCGAGGTTGTCCACTACCCTTGCCCTCGTCATTTCCAAGTCAGGTGGCACACCCGAGACCCGGAACGGTATGCTGGAGGCGGAAAACGCTTTTTCGGCGATGGGGCTGGATTTCGCCAAGCAAGCGATTGCGATTACCGGAGAAGGAAGCAGGCTCCATGAACATGCCACGGGGAATGCTTGGCTCGACTTCCTCCCGATGTGGGATTGGGTAGGAGGCAGAACGAGCGAAACTGCAGCCGTTGGACTTATGCCTGCCGCTCTTCAGGGTATCGACGTCGATCAACTCCTTCAAGGGGCGGCCCAAATGGACGAAATTACCCGGCAAGACGATTTCAGAAACAACCCCGCTGCCATGCTGGCCCTTTCCTGGCATTGCCTGACTGACGGAAAAGGATCGCGGGACATGGTCATTCTCCCCTACAAGGACCGTCTCGAGCTTTTCGCCAAGTACCTCCAGCAGCTCGTGATGGAATCATTGGGAAAGGAAAAGGATTTGGAAGGGAACGTCGTGCACCAGGGCATTGCCGTCTACGGAAACAAAGGATCGACCGACCAGCACGCTTACGTTCAACAATTGCGGGAAGGAGTCCCCAACTTTTTCGCCACTTTCATCGAGGTGCTCAAGCATAGAGGCGGTCCCGGACCGAGCGTGGACGAGGACGGGATGAGTTCGGGAGACTATTTGCACGGTTTCTTCCTCGGAACCAGGGATGCCCTTTACGAAAAGGACCGCAAATCAATCACCCTCACCATCAAGGAAGTAACCCCGGCCTCCGTCGGAGCCTTGATCGCACTGTTTGAGCGTGCAGTCGGGCTCTATGCTTCTCTGGTCGAAATCAATGCCTACCATCAACCGGGAGTGGAAGCCGGCAAAAAGGCGGCCGCATCGGTCCTCGAAGTACGAAAAGCAGTTCGCGATCACCTGCTGGGCAAAAAAGGCGAGGAAATGAC
>JABGWD010000208.1 GCA_018645725.1 Opitutia bacterium
GAAACCCGTTTCCCTTTTTTCTTTCGCTTTCCTCTTTCTTTCCGGCATCACTTTCGCCGAGTTGCGCACCCCATCGGTCATCGGAGAGAACATGGTTCTCCAACAACAGCACAAGAACCCGATTTGGGGATGGGCCGAAGCAGGGGAAGCGGTCACGGTCTCCGTTGCCGGGCAATCCCACAAGGCCAAGGCGGACAAATCCGGATACTGGAAAGTCACCCTCGATGCGATGGATGCTTCCGCCAAGCCCAAGACTTTGTCGATCAAGGGCAAATCCTCGTCCCTTAGCTACCCCAACGTTCTTGTGGGCGAAGTCTGGGTATGCTCGGGTCAGTCCAACATGGGATGGGCAGTCAACAGCTCGGACGACTCCGATCTTGAGATCATGACCGCGAATTTCCCGAACCTCCGTTTAATCAGCGTCCCGCAAGTCGGAACCCAGGAACCACAGGACGATTTCAACGGCCAATGGGAAGCGACCACTCCCGATAGCGCCACAAGCTTCTCCGCCGTAGGATACCTCTTCGGCAGAAGGCTTCATCAGGCACTCCAAGTCCCCGTCGGACTGATCGACAACGCATGGGGCGGATCGGCATGCGAAGCCTGGATCCCAAGAGACCGACTGAACGCCACGCCTGTCGCCAAGCCCTACATGGATCAATGGAAACAAACCGAGGCGAACTACGACGCCAAGGCGGCTCAAGAAAAACATGACGCGCAAAAAGCCAAGTGGACCGAGCAGGTCAAGAAAGCCAAGGCGGCAGGCAAACCGCGCCCCCGGGCTCCCAGACCCCCACGCAACCCCTTGACCGGACAGCACCGCCCGGCCAATCTTTACAACGGCGTGCTCAATCCAATCATCGGATACGGAATCAAGGGAGCCATCTGGTACCAGGGAGAGAGCAACTCCGCTCGTGGTCATGCCTACCGGGAAGTCTTCCCCCTCATGATCGAGACTTGGAGAAGGGACTGGAAACAAGGCGATTTCTCTTTTTACTGGGTACAGTTGGCTGACTTCATGAACGAAGACGAAGAACCCATGGACAACAATTGGCCCGAACTACGGGAAGCCCAGACCCTGACCCTCGACAAACTCAAGAACGTGGGCGAAGCAGTCATCATTGACGTAGGCGAAGGACGGGACATTCACCCCCGGAACAAGCAGATCGTGGCCAACCGGCTGGCCCGTAACGCCCTAGCCAAGGATTACGGAAAAAACATTCCCCACCGAAGCCCCCGTTACAAGTCGATGGAAACAAAGGGCGGGAAGGCGATCCTGACCTTCGATCACGTCGGAACCGGACTCTACACCTTCGACGTGCGCGAACCGGTCGGATTCGCAATCTGCGGGCAAGACAAAAAATTCGTCTGGGCAAAAGGCAAGCTTGTCGGAAAAGACAAAGTCGAAATCTGGGCGGATAGCATCGAAGAACCGGTTGCCGTGCGTTATGCCTGGTCCAACAACCCCGTTTGCAACCTTTACGGCAAGACCGGGTCCATCACCCTGCCTGCCACCCCGTTTCGGACAGACGAGTTCCCCATGGTCACCAAGGGAAAATAACCGCACTAACTACAAAGCCCCACTTGAACGTGAATACCTCTCTCAAGCTTGCCTCATTACTGTTGCTGCCCATGGCGTTTCTTTGGGCAAAACCTAGCCTCGAGGTTATTTTGAATTCCCCCCGGACGACCAACCCCTTCGGGTTGGCCTTTGACGGAGAAGGGAACACCTTCGTCGCCGAATACAAAGGAGGAAGAATCCTCCTTCTTGGCCCCGATGGCAAAGTCCGCATCTTTTCGGGCAATGGAGAAGACGGCTTTGCCGGGGACGGTCTCGAGGCAGCGGAAGCCATCTACAACGGCATACACAACTTGGCCCGCTGCTCCAATGGCGACCTTTACGTCTCGGACACTCGCAACAACTTGATCCGAATGATCCATGGCAAAACGACCCTCGTGCACACCATTGCCGGAATGCCCGGCAAAAAGGGGTTTTCCGGAGACGGAGGCCTTGCCTCCAGAGCCAAATTAGCCGACCCCATATCGATCAGCCTGTCACCCGATGAGAAAACTCTCTTGATCGCAGACATTCAAAACAGGCGAATCCGGGCCGTCGACCTTACTACCGGACTCATCCGGACCCTTGCGGGAAACGGCAACCGAGGAATCCCCAAAGACGGAGAAAATGCCCTTGAGCAGCCACTTGCCGATCCACGGGCCTGCGTAATGGACCTGGAAGGAAACCTTTACGTACTGGAACGCGGAGGAAACGCTTTGCGCGTCATCCGACCGGACGGCGAAATCTTCACCGTTGCGGGCACGGGAAAGAAAGGCGCCCGGGACGGTTATGCCCGCAAGGCCACTTTCGCCGGCCCCAAGCATCTCTGCATGGACTCCGAAGGCAAGGTCATCATTGCCGATGACAACAATCACCTGATCCGCCTCTACGACCCAAAAACCAAACAGGTGTCCACAATCCTGGGCGGCAAGACCCAACCACGGACAAAACTCAACCGCCCGCACGGGGTCGCCTTGGCTCCTGACGGAGCCCTTTGGATCTGTGACAGCTGGAACGACCGAGTACTGATTTTAAGAGACTATTAATATGAAGAACACACTATCCTGCATTACGCTTTTGCTCACGACCCTGCTCGGTTCCCACGCAGCCGACTTGCCCAATATCCTTTGGGTGACAAGCGAGGACAACGGCCCGCACCTCGGGTGTTACGGCGACGACTATGCCACCACACCCAACCTCGACGCACTGGCAAAAAAGGGAATGATCTACACTCGGGCCCTCTCCACCGCACCCGTTTGCGCCCCCGCCCGTACCACCATCATCTCAGGCATGTATCCTCCCTCCACCGGTTCGGAGCACATGCGCAGCATGACCAGCCTGCCCTCTGCTTACAAAATGTACCCCGCTTACCTGCGCGAACTTGGCTACTACTGCACGAACAAATCCAAGGAAGACTACAACCTGCGCAAGGAAGGTGAGGTATGGAATGAAAGCGGAGGAAAAGGGCATTGGAAAAACCGCCCCGACAAGAAGCAACCGTTCTTCGCCATCTTCAACTTCACGACCAGTCACGAGAGCAAAATCCGCAAGCGACCACACACCCAAGTTCATGATCCGGCCAAGGTTCGCGTACCTGCCTACCACCCCGATCATCCCGAGGTGCGCAAGGACTGGGCCCAGTACCACGACAAGATCACAGAGATGGATGCCCAGGTCGGCGCTCAAATCAAGGAATTGAAGGATGCCGGAGTGGAAGACGACACCATCGTCTTCTACTACGGCGATCACGGATCCGGAATGCCCAGGAGCAAGCGTTGGCCCTTCTTTTCCGGTCTGCAAGTCCCCCTCGTCGTGCATGTCCCCGAGAAATGGAAACACCTCGCCTCCTCGGACTACAAGGTCGGTGGCAGCAGCGACCGCCGGGTCGGGTTCATCGACCTCGCCCCCACCCTACTGAGCATCGCGGGCAAGAAACCTCCCGCCCACATGCAAGGCCACGCATTCATGGGCAAGCACGAAGCTCCCGCCCAAGAGTACGGATACGGCTTTCGAGGACGGATGGACGAACGATACGACATGGTGCGAAGCGTAGTAGGCAAGCGTTATATCTACGTCCGCAACTACATGCCCCACAAACGATACGGCCAGCACGTCGGATACATGTTCGTCACCACCACCACGCAGGTTTGGAAACGTCTCTTTGACGAAGGCAAGCTGAATGAAGCCCAGAGTCACTTCTGGAAAACAAAACCACCCGAGGAACTCTACGATTTGCAGGAAGACCCGGATGAAGTGAACAACCTGGTCAAATCAAAGAAGCATGCGAAAATCCTCGCTGAAATGAGGAAGGCCCATATCGATCACGTCACGAAAATACGGGACGTCGGCTTTTTGCCTGAAGGCGAGATCCATTCCCGTTCCAAGGGCTCGACTCCCTATGAAATGGGACATGATGACAAGAAGTATCCATTCGAGAAGATCCGGGCGGCCGCTGACATGGCCTCCTCCATGGGCAAGGACGATCTGCCCAAGATTACAAAGCTACTCGAGGACAAGGACTCCGCCGTCCGCTACTGGGGAGCCCTCGGCTTGCTCATGCAGGAAAAGGCCGGGGTCAAGCACGGCAAGGATGCCCTGACCAAGGCCTTGCAGGATTCTTCCCCCTACGTCCGGGTCATCGCCGCCGAAGCCCTCGGGAAATACGGCAACAAGAAGGACGTAAAGAGCGCGGTCAAGGTTCTGGGCGAAACGGCAGACCCGGTAAAGAACGGGTGCTTCCCCGCCATGCTCGCGATGAATGCAATCGACCACTTGGACGACAAGGCCAAATCCCTCCTTCCCAAGATCCAATCCATGCCCCGCACCCCAACCGGGGTGGACAAGCGCTTCCAGGGGTACGTCGGGCGTCTAGTGGATACCACCGTCAATGAACTCAACGGAGGAAAGTAATATGCCCACAAAACTTCTCCTTTCTCTCACCCTCCTCGCCGGATCCTTTTCTCACGCCAAGCCCAACCTGATTTTCATCATGGCCGACGACCTCGGCTACGGGGACCTCGGATGCTTTGGTCAGAAACTGATCAAGACCCCACGCCTCGACCAAATGGCGAAGGAGGGTATGAAATTCACCCGGTTCTACTCCGGAAGCACGGTATGCGCTCCATCCCGCAGCGTGCTTATGACCGGCCAGCACATGGGACACACCCACGTCCGGGGGAATGCGGGTGGGGACATGACCAGGCAAAGCTTGCGCGACAAGGACTTCACCGTGGCCGAGGCCTTGAAGAAAGCAAACTACTCAACCGCCCTGATCGGAAAGTGGGGACTGGGTGAGGTTGGGCAGGAAGGACATCCCTTGGGCCAAGGGTTCGATTATTTCTACGGTTACCTCAACCAAGTCCACGCCCATAATTTCTATCCGGAATTTCTTTGGAGAAACTTCGACAAGCACATGCTCCGCAACGAAGTCCAGTTGGTTGGCAAAAAAGGATACGCTGGGTTCATCGGTGGTGCCGCCACCAAGCGGGTCGACTACAGTCATGACATCTTTGCCGAGGAAGCCCTTTCCTGGATCAGCAAGAACAAGGACAATCCATTCTTTCTCTACCTCCCCCTCACCATCCCGCACGCCAACAACGAGGGCAGCCGGATGTTCGGGGACGGAGCCGAGGTTCCGGAATACGGAATTTACGAGAAGATGGACTGGCCCAAGCAGGACAAGGGACAAGCCGCCATGATCACCCGGATGGACAAGGACGTCGGGCGCATTCTCGACCTGCTCGGGAAGCTCAAGATTGCCCAGAACACTCTCGTTGTCTTCACCTCTGACAACGGACCCCACAACGAAGCCAGGCACAACCCCGATCGCTTCATCCCAGCCGGTCCCCTACGGGGCATGAAGCGTACCCTGACCGAGGGCGGCATACGGATGCCCACGATCGCTTGGTGGCCCAAGACCGTGGCCAAGGGTTCCCAGGGCGACCAACCCTTCTATTTCGGTGATCTCATGGCCACAGCTTGCGAGTTGGCGGGTACGGCCAAGCCCAAGAACGTCGACAGCGTATCAATCATTCCTACCCTCAAGGGACAAGCAGACAAGCAAGCCAGGCACGATTTCCTCTACTGGGAATTCTACGAGCGCACCTTTCGCCAAGCCGTTGTTTTGGATAACTGGAAACTCATCCGTTCAGGGATGGACGACGAAAGGATCGAACTTTACGACCTGAGTCAGGACATCCACGAGGACAAGAACCTGGCCAAGGAAAAACCGGACGTCGCCCAAAAGATGCTCGCGATGATGGAAAAGGCCCACGTCCCCCACCCCAACTGGCGAACCCCCCGATCAGTCAAGAAGTAGACGGTTGATCCGACTTGCTTGAAGCCTTAAGCCTGATCGCCACTTATCCCACTGGATAGCTAATAGTTTCAGGCACTGGACAAAATGTCCATTCGCTCAATGCGGGTAACCGTCAGCATAAGCCCCACAACAAGAATACGGGCAATGAAACAAGTCTGCTCCCATAGCGAGAAAGCCAAACGCGGAAAGCTCTTGGCTTTCCGCAATGAAACCTCAAAGGAAATCAGGCGTTCTTGCAAGTCGCTTTCTTATCCAGGAACTTGCACACTTTGTAAAGCAAAGGAAAAGAATATTCGTTTTGCCCGATCGTCTCTCCGCTTTTGAGGCGTACGGCCGTCTGGTATGCATCGATGATACTCAGTATGCCGATCACCATCCCGGGGATGCAACACAAGATCATGCCAACCATACTTGTAACCATAATCCAAATCCACTTGTTGGTTTGGCCGTTGACAAACATATGACCGAGGCCAAAGGCGAACCAAGTAAGAATGGCGGCAAGCACGGGGTTTGCATCCGGCTTGGAAATCTTGTCCGTATCGGAAGATCCTGCCTGAGCAGCCGCAGCCTTGGCTTTATCGGCAAGGGAAGGCCCTTTCTTGGCCGCTTCGGCAGGAGGAGGGGCCGCTTCGGCAGGCGGAGGCGCCGCTTCGGCAGGCGGAGGGGTTGGTTCGGCAGGAGGAGGCGCTGGTTCGGCAGCGGGAAGCACCACGCCGGCGTCAATGAAAGCTTTGTCGGACAATGGCAACCATCCTTCCATGCCATCCATCCATGATTTGTCTGTGGGTTCGAATTCGCCATCCTTGAGCTTGGCGTTTATCTCTTCGACTGTAAACGGCCCGTGATTCGCGCCGGCCTTTGTAACGTGTATCTTACTCATATGGGATTGTTTGGATGTGTTGAATGATAGTGGCAATCAACCAAGTTAACCTACTGATAATCTGATCTTTTCACTATTGGTAATAATTTATGCAATATCCTTTATCAAATAGCATCACGCGGATGTGTCTAGTCTTTAATATAATTTAATTGGACGAATCAGGCGACCGGAAACAGCGCCTTCTCAAACAAGTCTTCGCAGAACTTGCTTCAAATCAATTCGGAAGCTCCGCAGGGCATCAGGGCGCCGTCCTTCATGCCGTGGATGATCTTCTTGTCCGCGGGGCAAAAGGTGGCAAGGGACCCGCTCCACTTCGCTTGGTCGCCCGAGACGAAGAAGTAGGGAGACAGACGCAAGCGCCCGGTCATGGACTCGACCGATCCGTCATCGGTAAAGACAGGATGCTCGAGACGGACGGGTTTGCGGAATTCCTGAAGTACGGAAAGGGGTTGGGGGAAGGATTCAAGGACACCGGATAGAGCGGCGGTCCATTGCTCACTCGATACGTCGTCCCCGACAACTACGCTCCTCGCCCCCCAAGCACTCTCGTGAAACCCGCTCGCCTTGATCACGAGGATTCGTTCCTTCTTGGATGCTTTCGCCAGCTCCATCCAGTCACCGAGTGGTTTGCCTTGCACAGGTGGTCCGTCCACGGTTGCCCCGGGTGGAACGAGAGCGGGGTCGAGAATCCAGGTTTTCGGGATTACGCTTCGTAACAATTCGAGTTCGTCACGGCTGAGGTTTTCTTCCCAGAATCCTTGCAAGCGGTGGTGCCAAAAGAGAGCGAGGGAAAGCTTCTCTTCCTGAAAATGCTTCATGGGTGGGGTCACCACCAATTTCTCCTCCTCGACCAAGCGGGACAAATCCTTCATTACGGGAACGTTTTCCCAATCGAACAATTCCCAAAATCGGTAAACCAAATCGACTTTCTTACCATTATTGAAAACTCCCTCGTCCCTGATCTCAAGTTCCCCGGGATCGGCAACACCGATCGAGAATCCACGCTCACTCAATTCATCCGCCAACCATTCCATCTCGGGCCGGTAAGTTTCCGATTCATCGCTCACCACGATGAGCATGTTCGCCTGCTTGCCCCCGAAACGGGATGCGGCATGAGCGAGGGCTTCGCCAAAGGCATCGACCATCGATGGAGCATCTTCACCCAGGTAGGCCGATCCAAGCTGGGCGGTCACTCCGATCCCGCCAGGGACGGAATCCCATTCGGTCAGGGTCGTGCCCCCGGAAACGGGCAAAAGATCGGGTCGCAAGACGGCGGGCAAAAGATCACTGACCGCTTTGTTACTGGCATGATTGACCAGCCAGTCGGGTTTGCCCGCGTCGTAGTATTCGGCGACCCAGGGGACAAAAAGTTCCTCGTTGCGGAGGATTTTTTGGGCAGCTTTCGACTTGAGGTAAAGGCGCTCGATGGCCCGGTAAAAGGAAACCCCTGCCTGGGCAAGCTTTTCAATCACCTCTTTTTGTTCGGGAGGCAATTGCCAGGGTGAAGGCGACCATCTCCAAGTCTTTCCCTGGAAAAGAGGATTCGTCTGATGCTCGGTCAATTCTTCAGCCAACAGGCTCACGTCCATAAAACTTTCTATCAGTCGTCTACCTGGATATCCTTGTTGCGCTGCCTCGGACATCCGGCCCGCAACCATCCGTTGACGAATGGGTCGAGTTCACCGTCCATCACGGCTTGCACGCCTGAGGTCTCGACACCAGTGCGCAAATCCTTGACCATTTGATAAGGTTGAAAAACATAACTTCGGATCTGGTTCCCCCATCCCATCTCTCCCTTTTCGCCATAGAACTTTTCCATC
>JABGWD010000209.1 GCA_018645725.1 Opitutia bacterium
AGGACAAGCCCTTTTTCGTCTACGTTCCGCACAGCATGGTTCACGTCCCGCTTTACGTATCGAAAAAGTTCAAGGGCAAGAGTGGAGCAGGTTTGTTCGGGGACGTCATGATGGAAGTCGATTGGTCGGTCGGGCAGATCATGAAAACCTTGCGCAAGCACAAGTTGGAAAAGGACACCCTGTTCGTCTTCACTTCCGACAACGGGCCTTGGCTGAACTATGGCGACCATGCCGGTTCAGCCGCCCCCTTGCGCGAAGGCAAAGGAACCATGTTCGACGGTGGATGCAGGGAACCCACTCTGGCTTGGTGGCCGGGGACCATTCCCGCCGATTCCGTATGCAGGGAACCGGCCATGACGATCGATCTCCTGCCAACCATCGCAGGATTGATCGGGGCGAAGTTGCCCGACCATCGAATCGATGGAAAGAACGTCTGGCCTTTGTTCACCGATGACAAGGCGAAATCCCCCCAGGAAGCCTACTACCTATACTACGGGAATCAGTTGCAAGCGGTAAGGCAGGGAAAATGGAAGCTTCATTTCCCGCACGGTTACCGCACGATGGCAGGGAAACCCGGCGGGACGGGTGGAATCCCGACACGCTATTCGCAAGCCAAGATCGGGCTTGCCTTGTTTGATTTGGAAAAGGACGTCGGGGAATCGAAAGACCTGAGCAAGAACCATCCCGAGGTCGTTAAGCGCCTATCCGCGCTCGGACAGGCCTTCAATAAGGATTTGGGCAAGACCAAGAGGTCGGCAGGAAAGATCTAGAAAAGAAGATGCATGGAAAACTGAGAAGATCTTTCAGGCTATTACTCCTCTGCCTGGCAATCGGTTTGGGTTACTCTTGCTCGCAAGAACCTGCTGAGATCGTTGCCGACTGGGAGGAAGACGGATGGTCGAAGTTCAAAACGCATGGAGCCAAGAAAGAGTTCGTCAGGCAAGGCAAGCTGGCGAGTGAAAAGGCCCAGTCGATCGGAGTATCCTGGATCGAGCGCGGAAAGCGCAAAACCAAGATCTATTCTCAATCGACGTACTACTATACCGCCCTGCGTTTCTTTTGTGAAGACGGGGACGAGTTCGTGATCGTGATGCGCAAGCGCAAGCGCAAATAAAAAAGGGCGATGGATCGCTCCATCGCCCCTTGAAAAAAGGAAAAACCAAGAATTCCTCAGGAAGACAAAGCTTCCTTGGTAGTCTTGATTATTACCGCGGCAATCCGGTAGGGATCACCATTGGAAGATGGACGACGGTCTTCCAGTCGACCCTTCCAGCCTTCTTGGATAGTACCGACGGGAATACGGATGGAAGCCCCGCGGTCGGAAACACCGTAACTGAACTTGTCGATGGACTGCGTCTCATGAGCTCCGGTCAGTCTTTGATCGTTTTCGGCACCGTAAACGCTGATGTGGCGGTTGATGTTCTTGCCGAACTCCTCGCATATTTTCGTAAAGAGCTCCTCGCCTCCCTCGTCGCGCATTGCGCCGTTCGAGAAGTTGGCGTGCATGCCCGATCCGTTCCAGTCGCCCTTGATAGGTTTCGGATGGAGGTCGATGGCAATGTCGTAGCTCTCGGCCGTACGCTCGAGAAGATAACGGGCGAGCCAAATTTGGTCACCGGCATTGGCGGCGCCCTTGGCGAAGATTTGGTATTCCCACTGGCCCATCATGACCTCGGCATTGATACCTTCGACGTTCAAGCCGGCATCAAGGCAAAGATGCAAATGTTCGTCAACCAACTCGCGACCCTTGGTGTTTCGGGCTCCGACGGAAGTGTAATACGGACCTTGGGGACCCGGGAAACCGTCCTTGGGGAAACCAAGGGGAAGGTTAGTCTCCAGATCGATGAGGGTGTATTCCTGCTCGAAACCGAACCAGAAATCGTCATCGTCTTCGTCGATGGTGGCACGTCCGTTCGATTCGTGAGGCGTGCCATCTGCGTTGAGCACCTCGCACATGACCAGCCAGCCGTCGCCTCCGAAACGATCGGGGTCAGGTATGACGTGGACCGGCTGAAGCAGGCAATCGGAGTCGTCTCCGGAGGCTTGTTCCGTAGAGGAACCGTCGAAGGACCATTGCTTGGCGTCCTCCAGCTTGCCGCTGAAGTCTTCGTGAATCAACGTTTTACCGCGAAGGCTCTGGGTTGGCTTATAGCCGTCGAGCCAGATGTATTCTAACTTATGCTTACTCATGGGTGATTGGATAACATTGGGTTCGTTTCCCGGGAGTAGACGGATGTCTACTCGGAAGGGATAAGATAAGAGGTAAAGAGCAAAACCGATGCCAAAGAAATATGCACGAACAAAATTGAGTAAAATTTTACACTCTCCCGCAGAGGGAGTTCAAATTGTTCTCAATTTTTCGAGGGATTCTCCGGGGCATCCGCAAGAAGGCGAAGTTCGTCGCTCATGGAACCGACTATTTTTTTCCAAATATGGTTCTCCTTGTCCATCTTGGTAAAAAGATCGTAATCGAGGCTATGCGTAAGCCAGGCATCGTCATCCAACTCGCTCTCGAGTTGACCGGGTGACCAACCGGAATGACCGAGGAAGCAGGCGAGTTTGATATTTGGGTTTTCATCCCGGAGAAACTTCGCCTTTTCCAAATCGATCCCGAAATACAACTTGAAGGAAGAGGGGCTGTCCAACCATTCCCAACCGGCGACGATCAACTTCTCTTTTTCGACGGGACCGCCTTCGAAAACAGGGACGTCCGCAAAGTCAACAACCTGAAACTGCTTGTCCAAATCACCGAGCCTTTTTCCCGTAGGCCGGTTCAAAATAACTCCCAAGGTCCCCTGCTCATCGGAATGAGAAGAAAGAAAAACGATCGTTTTGAGGAAATTAGGATCCCTTAAACTGGGGTGGGAAAGCAGAATACTGCCGGAAAGACATGGGGGAGACTTAAATCTTTGCGTAAGGTTCAAAACAATGGGTTCAAGACATAATCTCAAATGATTCGGGCAAAAAGCAAGAAGAACCTGAGAAAATCACTCCTTCACTCTGCCAAAAGGCATACGGAAAAAAAAGGCGGACAAAAATTATCCCGAAACGACGGACGCCTCGTCGGAAACTTCCTCGACAACCTTGACCTTGGTCTTGGCTTTTTTCGAATCATCCTCCACCGGATCGGCTTCCACGCAACCAGGCACGTCGGGCGGAGCGGTGGCTTCGGCATCACCCCACTGTTCCTCGTAAAGAGCTTTCAAGTGAGTGAAGACTTCGACGATGGAACCGTCTTCCTCAATCTCAAAGAGCTTGAGGATCAACTCCTTGTTGTTTTTCAATTGAAGACGCTTCCCCATGGTCTCCATCCCCCTGTAACTGTTTATCACTTCCCGCGCCTCTTCCTGCTTCGCGAGAATTCTCTTCGCATCTCTATAGGTAATACTCATAATGTCATAGACCCCTTTTTTCCTTTATCGTTCGAATTGATAGTAATCTTCTCGGATTTTTCAAACCGAGCCCCGTACATTATGGATAGGCAATCCTGACGAATGACTCCATTAAAAAGAGACGGACGTGAATAAGTTTTCTCCGGGGATACGCCCAAAAGGCGAAGACCCGGACCTACAAAGTATGGGAATCCGTCGTTTACAGTTCGCTCCAAATCTTCAAGGATTCTCTCCATGTCAAAATTCAGTTCTTCTATCCTCATCCTCACAAGCCTGTTTTTGGCGCTGCCTTGTTCCGCGGAACAAGGGCTTTACAAGAAGATCAGCCCGGCATGCGTCGAAATTCTCGTCGGAGGGCGACTGGACGGGTCCGGGGCAATCGTCTGCCCAAGCGGGTTGGTTCTCACGGCCTGTCACGTGATACGAAAACAAAGCAAGAAGTACGAGGCTCTCTCTCCTCAACTGGGAAGAAAGCAATTAAGCCTGCTAGCCACCTATCGGGGAAGCGACTTGGCTCTTCTCCGGCTGCCCAAGAGCGATGCCCCCTACCCCGCCTTGTCTCTGGCCAAATCCATCCCCGCCGAAGGAAGACCGGTGTTTCTGCTTGGTTCGCCCATTTTCCGGCATCACCTCCTCTTGAGCGGAACCATAGCCAGAAGAAGCGAATCCTTTTCTTGGTATGACGGAGGATTCACCAATACCATACCGATCAGCGGAATCGGGGCTCCGGGATCATCGGGAGGTCCATGGGTAAATACCAAGGGAGAAGTAATCGGCGTTCAAGTTGCAAGCGTTACCACCGAAAAAGGACATCAGGGAGTAAGTTCGGCCGTTCCCCTGCATTCCATTCGCAGGTTCCTTGCAAAAAAGAAAAACGTCTCCGTGGCATGCATGCAAGCTGCAGTCGAAGAACTCTGGGGACAATCTCCAAATCTCATAGGGAAGTTACAACCGGAAACGAAAGGGCTTCTCCTTCGTCAAGTCGCGAGAAATGGCGTGGCCTTCAAGGCTGGCTTGAGAGACGAAGACTTGATTCTGGAAGCTAGCGGAAAGACTTATGTCCGGATCGAACCCTTTCTCACTATGCTCAGAAAGAAGAAGCCGGGATCTCTTCTCAAGTTAAAGGTTTCATCCGCGAACGGAGAGAATGAAAGGGGGGTGTCCTTTCCAACGGCATCTCTGGACTAGCAATGCAAATTACTTTTCCTCGGGACCGGAAGCAATTCCATTGTCAACGGAGAAGATCCTTTTCCGTTTAAGTAATTCGTTACTGAGTGAAACCCCCGATCGGTTTGCCCTTTTCATATTTACCGCTAACTTAAGGCGGTTGTGTATCGACCGAGAACAAAAAGTCATACCCTGTTTGCGAAATCTTTCGCTTTGCCCGTAAACGATGAAACTAGGCCGGTTCGGATAAAGATCGGAAGTCCATTCCTCGTCAACGGAGTCCAGGACAACAAGAATCATCACCGAGGCATCCTTTTTGGTGAACCTGAGAGCTTCATCCATTTTGCCAAAACTCAAGAACTCAATGGGGTGCTCCAAAACGCTGGTTCCTGACTCCGCAACAACAAAAGACAATCGTTCTCTGAACCGGTGCCGGTCTTCTCCTACGATCACACATTTAACGGGTTTGCCTGCAACGGGGAGATCGCCCTCTTTCCATTTAATCCACTTGAACACGTGAGAGAGATGGGTCACTTGGAGGTTAACCAGATGGAATTTGGATTTCTCCAAGGGAAGCATCAGACCTTCCTTCCCGGACGATGATACGGATACGCTCGAAAAGAAAACCGCAAAAACCAGAATCATTCCCCTCGGCAACCCAAGCTGTAATTTCCTCATCACCTCAGAAGTCCTTGGTTATGCTGATGAGGAAAGTCCGCTCGACGCGGGCAGGTTCGACGTCGACTCCCGGATACATGGTCTCGAGGTGATGGCGTTCGAGAAGGTCACGCCCGAAAACTCCGATCTCCCAACCTTCCTTTGGTTCCCAGACAACCCCTAGGTCAAGCCTGAGGTGGGAAGGGATGGTGATCGGGTTGTAATCGGACGGAATGTCCGTCTTTCCGGAATAAAAGAGGTTTTGGACAAGCGTTATTTGATCCGAATACTTGAAATGGGACGACAGGCTGGCGGTGTTTTCCGGAAAATCATAAACCCGGACACCCTCGACTTTTCCTCTTGCCTGAGAATATCCGCCCCGGAGACGCCAAATTCCCGAAACCCGCCAGTCAACCGAAAGCTCGCCTCCATAGGCTTCGGCATTCTTTGCCTCGTAAGCACTGTTTCTGGCCGCCCGCACCGCATTCTTTGTGTCATAATAGTATGTGGATAGCTCGACCAGAAGGTCTTTGTTCGGCCGCACGCGCCAGCCCAATTCATAGGCATCCATTTCCTCCCGGTCGAGGGTTGAGTCACCAGGATAGGACTGATTGAACCAAGCTCCCCCCCCACTAGACGACCAAACCTTGTAGGGAGTCAAAGTCGTGTAACGTTCCCGAAGAGAAGGTTGGCGGTGAGCCTTCGAATAACCGGCCCAGAAAACATTACTTTCGTTGGCCATCCAGGAAGTGCGCATTCCAGGCTGAAAGCCAAACCCCGCCAAATCGTTTTCCTCGAATTTAGCTCCGATGGACAGCAAGAGTTGATCGCTTAAGGTGATCGAGTCCTGCAAATAAGCATTGAACCGGTCGAAACTCGTGTACGCTTGATCATAATCCAAGATAGGAACCTGAGGGAAACCAAACTGGAAGGGCTCGATCACCCGAGTTGCTACGTCCAATTCGGTCCGCTGAGCGGAAAGACCAAATGAGAGGCGATGAAAATCACCGACCGGTCTATTCGCATCAAAGGAAAGGTCGTATTGAGTCTGCTCCCACTCGAAGCCGAGATGACCCATGTATATGTCCGAGTAATCGGCGAAACCAGTAACTGACCATTCCAGATCCTGATTGGTGATCCCCTCAAGCTTGCCCACCAGATTGGCGGAATCGTTCTTCATCACGTCGTAGTACTCGTAGCGTGAAATCTGCCCACCGGGGAGGCTGGGGTAAGAAATCAGTCCATTGGGAGAACTCCAGAAGGTAGCGGCGGCGGGCGAATAGGAGGAAGGAGGGGGAAGAGTAAGGGGGTCGACATAGGAAGGATGAGCCACAGGCAACGTTGACAGTTGCTGGGCAAAAGCGAGCGGAACGGGGTTGGCGCCAACGGAATTCTCGAGATAGAAAAGACGGTTGGAGAAGTCAAGAACGTGCTCGAGTCGTCTCGTAGCAAAGCCACCGGCTACGTAAAGATTCAAATCGGAGCCAAGTTCCTTGTCGATTCGGAATCCGGTTTTCCGCAGGTAACCGTCGTCGCGGGCGGGCAAACCGGAATTCAAAGTTCCTTCGGCGTATTCCTGATTTCGGGCCCAAACACGATAAAAGGAATCCTCGCTGATTTGTCCACCGTGGACGTAATCACCCATGAAGGTACCATTGTCTTGCATGACCATCCGGAAGGAATCGCCTTGGGTATCGCCCGAATGCTTGGTCACCAGGTTGATTACTCCATTGACTGCATTCGTTCCCCAGATCGAAGCGCCCGGACCGCGAATGACCTCGATCCGGTCGATCACCGCGATCGGATAATCGTCAACCGAGTAATTGGCGCTCCCCAACATGAGTTGGGAAACCTCTCTGCCGCCGATCTTGCCAAGAAACTTTTGGGTTGAGAAACCGCTGAAATTTCTCATGGAGGCAAAGTTATCATAGGCCAGGCCCCGGGTGACATGCATTCCCGGAACGCCCCGCAGGGCTTCGACCGAGTTAAGGTAACCGTTCAGCGTAATGTCTTCGGGCCGGATTACGTGAACGGAGGCGGGGTTTCTCCAGTACTCCTGATCATATCCCAAAACTCCTTGGACCGGAATTTTCGACAAGTTTCGGATGTCGAGATCGATCAACCTCAGAAGTTCAGCCTGTTCGAATGGGGAAAGGCCGCTTGTCCTGTTGCCGTCCTTATTATTCTGAGCGCGAGCAGGATTTGGAAGCAGGTAAGCCAAGGCGAAAAACACCAAGCTACATAACCTAACTATATAGCCGAAACGGAAAATTCGATCAAAACGAGGATGCCCCGAGATGAAAAACGCCGAACTCATGATACTGGTTTACCTAGAAGGTGGTGGTTGCTGGAGCGGAGCAGTATCTACCCCTTTTCGTCCTCGAGGCCCTTGCGGTCCACCCGAGGGAATAATCTCAACCACACTCTTCAAATTCACGAGCTTGGAACTCAGTTTGGGAGAAGTTCTCCTAAAATATTTTTCACTGACCACCAATTTCACGCGGTTTCTAACCGTAACAAAGGAAACGTCCCCGCCCTTGTCCGTCACAAATCCCCTGCCCTCTCCGAAAACAACCGCGCTTTCGGTCAAGTCGTTGATCTCCCGAGGCGTAAACGAAGAATTCGGAAGGATATAAACCAGTTGGCAACCCTTCCCGAGCATCTCTCTGGCCTCGGCTTTTCTGGAATTTTCGAAATATTCGAACTTCACGAGTTGCCCTTCGATCCTAAGAGCATTTTGACGGATCAGGAAGGCGAGAGAATCCACGAAGCCCCGGTTCTCGTTTCCGACGACCACAATTTTCGGAGACTCGTTTTCTGCAGGCAGGTGCCTTTTTTCCCAACGGGTGAAGTTTACCAAATGAGATAGATAGGTCGCTTGAACGCGAGCTGTTCTTCTTTCTTCCTCGGAAGCCTTCGGAGCCTGTGCCTGAAGTGAACTCGTTCCAAATCCAAGAAGCAAAGCCAAGCCACCGAGTAAGACGAAGGAACGTCTTGCCCGTAGCTTATGTTTGAATCTGGATGTGAAGAAGGACACTTGGGGTTAGAACTTTTTGGTAATGCTGATAAGGAAGGTGCGCTCGACCTTGCCGGGTTCGACGTCGAGGTCGTTGTACATGTTTTCGGCATGATCCGAATCGAGCAGGTCGCGGCCG
>JABGWD010000019.1 GCA_018645725.1 Opitutia bacterium
AGGACCAATGGAAACTCGTTACCAATTTTAAAGGTACCCATTGGGAACTCTTTGATCTGATCGCCGATCCCTATGAGAAAAACGATCTCAAGGAGAAGAACCCAAAAGTAGTGAAGGAACTTTCTAAATTGCTCGAGGAATGGAAGACTACGCTACCCGCCAAGCCTACCGGAAAGGTTTTTTCGAACCTCCGAAAACATTAGTTTTTTGCCTCGTAGATATTATGTCTCGGTTTTTGATTTGAATAACCCATGATTGAAACTTTCTCGTTCTTTTGAAGTTTATATTTTTTCGATGAAAAAATTTATCTTTATTTGCTCATTCGCCTTTTGCTTTTCTATTTTTACTTTCGGGCAATCCTCGAAGGCGTCCGATGTTTCAGTGAAGTCGGCAAGTACTCCCAAGTCTTCATTAATCGTACAGGGGAAAAATAAAAAGCGAAAGGAACGGAATCGAGCCAAGAAGGGAATTTCGAGTCCGACGAAGTCGCCATCTCTTTCGACGATTGGAAATGCCCTTCCCGTGAAGCCTGATAATCGTCTTCGAATGGAAGTTGCTCAGATCGAATCTGCTGCCCATTGGATTGATCGTTTCGTAAGCGACGCATTGGGTAAGGTCGGGCAAAAACCAAACTCACGCGCCGATGATTTTATCTTTGTGCGCCGAATCTATTTGGATGCAGTTGGTCGTATCCCTACGGATGAAGAGGCCGCGATTTTCCTAAAGGACAGGGATCCGGAAAAGCGCAGGAAGCTCATCGACAAGCTGCTTCTTTCGGCCGGTTATCGTTCGCACCTTTTTAATTGGTTGGCCGATTTGCTTCGGCACAAGCAGGCGATCAAGAGGACCAACTACAGTCATTACGAGAGATGGTTGAAGGATCAAATTGCCAGAAATCGTCCGTGGGACGAGTTGGTGTTCGACATGCTATCGGCCGAGGGCAGCATCGCAACATCCGGTCCTTCCGGTTATCTTTTAAGGGATCCCGGCATGCCTCTCGACAACTTGTCCAACACCCTGAATGTTTTCTTGGGGGCGAACGTGGCTTGCGCCCAGTGCCATGATCATCCCTTTGCCGAGTGGACCCAGCGAGAATTCTATGAGTTGGCCGCCTTTTTCGGGGCCACGGACGTCAGCGACAGAGATCCTCGAAAAGTCGGCAACAGGCTTGGGAAGGGCGAACTTTCCAAGCAAGACGTCATCAAGGCCGTGGCTCCCAACTTGGCGCGAGTCCACACCAAGGGAGCACAGACATTGAAGTTTCCCGACGACTATGCCTACGACGACGTCAAGCCAGGCAGCCCAGTCGATCCTTTGCTTTTGATCTGGGATTCGGGTGATGAACAGAGCCTTGCATACCAAGTCGACCTAAAGAACCCGAAAAACTTGCGAGTCAGCTTTGCCAAATGGCTAACTCACGAGAAAAACCCACGTTTTGCCGTCTCCATTGCGAACCGTCTCTGGAAACGATCCTTTGGCTTGGGAGTGAAGGAACCCCTCGAGGATTTGGATGACCTTTCCGATTCATCGAATCCCATTCTTCTTGAACTTTTGGGTAGGGTCATGGTTTCGGCTGACTTCGACCTACGCGAATTTCAGCGAGTTATCTTCAATTCTAAGACCTACCAAGCCAAGTCGAGCGTGAGTCCTCCTATCGGCGACATCGACGAGTATCTCTTCCCTGGACCCGTTCTCAGAAGAATGACGGCCGAGCAGGCTTGGGATTCCATTCTTGCCTTGCTTCTTGGGGGTACTCTGGACAACTACAAGATCGATCGTTCTCATCGAGTGACTCGATATGCTTTCCCCTATGAAGGTATGTCCATGCAGGATGTCGGCAAGGTGGTTTTGGCTATGAAGAAAACGGGGCATTTGAGCAAGAACGTTGGTAATCGTTTGGATGAGCTTGATTACGTAAAAGGCAAGCGTCCCGTAAAAATTTCCGGAGAATTTCTCCTGCGTGCATCCGAAATGAGCCAACCAGCGAGGGACAATCATTTTCTTCGTATGTTCGGGCAATCCTCGCGTGACCTGGTTAATGACTCCAGTGTCGAGGGAAGTATTCCGCAAACCCTAATGCTCATGAACGGGTCAGTTCAGTCCATGTTGTCCTCTCCTGATTCGAGGTTATCTATTAAGCTGAAGAAAAGCGGTGGCTTCGAGCCTGCCGTACAATTTTTATTTTTGAGCTTCTTTGGACGTCCGCCTTCACCTGATGAGATAAGCGCCATCAAGCAGGCAATGAGCGATGGCATGAAGAAGGAGGACTTGACTTGGGCTCTCTTCAATTCCACCGAGTTCCTCTTTGTCCAATAGAAAATAACGTAACTTCCAAGGCCATGAAAGATTCCTACCAAGCGAGACGCCAATTTATCGAACGATGTGCATTGGGAGCCTTTGGGCTTTCCGTATTGCCGGATTTGAAGGCGGTCAATTCCAGGGCAAGTGGAAATGGTTTTGGCAAGGCCAAGCGAATCATTTTCCTTCAAGTCAGGGGGGGGATGAGTCACATCGATACTTTTGATCCAAAAACCGGAGCGACCAAGGGACCGGGGGCTCCGATTCGAACCAAGGCGGATTTTCAAGTAACTGAATATTTGCCGAAGATCGCAAAAATTGCGGATAAGATATCAGTAATCCGAAGCATGTCGGCGAAAGTCGGGGTTCATGGTCCGGCCCAATATTTCATGCGTACATCATTTACCCAGAGAAATACGATCAAGCACCCGAACCTTGGGGCTTGGGCTCAGCACTACCTAGGTGACAGTCATGCAACTCTTCCTTCTTCGGCCTGTATAAATACCTCCCCGAAGCATGGAAATGGCTTTTTCCCCACCGCCTTCAGCCCTATTCCGATTCTCGATCCTGAAACTGGTCTCCGCAACATAAAGACTAGAGGTGGAAGCGATGCTTTGAAGAAGAGGTTGGTTTTATCTGAGAAACTCAGTTCGTTTTTCTCAGACCGTTATCCTGACACCAATGTCAAATCTTACCGAGATTTCTACGATAATACTCTTAGGCTCTTGCGAAGCAAGGATCTGGATACCTTCGACCTGAGCAAGGAGTCTAACGCCATGCGAGAGAAATACGGGATGAGCAAGTTCGGTCAGGGATGCCTTCTGGCCCGACGTTTGGCCCAGACCGGCGTGCGTTTTGTCGAGGTGGCGACCGATGGCTGGGACATGCATAACAACCTCCAAGGCGAAATGGAAGACCTGAGCCCTCCTTTCGATCAAGCCTATGCAGCTTTGATATCCGACTTGGATGATCGCGGTATGCTGGAAGACACTTTGGTTGTCTTGGCTACGGAATTCGGACGGAAGCCCCAATATAATGGAAACGGTCGTGGGCATTATCCGATTTGCTATTGTTCGGTACTGGCCGGAGGCGGAGTTAAGCGAGGGTTCGTTTACGGTTCGAGTGATAAGGAAGGGGCCTATCCGGATAATCCTGTTACGGTCAACGACTTGCATGCGACCATTGGATGGGCTGCCGGTCTTCCCCTTAAGAAAGAGGTTCTTTCCTCTTCGGGACGTCCCTTCCTCGTCGGAGGAAGCCGGGCAAAACCTGTTGCCGAACTCTTTTCATAAATGAAAACATTGCTTTTCTGCTTCGCCTTCTGGTCGGTGGGGCTGGTTGTCTCAGCACAAGAGGCATCTAAGCCAGAAGCTGTCCAAGAATCTCAATTCAAACGACCGCAACCCAAACATCGAACCAGTCAGCGTGTGCCCGACCCTTGGCTGGGATTCGGGCATGACGACCACCCTTCCATCCGAGGAGCGACCTACCTCATGAAGCCGGATGATATCCGTGCGATACCCCTTCGAGGGAGAAACGGAATCAATAAGGAACCCTTGGAGTTTCCCAAGGGCAACGGCTTGAGGATCGTTGGCACAGGGCACAGTTGGATGAGACCTGGCTATGGCACGCTTCCTCACATTGCCCGCACAGCCGGACTCGAGCAGCGCATGCGACTCAACACTCGCGGAGGAGAAGCGGGCGGCGCCCGCATGATGTGGGAATTGGAAAACGGTATTCTTTCCGGTCAAGGCAAACCTTTTCCTGTATGTATGGCTGCTATCACGACCGGCCAATGGGACGTAATGATGTGGGGTAGCTATACGCACGATCGCCCTGAGTACTACTTCGGCTGGATCGACTTCTGTCTCAAACACAATCCGAAGATGGAGTTCTTTCGCTTCAACGGTTGGCCCCAGTGGGCTCACGGATTTGCTGAGGGCGACAGTGAGCCACGCATCGAGAACTATCGTGCCTTTGCCGCGAAAAGAAGTCGACCGGTTACGGTCAAGTTGATTGCCGAAATCGACAAGCGATACCCCGGCAAGGTTCATATTCTACCGACGAGCGAGGCGATGCTGTTGGCACTGGAGCTTTACTTCCAAGGGAAATTACCCGGAATCAAGGGGCTCAATCGAAGGGTCGATGGCAAAAGTCCTTGCATTTGGAGTGATGGGGGGCACCTCGGCAAAGGCATGAACTGGCTAGAAGGGTATGTCTTCTATTCTACCCTTTACAAAAAATCTCCCGAACTTATCAAGGCAAGGCCTCCTGAATGGATGCTCTCCACCGAGTTGGACAAGGTATTTCGAAAGATCGCCTGGCAGGCCGTCGTGAGCAACCCGCTTTCAGGTGTAGTCGACAAAAACGGCAACGGCATTGGTGACGAGATCGAGCGATCGGGCGAA
>JABGWD010000210.1 GCA_018645725.1 Opitutia bacterium
GATAGCCATACCAAGATGGAGAGCAACCATTCCAAGCTTTGCCGACAAGTCGACCATCCCATCGTCGGGCTCATTACCGACCTCAAGGCCCGCGGCCTTTTGGACGAGACATTGGTCGTCTGGGGTGGAGAATTCGGACGCACCCCGATGAGTGAAAAAGGGGACGGTCGCGACCACAACCCGACCGGGTTCACCATGTGGATGGCGGGTGGAGGCGTAAAAGGCGGACAAGTCATCGGCGAAACCGACGAACTCGGCCTGCATGCGGTGAAAGACAAGGTTCACGTCCACGACCTGCACGCCACCATCCTCGGTCTGCTTGGTCTCGATCATACGGAAGTCGTTTACATGCACAAAGGCCGGCCCGAACGGGTCGATCTCAACGAAGGACATTTCAAGGGGGCGGTCTTGGGTTCTGGTCCTACCTAGGGAGTCGAAACAACTCCTCCCATGGCAAGATTCAATTCAAAGAATCAGCATGCCCCCCCCCGACCTCCCTTAATTTTATTGCTATCATTTCGGCATAGATGTTGGATTTCCAAGTCCATGGTCATGAATCGCCCTTTACACCTGTTTATTGGCATAACCCTAGCCGCCCTCGTGGGCTTGCAAGGATTTGCGGTGGACGACATCCACCAGTGGACGGACGCCCAAGGCAGAGTAATAAGGGCTAGTTTCGTCAAGGCCGACGACAAGGCTGTCACGGTCAGGCTTCAAGGGGCGCAATCCATGATTCGATCGGCTGATCTCAGCCCGCAATCTCAAGAAATGCTCCGTCAGCTTTTTTCCTCCGGCAAAGGCAACAGGAACGAGTTTGTCGACTGGATCGATAAAACGGGCCGCACAATTCGCGCCAGGCTAGTCAAATCAGTTGGGGACAACCTGCAAATCGAATTGGAGGGAAAAACCTTCGAGCTACCCTTTGCCCAACTGAATGAGGAAAGCCAAAATTTGGCCAAGGCTCTTGCCAAAGAATCCAACAAACCGGCTCCTCCTCCAGTTGTAGGTAAAGACGAAGCCCAAGAATGGAAGGATGCAAACGGCAGGGCTATTCGCGCCCGCTTCATCAAGCTTGTGGGAGAAATGCTCACCATTGAGCTAAATGGCAAACCCTTTGATCTCCCCCTCGCCCGTCTAAGCCCCGATTCGCAAGCATTGGCCAGACAACTTGCGGGAAACGCGAAACCGACACCCGACAAGGCTCCGAAGGAAAAGCCCGCGGACGAGCAAATTGCCAAAGCCATGGGAAACGGCCCGCCCGACCAAGCGGAAATTACCCTCGCCTTGAACCAAGCCGTGGAATACTTCCGCGCATTGGGGACCAAGGATGAGGAAGGATTGTTCTACCCGCCCAGACGTTTCCGCAAAGTGATCGGCCACTCTGACAAGAAGGTGACGTATCGCCTGACCGTCGTGCAGACTCCTGTTTTCGAATGGAAAACGATAACCAAAGAAGTCGTTCGTAACGTGAATGTGGGTAATTCGGGTGCCGTCACCGTGAAGAAAAAAATGAAAGTGCCGGTTCGGATACGAGGCAAACAAATCGGAACAAGGCCCCAAAACCGCCTCGTTCGCGATTCGAATGGAACCATCGAAAGAATCCATAAGATACCGAAGTACGGCCCGGGTGGGACGGTTGAATGGAGGTCGGGGCAATTGGGACAAAACGCATTGGTCGTTTATGCCTTGATCAAGTCGGGCGTGGATCCATTCGACGAACTGATCTCCCTACCATTGGAGAGCTTTAGCTACCTCTACAATAACTTCGGTCTTCCGGATTCAACCTGGGACCTCGCTTGGTCCATTTGCGCACTCGCAAGTTCCAAAAATGAAGAGCATCGCAAACTCGCCGAACGACTGGCTGCAAAACTGGCAGGAGCTCAGGTGAAATCAGGAAAAGCAACCGGCCTGTGGGGGCCCGTGGGACTGGACACCGAATTGCTCGGGGCCATTCTCTCGGCCAATGCCGACACGAGTGCCGAATACCTGCGTTTCAAAGAAAAGTTCGACAAGGACAAGAGGGAATACGACGAGAAAAAAATGGCAGAAGCTCTCGAGCTCATTCGCCGGACGAACTACCTCAAGAAACGCTACACCATGACGGCAAAGGAAACCAGCTACTATTTCAGGGTGGCATTGAAAGACGAGGGGTCCTCGGAAACAGCCGGACAAGTTTTCAACTTCATCGCCTTCCCTATCTACCTTTACAACCAGACCTCGGTGGACCTGGAAACCACCTCTATCGTCCTGCATGCCTTGAACGTAGCTGCAAAGGAGGGCGTCCTGCCAGAGGAAACGACAATCCTTCGCCCGGAAGGCAGCCGTCAAACCTTGGGAAAGGCCCGCACCCTCCCCCAAGTCCTTGCGAGCACGGCAAACGCCATGGCCAAGGGCCAACTTCAGGATGGAAGCTTCCACCAATTGAACTTCCACCAACCCGTCGACGACTTCGACAAGAGTCTCCTCATCCAAGGCGTCCCTGCCAACCCCTCCACCTTCCCGAAACTGGAGTCCCCGGCATCGGTTGCCTGTTCCGCCCAAGGCTTTGCCAGCTTCAACGCCATCGCTTCAATCGCCGGCGAACAAGCCGCTTCCCGCTATACCCGAAACCTTCAAGCTGCCACCATCCGGGTGCAGGAAGACCTGCCCACAGCTCTATTCGTTGACCTCAAGCGAACCGTGTCTTCTTCCACCTTCGGCCCCTACGACCTCGCCTTTGGCATCTTCGCCAATAAGTCTTCCGATTCCCTGACTAAGCTCGCCGCTCCCGTCACCCGCTTCCTTGTCGACGGGCAACGCCCGGACGGTTCCTGGCAAACAACAAACAGATCCAAATCATTGATTAGCTCTTCCATGCGGGCAAGAAGCAAAGTGATCCCTGAATACATAGGGAGGGGATTCGACTGGGCCCAAGTTGGGCCCTACCTGCCAAATGGAACAATTCCTACTATCCCACACCTGCGGGAGTCGTGCCCACCTCCTATGCCATGCTCGCGCTTTCCAATGCCATCGAATACGCCCCGGAACCCGACGAAGTCACATCAACGGAAGAATCCGTGAACCCGGACGAAATCCCACCCGATCCGCAACCATAATCCTTGGCTTCAATGAACTTATCTCTTTACCCGACAATCTTCCTCGACCTGCCCCCTTTGTCGAACGGTGAAGTTTGTCGATCACTTGAGAAATGATCAGATTCGCATTCGTTTCGACTCTTTTGTTCTCTGCCTTGTTAAATGCGGAAGATTGGCCCACCAATGCTCACGACAACCAGCGCAGCAGCGTAACGGACGAGCAACTCTCCCCTCCTCTTTCGCTCCAGTGGACCTACGAGCCTTCTTTCCCACCTGCTCGGGGTTGGCCACGCAACGTCGACGGTTACGGAGCACACAAAAACTCCAGTAACGTGAACTACGACGACGCCTATCGGGTCGTCGTCGCAGGAAAGGTAGCCTGCTTCAGCGCCTCGGGCGAAAATCGGGTCTACGCCATAGAATCCGAGCGAGGGGAAACGCTTTGGACGATTGAACTCGAAGCCGCCCCGCGCTTGGCTCCCACGATCTGGAAGAACCGTGTTTATCTCGGAGCCGACGATGGGCAAGTCCGTTGCCTCGACCTGCAAACGGGCCAAACGATCTGGCATTTCGATGCCGCCCCCGCCAAGCGACGAATGCTCGGTTTGGGTCGCTTTGGGTCGGCTTGGCCAGTCCGGGCCGGAGTGATGATCGAGAAAGGCGTGTCTTATTTTACCGCAGGGCTCTTTCCCGGGGAGGGAATCTTCCTCTACGCCCTCGATGCCGAAACGGGCAAACTTCACTA
>JABGWD010000211.1 GCA_018645725.1 Opitutia bacterium
ACAGGCTTGCGGGTTTCGTCTGCCGCAGAATCAGGAGTCATCCCTTTCAGTGGTTGGGCCATGGCCAAAGCGGTATAAGGCTTCAATGGGTTGGTGTTGTAGCCACCGCACTGGGCCCACATGTTTTTCACTCCGCGCAAAATCGGATGGCTTGCTTGTTTGGGCACAATGTCCAGTCGGGTGCTGGATTTATGGTTTCCTCCATAATGGCCGGCCCATTTCTCACCCAGAACCTGCCGACCGAAGCCATCCTTGTACTCTGAACCGCCATAACCGTTGTTGTACTTCGCGTAAGGGCTATCCTTGGGTATCTTGTTAAACCCATGGGTTGCGGTGCGCAGACCGACGATCGGTCCAGCCCTGTCCAAGTAGTTCACGAAGTGCTTCATTTGATCATCGGGCCAATTTTGGAAGCGGGTAAAAATTACCATTAGGTCGGCCTTGGCAAGCTCGTCAATCCCAGGCACGTTGTTGGCTCCGGGTTGAATCTCACCCTTGGCGTTCACCCCAAACACTACGGAGCACTTGAAGCCATGGCGCTTGGCGAGTATCCGGGCGAGGGCAGGGAGCGTCTCCTCGGACCTGTACTCGTGGTCGCTCGCAATAAAGACGATGTGCTTGCCTTTCCCCAATCCACTCTTCCCATCGTAGACCAAAGGAGCCTGCCCAAAGACAGAAAAGGAAAAAAGAGCGAAAACGCTTATCAAGATAAAAGTAGTGACGGATTTCATGATTTGGATGCAGTTGGTTAATTTTGGCCGGAACCGAAATGAAGGAATCGAGTTGGAAACCAAAGGAATCCCCACAAACGTCAATTCAGCTCAAGGTTCAAGGTTATGGTTATGAGCATGACTTCGCTCCAAAGAAAGACAAGGGTGATGAAAAGGGAGACCCAAAATATTTTTCGGTAAAGGGCGTAATTCCTCACGAAAAAAACCATAGGCAAAATGCCCAACCGAAGAAGGCACAGGGAATTGATCAAAACCAAAAACCATCCTGCAAAATGAACCCACAAGGACATGGGGACATAAATCACAGGATTTTCGGGGAGTATTCAACTTCAATCCGAAAAGGTTGCGCGGGAATAGCCCTTCGCCTAGAATACGCGTATGCTTTTTGGCCAAAACCCTCATCGTTCCATCCGTGCGGCGAACCACCCGGTTTTTAAGGAAATCTGGGATTCCTGCTCGAAAGAATTGAAAGAAAAGGGATTTGATACGGAGGTCTACTTTGTTCCGGGCGGAGTCGGGGTGAAGATTTTGAATGACGATTATCCTTCGATTGCAAAAATTGCCCACCTGCCCATTTCGGAGTTCGACTTCTCCTTGGTCTCAAACCCGATCTTGGCGCACCTTGATTTCTTCCGCCTTCAGGGATTGAAACTTTCGAAATCCCCCGAAGTCAATTTTTCGGCTCTTTCCTCTTTTTCATTGAGGCGCATTCATGCCGATTCGTCGACGGCAAGAGATTTTTCAGCCCTGTCCGCTCAACCGCTCGAGGAATTGTCCCTTTGTCAAACCAACCTGAGCGAACTTGGCTTTATCAAGGAGATCAAACTACATGCATTCTTCGCCAGTAACAACCCGATTGATTCGATCGGCGATCTCAATTGTCATAAGCTGAAGATTCTCGATCTCTTCAAATGCCCGATATCCAACCTCGAACCCCTTGTCGATTCGCCCATTGAGGAATTGAACGTAAACGGCACAATGATATCCGACCTTTCGCCACTCACGGGCAAGCCATTGAGGAAGCTTGAAATGCGGGCAACCCAAGTAGGCGAACTTTCCCCCTTGTCCGACTGCCCCCTCGAAGTCCTGCATTTGCCGGGATCACCCATAAAAAGCATCAATCCGCTCTCTTACCTTCCTCTCAAGGAAATGAACCTCATCGGGCTTTCCATCGAGGATCTCGGTCCGCTCTCCACAATGCCAATCGAGAAGTTGAGTCTCTCCCCCGACAAGCTCACGGACGAACAATTCGAATTACTGAGGGAAATCAAGCTCAAGTCCTTGATTGGACCGGGAGACCCCCCTGAGCAGACTCCTTCCGACTTCTTCAAGAAGTACGAAAATGACAAAAGAAGAAATTAATTCAAAACTTGTCCAGTTGGCCAACCTTCAATATCCTTAACTGCATGGCAAGAGATACACTCAAGGGAATCAGGGATTACTATGACGTCGTGGTAATCGGAAGTGGGTTGGGCGGACTCACGGGCGCCAATTGCCTGGCCAAGCAAGGACATTCGGTTCTTCTGCTGGAACATCACTACCAGTACGGAGGGCTCGCCACTTGGTTCAAGCGGGCAGGGGGGCATATATTCGACATATCCTTACACGGCTTTCCATTCGGAATGGTGAAGTCTTGCAGGAGGTATTGGACCAAGGAAATAGCCAATTCGATCGTCCAATTGAAAAACATTCGATTCGTGAACCCCCAATACGACCTCAAGACCACCTTCGACCGCCTCGACTTCTCCCACATCCTGCAGGAAACCTTCAAGGTCGCCAAGGAGCGCGTCGAGGCTTTCTTCGAACATGTCCGGGACATGGACTACTTTGCCGCGGACGGACGCACCATAGGGGATCTCCTCGAACAATTCTTCCCTGGGCGCGACGACGTGAAGCGGTTACTTTTGGAACCAATTGCCTATGCAAACGGTTCCTCGCTCATGGATCCTGCGATTGCCTATGGCATCGTTTTTTCGAACTTCATGAAAAAGGGAATCTACACGTTCAAAGGCGGAACCGATTCCCTCATCAAGAAAATGGTCAACGAGTTGCGACTCAACGGAGCGGAACTACGCAGGCAATCGATGGTCGAAAGCCTCCTCACCAACGAAATGGACGGAAAACATCACGTCTCCGGAGTCATGGTGAATGGCAAAAAAGTCCGCTGCAAGGCGGTCCTTTCGAATGCCAACCTGAAAAGCACCATTGAGAAACTGCTCGGACTTTCGAAGCTTCCGTCCAAATTCGCCAAATCGGCATCCTCCGTGCGCCTTAACTCAACCTCCTGCCAAGTTTACATCGGACTGAAAGAAGGGGTGAAGATACCCGAAATCGGAGACTTGATTTTCACTTCGGAATCCCCCGCTTTTTCAAGTGACGAACTGACTGACTTTCATACGACAAGCCGGACTTTTTCCGTTTATTACCCGGACACCAGACCACACCGCAAAACAAACAAATGCAGCATTGTCGCATCGATCAACGCCAAATGGAAAGATTGGGACAAACTTAGCCCGGACCAATACGCCAAAGAAAAGGAAAGGCTTATCGAAGAAAGTCTCGTGGCCCTTGAAAAAATCATCCCGGGTATCCGAGAAAACATCGACCACCTTGAAGCCGCCACCCCGCGGACCATCGAACATTATACCCGTCATGCCGGCGGAGCTTCCTTCGGCACGAAATTCGAAGGACTTGAAGTCTCCTCATCCCTCCCCGAGCATGCGCCTGGGTTATATCACGCCGGATCAGTGGGGATCATTATGTCCGGATGGCTCGGGACCATTAACTACGGGGTCATCACTGCAAACAAAATAGACCGTTTCCTTCGCGGCAAAATCAAAGGGAAAGACCAAGAGCCCGATGGTGAATCCGATTCCCGAACTTCCTTCGCCTGACAACCTCCCGCAACTCCATTGCTTTCCATATCATGGAAGATATCCATCGACGCATCCCTCATCGCCCACCTTTTCTCTTCATAGACGAAATTCTCAACGTTTCGGACAGCGGAGCCGAAGCATCGCTGACCGTCAAACCCGAGTTCCCTTTCTTCGAAGGACATTATCCCGGCAACCCAATCATGCCGGGAGTCCTTCTTTGTGAATCGGTCTTTCAAACAGGAGCCGTCTTCCTTGCCGACTTGCTGGACGAAGAATCCCTCACTGATGAATCCGTAACCCCTGTTCTGTCACGCATCAGGGATGCCCGTTTCAAAAGAATGGTCTTGCCCGGAGACAAGGTCGACATATCCGTCTCGCTGACAGACAGGATGGGAAAATTTTTCAACCTGACTGGCCAGATCAAGAATGAAGGCAAGGTATGCCTGACGATTTCCTTCGCACTTGCCTTGGTCAAGGACGAAGAAAAACAAAGCAAATGAGCTTTCTTGGTCTTTCGGGGAAAACGTTCCTGATCGTTGGTTTCGCCAACAAGAAGAGCATTGCTTGGTCCATAGCCAAATCACTCGAAAAAGAAGGCGCCCGGGTCATCTATTCCGTCCGCAACGAAAAGAGAAAATCCGAACTTGAAAAAATCACCGAAAACGGAACCATACTGACCTGCGACTTCGGCAATCAAGAAGAAATCGAGCGACTCGGACGAGACCTTGGCGAGATCATTGACGGCAAATTGGATGGGGTTCTTCATTCGATTGCATTCGCCAACTACTCCGAAGGCCTGAAGCCTTTTCACGAGACCAAACGAGAAGATTTCCTCCAAGCCACGCAAATATCGTCTTTTTCGCTTATTGAACTTGCCAGGGCCTGCAAGCCTCACCTTGCCCCTGATGCCTCAATCGTCACCCTCGGCATATCCTCAACTCAGGTTACGGCGGAAAACTACGGCTACATGGCGCCGATCAAGGCTTCCCTCGAAGCATCGGTGAGATACCTAGCCAAATCATTTTCCCATGATTCCGAGGTTCGCTTTAATTCGGTCAATGCCGGACCTCTCAAAACCAGTGCATCTGCGGGAATCCCTGGCTATCTCGTAAATTATCTTTATGCCGAAAAGCTGACCTATCGGAAACGAGCCCTGCAAACCAAGGAAGTGGCTGACCTGGCTACCTTCCTTCTGAGTCCGCGTTCTTCCGGAATAAACGGACAAGGCATCGTGATAGACGCAGGCATGGGATTGAACTACTTCGATCGGGAGGTAGTCGAATCTGCCACCGAAATCAAGAAATGAAGTTCGAAAACGTTGGAATCGAAGGGATGGCTTACTCCCTTCCCTCCGAAGTAGTCAGTTCGGTCCAACTGGAAGAACGCCTCGCTCCCCTTTACGAAAGGCTCAATCTACACCCCGGTCGACTCGAGTTGATGACCGGCATAAAGGAAAGAAGGTTTTGGCCGGCCGACCTGAAGCCATCCGTCGCATCAGCCGAAGCGGGCCGCAATCTCCTCGCCGGAGGAATAGCAGCCGACAGCATCGACCTGCTGATTCATTCTGCCGTCTGCCGGGACCGCCTCGAGCCCGCCACTGCCTCTTACGTTCACGGACTGATGGACTTGGGAGGAGATACGCAGATCCTCGATATCTCCAATGCCTGCCTCGGTTTCGTCAACGCCGTGACTTTGGCAGCGGGGATGATCGAATGCGGTCAGATAAACAGAGCCGTCGTGGTGGCCGGAGAAAACGGGAAGCCCCTCGTGGACCGTACGATTGATCTGCTGAACGACAGCGGATTGACCCGTCAGGAGATCAAGCCCTACTTTGCGAACTTGACGATCGGAGCAAGTGCCGTGGCCTGGTCCATTGCGCGCCGGGACTTGATTGATGAAAACGCCCCGCTTTTGGGCTCTTCCGCTTGCGAAACCGATACCTCTCACAACAAATTGTGCGAGGGAGACACCGAAGGGGACGGTCTGATCATGCAGACTGACTCCGAGGAACTCCTCCATGCAGGGATTTCCGTTGCCAAGCGCGCATGGAACAAATTTAAGCACTCCAGTGGATGGAGTACGGAAACACCCGAATTCGTCGTCACCCATCAAGTAGGGAAAGCCCACGCCACTGCCGTTTTCGAATCTCTGGGCCTAGACTTGGGTAAAAACTTCTCGACCTACGAAACGCTTGGGAACTGTGGTTCCGTCTCACTGCCCATTACTTACGCCATAGCATGCGAGGAATCGCCTCAAAGACTGACTCAACC
>JABGWD010000020.1 GCA_018645725.1 Opitutia bacterium
CAGAGCAACATGGAATGGACCCTGCGCTCAACCCTAGACGCCGACCTTGAGATCCAGTCGGCGGATAGTCCGGAAATCCGCTTCCTGCGCCTCCCCAAGGTCGCAAACTTGAAAGCCCAGGACGATTTTCCGGTCAAGTCCCCGGAAAATCCTGAAGGAAACTGGAGGCAGGCCATTCCCGAGCAAGTTGAGAACTGTACGGGAGTCGGATACTATTTCGCGCGAAGGCTCAACCGGGTGCTCAAGGTACCCGTCGGCCTGGTCGACGTTTCCTGGGGAGGCACCATGGCCCAGCACTGGTGCTCCAAGAAAACGCTCCGGGGAATCACGGAAGTGGAGCCCTATTTCGAGAAATTCGAGACCGCATTGAACGAATGGAAAAAAGGCGGAGGGAAGGAAGGGGCGGACAAGCGCTATCAGGCCGACTTGAAAGCCTACCGGGAAGCCCGGACCAAATGGGAGGAAAAGAAGGAAGGTCGGGCTCCACGTGGTCCGAATTCCAAGGCCTATTCAGATCCCGCCGGAAAAGGGCAACCGGGTGGCATGTTCAACGGAATGATTCTTCCCATTGCCAAGCTATCCATCCGTGGTGCTCTCTTCTACCAGGGTGAAAACAATTCATTCACCGTCGGGTGGAAACCATTCTACAGAACGTTTCCCTCCGTCATCTCGGACTGGCGAAAGGCCTTCGGGGAAAAGGAGCTTCCCTTTGGCATCGTCCAAATCGCCGGATGGAGCAACCGCAGGGGGATGACCTACGACATGAACCATCATTGCAACGTAATCCGCGAGATCCAGCATATCGTCTGGCGAGGGACGTCCAAAACCGGACTGATCGCAACCTACGACACGAATTCCAACGGGAGCATTCATCCGGGAAGAAAGCTACCCGTCGGAGAACGCTCCGCCCGCTGGGCACTGGCCGAGGTGTACGGATTCAAGACGGATGGGGGACGCAAGGAACTCGAATGGATGGGTCCGGTATACGAGTCACACAAGGTCGAGGGCGGGAAAATGGTGATTGGCTTCAAGGAGGAAACCCGCAGGGGGCTGCGTCTGGATCAGGACCTCGAGGTCGGATTCTACGTCGCCGGGGATGATCAGGTCTTTCGCGAAGCCCGAGCCCGAGTGGATGGAGGGAAAGGAACGGTCATAGTCTGGCACGACGAGATTCCCAAACCCGTTGCCGTCCGCTATGCCTTCAGCAACCTTCCCATGGGCGGGCTCATGAACGCCCGCGAACTCCCCGCTTATCCTTTCCGGACCGATGACTGGCCCATCACCCCTCACCAGTCAACCGGGTCCTATTTGGTCAAGGAAGCCTTCGGGGAGAAGTAGCCTGGGTCCCCTCTCAACGAGTTGCCTTGTAGCGCCCTTCGACGTGCAGCACGTCCCCAATCAGCTTGTGTAAGTAATTGCCTTCGAGAACGAATCCGTTCTCCGACTTGGAAATGCACCTTTTTTTCCAGATTACGTCCTTGCCGTTTCGCAGAATGACCAATCCGTCTTCCCTCACTTCCCGGGAGTAGCTCTTGAGGTACTTCCAAGTACCAAGCGTCGGGTGCCCCTTCAGGTCCACCGGGGTGGAAGGAACGAATGCGGGAATCTTCTCGGCCTCGACCGCAGGGGACAACTTGCGCAGCTTAATATTGCGAAACTCGATGGGAGCCCCCTCGGACTCCAGGCAAAGGTAACCCGAGGCAGGTGAGATATTGTCACCACCGGAAACCTCAACGCCGTTCACCCAAAGGCGCACTTCGCCATCGACTGCCCGGACGTAGTAATGGTTCCATTGGTTGATTCCCTTGGTCGTCTCCTTGGAAGGAAAACTCCGCTTGCCATTGGGGGCTACGGGTGGAAACGGTTTCATTTTGACCGGGCCAACGGGAAAAACGTCCCCATGACTGGTGAACCAGTCGGCAGGTTTCTTGTGTCTCTGGGTATAAACCTCCGCATAACCCAGATCCAGCACCTGCACCTCGATCCCGTGAGGCAGGCGGCCATGTCCGGCAGCAAGCTTGGCAATACTGGCAGGCGTCCCCCAAACGAAGACGCCGGAGTTCCCACCCTTCTTTTTGTGCATCCACTCGACAAGCAGTTCGAAATTCTTGAGAGGCTCCCGATAACGGATG
>JABGWD010000212.1 GCA_018645725.1 Opitutia bacterium
AAGATGAGCGCGAAGGAAAGAAGAGAAACGGGTTTCATGGGGTAAGTTTGCGGGGTGACTCGGGGCGGTGGTTTCGGGGGTATGCGAAGGGAAAATGGACAGAAATCAAGGATTGAAGTCGATCACAAAGACATCGTCGAGGATAGGCTTGAGGATGGAAACGAAAGCTTTGTGGTCGGGGTGGGGGAGGTATGCTGTTCGAGCCTTTTCGTTCTCGAAGGTTACGATAAAGCAGTGGGTGAATCCTTTGTTCAGTCCTTCCGGGCTGTTGTTCTTTCCCCATTCGAGGGAGCGGATTCCGGAAATCTTTCCTTTCAGTGCGGCGAATTCCCTCTCGACTTGTCTAATCTTCGCGGGATCGGCGTCTTCCTTGAACTTGAAGCACACGACATGACGAATTTCCCCTTTGGAAGAAGTGTTCGTGGCTGTTTCCTTGGCTTTATATGGTTTGGCGGATGATTCCAAATACATGAAGGCGCACAGGCATACACAGATCGAGGTGACGAGTCGAATAAGTTGTGATCGTAAATTCATGAAGGGATAACTTTGATCCAAATGGGAGGGATGACAATCCGAATGGACTGTTTTGTTCAAAAAGATCAAGCTCAGTGAAATAATTTCGACCACTTATCTTGACTTGCGAGTGAGCTTTTACACAATGGTTCGGATATGAGTACTGAATTCGATTGGTTCATGGTCACCATGCCTATTTTTGCATTAATCGTTTACGCCATCGTGATGGTTGGTTCGATGGAGAAGCAACCGAAGTTTCTCGAGAGCAAGCAGACCGAGAAAATGGTAATTTATGGGTTCGGAGCCCTTTTGGGGATCGGAATCCTTTATTCCGGGTATGCCATGATAGATCTCTTTTTCGACTTGTTGTCGAAATATTGAGTTTATGCCGATTTTCGAGTTCAGTTGCCTGGAGTGTTCCAAGGAATCTGAAATCCTCGTTCGTTCAGCGGAGTGGGAAGGAGAGGCTGAATGTCCGTCCTGTGGTTCGCATCAATTGGAAAAAATGCTTTCTGTTTTTACTGCGACCGGTTCGAATGGGGCGGATTCGGTTGCCGATTCTGCTCCTTGCTCGGGAATGCCGAGCAATTGCGGGCGTTGCGGGTTGGACAATTAGAAGTTTTTTGTCGGCTTTATCGGTATGATCGAATGGTCGCCCAAGATACTTCAGGCATTGGTCGCGTTGACCTTGCTTTGGGTTTGGCTCTTTCGTTTTGGTCGTCCCACTTCCTTTCGTGGTGGTCGCTCGAAAGACTTGAAGGAGGAATTTGGCGTTTATGGTTTGCCGGAATGGTCTTTTTGGGCAGTAGGTTCCTGCAAGGTCTTGCTTTCCCTTTCCTTGTTGGCCGGTCTTTATTTTGAGCAATTGATCAAACCAACGGCTCTTGCCTTGACGGTTTTGATGTTTGCTGCGGTTTGGATGCATTTGAAGATGAAGAGGGATTCTCTGGTCAAGGCTCTCCCTGCCTATCTCATGCTGACGGCTTGCGTCTTTCTCGTTTTCAATTGATTGCTTTCGGCGCCTTCGACCCGTTGAAGAACGAGTTCGGGAATCTTCCTGTCATTGCGCCGCATGGAGTTTTCTTACCAGGTCCGTTTTTCTTACGAGGGTCTTGTGGTTTTTGACCGCCATCGCATAGGCTGCCGGATCACCTACGAAGACAACCTTCTTCTTGGCCCGGGTAAGACCCGTATAGACTAGGTTCCTTTGGAGCATCATGAAATGTTGTTTGAGGATGGGAAAGATGACGACGGGGTATTCGCTTCCTTGGCTCTTGTGTATGGAGATCGCATAGGCCGGTTGGAGATCCGTCACTTCCATTCTTTCATAGACGATTCTGCGGTCATCGAAAAGAATCTCCACCTTGCCGTTCATTGAATCGACGGAGTCAATCACACCCATGTCCCCATTGAAGACGTCCTTGTCGTAATTGTTTCTCGTCTGAATGACTTTGTCCCCTTCGCGAAAAAGACTGTGGCCCATGACGTGGGTGGCGCCGTTTGGGTTGAGCGTATCCCTGATCTGGTCGTTGAGGTTTCCGATTCCGCCAATGCCGCGATGGAGTGGGGCAAGGACTTGGAGGTCTCTTTTCGGGTCTATGCCGAATTTTTCGGGGAGTGTCCGTTGGCAAAGCTTAGTCACGGATGCCACGCATTCCTCCGGAGTCAGAGCCCGGACGAAGTGGACGTCGTGAAGCGGGTCGATTTCATCAGGCGAATCGATCGGGGCAGGGGGGGAACCTTTGCCTGCCAGAATGCCATGAGCCAAGCCGACGATTCCACTGGTTTCGGCTTGGCGAAAGGTAACTTCCAAGCGGGTTACCGAAAACAAGGCCGAGTCAATGAGGTCCTTGAGGACGTTGCCCGAGCCCACGGAGGGGAGTTGGTCGGCATCCCCGACAAGCAGAAGATGTGCCTGGGGGGGGATTGCCCGCACGAGGGCCGCCGCCAGGCGCACGTCCAGCATACTTGTCTCATCCATGATAAGGAAGTCACAGGTCAACGGGTTGCGGTCATTTACGGTGAATCCTCCGTGCGAGGGGTCGAATTTCAGCAAACGGTGAACGGTTTGGGCTAAATGGGATGCGCTTTCCGCCATTCTGCGGGCGGCCCGGCCCGTCGGGGCGGCCAACAGTATTTTTGTCTTCTTTGCCTTGAGGATGGAAACGAGTGAACGCAGGATGGTTGTTTTCCCCGTGCCGGGTCCGCCTGTCAGGATGGAAATTTTCGAGGCAAGAGCCGCACTGACACCCTTTGATTGAGCTTCGGCAAAGCCAAACCCCGCCTTCTCCTGAGCCCATTGGACGGCTTTGTCGATTAGTATGGGGGGGAGGGATGAGGGGGCGTACAGTATGTTGCGGAGAGCTTGGGCCAAGGTTTGTTCGGCCCGTTGCGAGCTTGGCAACTGGAGCCAGTCCGGTTCGGTGGGGACAAGGTGCGACTCGGAGAGCAGAGCGTCGATACGCAATTCGACTTCATTGGCCTCGGTTTCGAGCAAATTCGCGGAGTTGAGTGCCAATTCCCTTCTTTCGGCATGGGTGTGACCGGCATCCTCGGATTCCTGCATCACGTGAAGCACGCCGGCCTCGATTCTTTCGGGGCCATTGTTTGACAAGCCCAAGTTCAGGGCAATCCGGTCTGCCGTTTTGAATCCTATGCCCTTGACGTCACGAATGATCCGGTACGGATCGGTTTCCAGTATTGTTTTGGCTTCGTTTCCATATTTTCGAACGAGGCGAAGGCACAGCGCGTCAGTCACTCCGTAGGTTTGAAGAAACATCATGACTTCACGGATGGCTTTTTGTTCGGCCCAGGCCTCTTTGATGCTTTTTACCCTTTTTGCCCCAATTCCTTCGACTTCGCGCAATCGGGCCGATTCATCGGAGATCACCCGGAGGGTATCGGCCCCGAAGTGATCGACGATTTTGTTGGCATAGGTCTTTCCGATTCCGTGAATCAGTCCGCTTGCGAGGTATTTCCTTATCCCATAGGCGGAGGCAGGTAGTTTGCTCTCGAAAGAAACGAAGGAAAACTGTCTTCCGTGCTTCGGATGATTGGTCCATGACCCTTCCAAAAGCAGGGTCTCTCCGCATTGAACCTTGGGGGCCTTGCCTACGACGGCAATTTCTACGCTTTGGTCACCCTCCCTCAGTTTCCCAATGAGAAAACCGTTTTCCTCATTGTAGAAGGTAATCCGCTCGAGGACACCCTCGAGCGAACTGGCCTCCTTCTCCTCTGTTGAACGCCCAGACAAGCTTAGTCGTTCTGGTTGGGAGGGCTTTTGGCGTTTAAGCGAATGGCATACCAGTCGATCTTACGCGTAAAATACATCGCTGCCGTCAGGGTCGCAAACAAGCCAAGGCTACCCATCAGCAAGGCGAAGTTCTCAAGCTGCAGAATGACGTAGAGGTATCCGTAAAGCAGGATCAGGACGACTCCTACCGTCAGGCCAAGCCGGAGACTGCGAAGAATCGCCTGAGCATATCCCGAGATGAGTAAAATGACTGCGGTGGTCGATACCCAGTAGGCCAGGTCGAATCCAAAGTGCTCGGACAAAGAAAGCAAGAGGAGATAGAAAATCAGTATGGCAAAACCCACGAGGAGGTATTGAATGGGGTGAACCCTTGCTTTTTGGAGTATTTCGGAAAAGAAAAAGGCCGCGAAAGCAAAACCTAGAAAAAGAATCGCGTACTTGGCCATGCGGTTCGTCTTTTGGTAGACGTCGGTCGGAAGATAAAAACGAATCCCAAAGGCGGAATCACCGAGAATGTTTTTCGGGCCCGAAAGGGATCTTGCGGGTTCGCCGTGTCTGTTCTTTTCCCAGTCTGTCGAATCATCGCCCTTGGGTGCCGAGCCGGTCCAGGATTGAGGGATGGCCCGGTTCAAGTGAAGGACTTTCCAGTTTGCCTTGAAACCATCCTCGCCCAGTTCTTTGCCAAGCGGAAGAAAGGCTCCGTCGAAACTGGGTGATGACCAAGGAGAGTCGACCGAGACGGAAGTGGTCTTTCCGATAGGGGAAAAGGCGAGTGTCGAACTTCCGTCCAGATGCAGGTCGATCACGAACTCGGAGGAGGCGTTGATCTCGGACAAGTCAATCATTGCCATCACTCCGGTGGAAATCACTTCTTGGGTAGGTAGGCCGGGCAGGGTTTCGAGTTCCTTGCCATCGAAAAGGATTTTCGAATTTTCACGAATCCCGCGCACGTCGCTGATGCCTATGGTCAGCCATGCCTTGTCCTTGAGGATATTCTCCTGGAGAACCCTCGTCATATCCCAGTCCGGGGAGAGGAATTTCCCGGAAATGCGCAGGCGGGACTTGTAGACGACGCTTTCGTAGATTCCGCGGTAACGGGTTTCGGGGATAACGGTGCCATTGATTTCCAAATTTTCGGGGAGTATGTGAAGATAACGGGTTTCGCGCGTCGTTCTCGTTCTGCCGTTGGAGTGGTTGCTGACTTCGACGTGGAAGGGGACGCTTATGATCGGTCCAATGACAGTCTGATCGAGCCCCCACTTCGAGCTGATCTCCCGAGTGACTTCCTCGCGGCGGTTTTCGCGTTCGTCAATAATGAAGAAGAGGGGAATGGTCAGAATGAGCAACCCCAAGACGAGTAAAGTAATTACGATTAGCTTGATTGTAATCGAGCTGCCGGATGAAGGAGCGGAAAGCGTTTGGTTCATGGTCTTGGTTTTTGTCTTTTGAAATATTTAGATGGTGGAGAGCTCGGAATTGTTCAATATACCGCATTCCCAACCCCGGGAACCTGTCCGTTTCGGGTTTATCTTGTCCTGTTGAAGGCACTGACGAGGGCAAGCAAACCGCTCTTTTCGATACTGGAGTCAATTCCGCAACCGTAGGCCGTTCTTCCGCTCTTCGTCTGGAGCTGAATGAAAGCGGCCGATTCGGTTGCCGAGCCTCCTCCGATCGAATGCTGGCGGTAATCGGTCAACTTGAAGTCCTTGACGCCGTGATTTTCCAATGCGTGAACGAATGCGTTGATCGGACCGTTCCCTTGTCCTTCTATGGATTTGCTTTCCCCATCTATTTCAATCGTGGCAAGGCAGGAAATTTCTCCCTCCGCTTCTTCGATTTTGGTTGTTTGGTAGCCAACAAGCTTGAGGGGGGAGTTCTTTTCCAAAAACTCGGCCTTGAAAGTTGCGTAGATCTCCTCGGCCGCAAGTTCGCGGGATTCCGAATCCGCCTTGTCATTGACGAGGACGCCAACTTCGGGGTGCATGGGTTTGGGCAGTTCGAGGCCGAATTCGCGTGAGAGCACGTAGGCGACTCCGCCTTTTCCACTCTGGCTGTTGATTCGGATTATCGCTTCGTAGGATCGTCCGAGATCCCGCGGGTCGATCGAAAGGTAGGGAACTTGCCAAAGGGTTTCGTCCGAATCACCCTCCTTCTCGCGTAGGTCCATTCCCTTTTTGATCGCATCCTGATGAGAACCGGAAAATGCGGTGAATACGAGATCTCCGCCGTAGGGGTGTCTCTCGTGGACGGTCATACCAGTGGTGCGTTCATAGGTTTTCCTGATCTCGTCCAAGTTACTGAAGTCGAGCCCCGGGTGAAGGCCCTGCGAGTACATGTTCAAGGCGACGGTTACGATGTCCAGGTTGCCAGTCCGTTCACCGTTTCCGAACAAGGTTCCTTCCACCCGGTTCGCTCCTGCGAGGAGACCGAGTTCCGTTGCCGCAGTGCCCGTTCCCCGGTCATTGTGCGTATGCAGGCTGATGATTGCCTTGTCCCGTTCCTTGAGGTTTTGGCAAAACCATTCGATTTGATCGGCATGTACGTTTGGAGTGAAGAGTTCGACGGTGGCCGGCAGGTTCAGTATGATTGGGTTTTCCTCGGTCGGTTCCCATGCCTCCATAACCGCTTCGCATACCTCCAGGGCATAATCGACTTCGGTATCGGAAAAACTTTCGGGAGAGTATTCCAAACGGACTTCGGTGTCGTCGAGTTCGGGAAGCAAATCACGGATGAGCTTTACCCCGTCAACTGCGATTTGCTTGATTTGCTCCCTTGACATGCCGAAAGTCACTTTTCTCTGAAGAGGAGAAGTCGAATTGTAGACGTGAACGATTGCTTTTTTCGCGCCCCTGAGACTTTCGAAACTTCTCTTGATCAAATGTTCCCTCGATTGGGTGAGAACCTGCAAGGCGACGTCGTCGGGTACCAGGTTCTCGTCAATAAGCTTGCGGGCGAAGTCGAATTCCGTTTGAGCGGCAGATGGAAACCCGACCTCGATCTCTTTGAATCCGATTTCGACAAGCAACTTGAATAGTTCGAGCTTTTCCTTGATCCCCATGGGAATGGGCAAGGCTTGGTTGCCATCTCTCAAATCAACGCTGCACCAATGGGGAACCCGGTCGATCGTCTTTCCGGGCCAAGTCCGGTCGGGCAGGTCTATGGTTCCCCAGGGTTTGTATTTTGTTATCGGGCTTTTTTGCATGAGATCCTTAACCTTTAGTCAATCCTCGTGATGATGGAAAGAGGAAATCCCGTTTGAACCGAAACAGTCGCTTCCGGGAGGTTTTGAGCCTTTCCGTCAAAGAGTTGGATGTTGCGAACAGGCGCATGCCGAAGTATGATCGTCCTTTTGCATGAGTGATCAAAAACCCGAATCCACCGCTGTGCTTGCCGGCAAGACCGTTGTTCTCGGCGTATCCGGATCAATTGCCGCGTACAAATCGGCTGACTTGGTGAGCGAATTGAGGCGGGCGGGAGCAGGGGTCTTTGTGGTGATGACCGAGTCCGCTACCCATTTCATCTCCAGTTTGACGTTGGGAACGCTTTCCCGAAACCCCGTGCTGACCTCGATGTGGGAAGAGGACAGGGGGTGGCAACCCGGGCATATCGAACTTGCGGACCGGGCGGACATGCTCCTTGTGGCGCCCGCGACGGCCAATCAAATCGGAAATTTTGCCAATGGTTGCGCTCCGGACGTTCTCTCGTCGATTTATCTCGCCACCAAGGCGAAGGTCATGATGGCTCCGGCAATGAACGGAAAGATGTACCTTCATGCGGCGACTCAGGGGAATTTGGCCAAGTTGCGGCAATTGGGTGTTCGGATCGTTGAGCCTGAGGAGGGTGAACTTGCCTGTGGTTACGAGGGGACGGGGAAAATGGCTTCGATCCCTGAGATATTGAAAGACGCAGTGGATTCCTTGCTGGCATCTCCCTGAGATACAAAAAAAAGGCCCCCTGCAATGCAGGAAGCCTTTTGGGGCAAAATATGGATCGCCGACCTTACTCAAGCGGCATTCGGAAGGTCCTGAAGGGACGTTTGTTTCCTTTTGACCCTTTTGAGCCTGGCTTTGCGCCGGAGGCCGCGGTCAAGTTTTTCAATGAGATCATCGATCGCCTTGTAAAGGTTGTCGCTCGAACTCGAAATCGTTATGGTCGTTCCCTTGAGTTCAAGGTGTCCTTTGGCGGTAAATTGGTTTTTGTGGGATGAAGATCGCGAATCCTGGTCAAGTTCCACCCTCGCTCTTATGATTTTCTCCTCGTGCTTGAAGATTTTTACCATCTTGTCGCTGACAATGTTTTTGAGCGCGTCGGTAAGATCGAGATGTAGTCCGGAGATAATCAGGTTGTTCTTCATATGCATGTATTTTTTTGTTAACTGTATTTCGATGCATTCAAGCATCCACTCAAAAATAACAAAGCGCAATCCGCTGTCCTTTACCAATTTTGTTTCGACTTTTTTTTTATGAATCCCCCTGATCGGTCTTCAACGCAACGTCTTTCCGGTTCCCCGCAGAGGGACGTCGCTCCCTTGGTCGACCCCGGGGAACTCCGGTCTTGGTTGCTTTACGAGGACGACTCGATCATCGTATTCAACAAACCGGGATGGTTGGTTTGCCATCCATCGAAAAAGGGTCCCTGGTCGAGTCTTGTCGGCGCGGTCCGGGAATCTTGTCAATTGGATCAAGTTTACCTGGTTGGCCGGCTTGACCGTGAAACGAGTGGCTTGATTCTTTTGGGAAAGAACAAGGCTGCCGGCAGGTTTTGGCAAAAGTCTCTGGAGCAACGAAAGGTCAGAAGAAGTTACTGGGCCATTCTAACGGGCGAACTAAGTGAAGAGACGACGGTGGCGGGCTATTTGGGAAAAGATCCCGATAGCCCTGTTTTCGTCAAGCAAAGGGTCGTTGGGAGTACGAACAAGTCGAAGCGTGCGGAAACGAGTTTTTTTCCTCTTTTTTCAAAAAACGGTTTCACCCTTTGTTCGGTTGTTACGAAAACCGGCCGCAAACATCAAATCCGTGTCCATGCCCAGTCGATGGGCTTTCCTCTGGTTGGCGAAAAACTATATGGTTTGGATGAAGAATATTACCTCGAGTTTTGTCGCAATGGATGGCAGGAGGAATGGTTGCCCGTGTTGGGCATGAAAAGACAGGGCCTGCATGCCCGAACCTTTGGTTTCGTGGACGAGGGACCGGATTTTGTTGCTCCTCTCCCAGGGGATTTTCTTGCGTTCCTGACCGATCGTCTGGGTCTTGAATCCAACTGTGAGGATGCGCTTGATGAAAAGGCCCGAATTTGGACGGAGGCTCAATTTCGCGGAGAATAGGGTTGTGCCGGTTCACTGAAACGGGTAATCGAGTTAAGAACGAGATGAATCAGCTTTCCGCCAGTCCATTGGATGCCCTAAAGGGTGGTTTTCGCAAGGCATGCGTCAAGCGGCTGATTGGTGACGAGTCAGGTGCGATCGAAGTGTTGAAGAACGAGATTCCGGGGTTGGTCGTGTCATGGGCCAAGTCGACTTCCTTGTCCGCTTCCGAAAAAAAAGCCAAGCTCAAGGAGCTTTTTGACGATGAATCGACCCGGTCGGAGGAATTGGCCGTGGCCTTTGATTTGTTTGCCGGTAGGTTTGAAGCCCGGGTGGCGTCTATTGTCAGAAAAGAGTTGAAGGACGCATCGAGTCGGATGGATGGCGTGGTCCGGAAACTTGAGGAATCGTTGGCCCGGTCTCCCGTTCCCGACGAAGAACCTTCTTTGGATGGAACTGATGGCGAGGGTGACGAGAGTCCGGTCGCAGAGGTGGATGAGCAGCAAGCCGAAGAAGAATTGGAACTTGATTCGGATACCGAAGATATGGATGCGGAATTGGACCCTCCGATGGGCATCGGTTTAAGGTTTGATGAAATCGAAGAAATGATAGATGAAGTCTTGAGTGTCGACGATTCATAAAAATGTGTTTGCCAAGTACAGGTCATCGTTCCAAAAGATGAGTAGCTTTGTGCATTATGCATAAAATAATTCTTTTACCCACATGACTGAAAACATTGACGAACACGATCAGGAGGCTTCCGAGCCGTCACCCGCTTCTTCCACGCCTACGGGAGACAAAAAGAGGAAAATGTACGTAGGCTTGGACTTGGGTACGTTGCAGTCGTGTTTCGTAACCAAGTTGACCAAGCCGGGCTCGGAGGAGGTTCCCGGGGAACTTGTGCCGACTGTGGTCGGTTACCCTGAGGACGGAATCCTTTCCGGCATATTGCCCGGAAACTCCTCCATGCTGCATGGGGATGAGGCGATCTCAAACGAATTGCATCTGCGGTTGGTCAATCCCTTGAGCGATGGCGTGGTGTGCGATATTGATGCCGCCAGATCCTTTCTGACTTATCTGCGTGACAAAATAGATCCCGAGAGAAAAAGGGAGGTTCTTTGCGTGGTAGGTATCCCGGCCGTCGCCGATGGCGAAGCCAAGGAAAACTTGAAGAAGGCTGCCAAAGGAGCCTTTGATGGGATTCTTTTCATACCCGAACCTTTTCTTGCTGCCCTCGGCATGAGGGACGAGGAAAGATTGGGTGACCCTGACTACCAGGACCCCGTCAGCAATTCGCTCTTCATCGATATCGGGGCAGGCACAACCGATTTTTGCATCGTGCAGGGTTACTTTCCCAAGCCCGAGGATTTGATGAGCATCCCTTTTGCCGGGAATGAGGTGGACGTGATCCTGGACAAGGCGATACGGGAAGCGTATCCGGAGGTCGACGTGCCCTTGTCCATGATTCGAAGCTACAAGGAGGCCTATTCCTATGCCGGGGAAAGCGAGTCCGGAGCGCGAGTCAAGGTGCCGGTTGGCGGGAAGCCCCGCAAAATCGAAATAGGCAAGCAAGTGGGCTCGGCCTGCAACGAACTTGTTCAGGAGATTTTCGAGTCCGTGACAAAGGTTATAGCGATGGCCTCTCCGCTCTCCGTCTTCTCTCTTTTGCAAAACATTGTGTTAACCGGTGGAGGCAGTCGCATCAGGAACATAGACCAAGAATTGCAACGTCTCCTGCTTGATGACGGTTACGAAGATCCCGAAGTACGCATTTCTTCACGCGAGGTTAAGCCTTTTGTCGCGATTGGAGCGATGAAGGTTGCCAAGGCCGCCCGGGAAGATCAGTGGGTCAGGTTATAGGGTTGCGTTTCCCTTTCACAAGATTCCGTGAAGAGTTTGCGAAATTCTCTCTACGGTGTCGTTTAATTCGTGCTCTATGGTTTCCATTTCCTGAGAGCTTTTGTCTTCGAAAAGAATTTTCCACCCATCCAGTTCGCCGTGTGATTTTGCGATTGGGGAAGATTGCCTGACCAATCCCGCAACCCCCATTCCCGAAGTAATGAAGTCCGCCACCTGGATGGCGCCGGCAAGTTTTTGATGGCTTTCCGAACGTAATGGTTCGTGATGCCAGTGCACTGCATCCACTATGTCATCGGAGATATGGTGGTTCCAAAGGTAGTAGGCTCCGATTTTTGCGTGATCCCAACCCACTGTTGTTCTTTCCATGCCAAGAAAGTCTTTTGCGTGGCGATGTGTCTTTTGGTACACTTTTTCGAAAAGCTCGGGAAAGGTGATGGCCAAGATCAGTTTCCCCAAGTTGTGCAGGAGACCGGCTACGTAATCCGATTCATCCTCGAATTCCTCGTCCGTTAGCGAAAGAATTTCTCTGGTCAGGATTGCGCATCCGATACTGTGCCGCCAAAAGTCAGTCCAAGGGAAGGTTTGGGAACCTTTTCCCAGTTCCATGATATCCTCGATAATCGGGGTGGCGGAGATCAGTTCCCTGATTCGGTTCAACCCAAGGAATATGGATGCCTCCTCAACACCGGAAATGCGTTTTTCGTCCTTGCTTCCGAAGAATATGGAATTGACCAAATCGAGGACGCGCGTGGTCAGGGATGGATCAAGGCGGATGACTTCGGCAATTTGCGCAACAAAGCTGACATCCGAATCAAGAAGGTCGTTCAGGGTTTCGTTGATACTCTTCAGTGAGGCCAATTTCGGGCACTGATTGATTCTTTCAATCAGCAAGAAATCAGAAAGAGGACTGTTTTGGTCCGGGGGAAGGCGACGATCAGTCCCTGAATCGCCCTTTTCCATAATTAGCCAAAATCAAGGATTAGGCATCGAAAAGAACGGCATTGGGCCGAAATTCGCTGAGGTTGCTCTTTTCTTCCAAGCAAAGGTCGAAGTAATTGATAGCCTGCTTGCATGCCTCCGATTCCTTCGGTAACACAAGAGTTTCCCCCGAGGATGAGAGGAATTGAACGGAACCGTCCGCTCTTTTCTCGAGGTAAATTTGGGAGTTTTCGTTTCTCTCCACAAAGGATGAGACTTGGGGGTTCTCCAACAGGGCCGAGCGTGCCGACTTGCTGTCGGAAAAGGGCTTCGGAGCGTCTTGTCCGGATGCTTTCCCTAACTCGGCGGGGAAGGAAATTCGCCCTTGAGATTCAACTGCCTTTTTCGAAGTAAGTTGGTTGGATATTCCGTCCAGTAAGTTTTTGCCTGCCGATACGAGTCCTCCTGCTATGATTGGATCCATGCATAACTTGTAGCATTTCCTTTGCCAAAAAAACGCTACATGAACCTGAGGCATTTGCGTTCGACGAGAACTTCCGCGATTTGCAATGCGTTCAGAGCCGCGCCTTTCCACAATTGGTCACCGACTACCCAAATGGCCAATCCGTTTTTCAATGCGTGATCGACCCGGATCCGGCCGACTCCACAAGCTTCCTTCTCGGTATAGTCGATGGGCATGGGATACCTTTTGGCATTCGGCAGATCCCAAAGCTCAACCCCGGGGGAACTCTCCAATGCATCTCTTGCGTCAGGGACGTTGACGGTTGATTCGAACTCCGCATTGATGGAGATGGAGTGCGCCCTGTAAACGGGAACGCGTACGCAAGTACAGGAAATTTCCAAAGAGGGGAGATTGAGAATCTTTCTGCTCTCGTTTCTCATTTTCAATTCTTCCTTCGTGTAACCGTCTTCCCGGAAGTCATCGATGTGAGGTATCAAGTTGTAGGCGATGGGGTGAGGGAAAATCGAGTCGCCTTTGGGGTCTGCCGTTTCTTCTCCGAGCGCAGCTCTTGTTTGTTGGTCCAATTCCTCTACTCCGGCCGCGCCGGCGCCTGATACCGCCTGATAAGTGGATGCGATGAATCTCTTTAGCCCGAACCGTTTGTGCAGGGGGTTTAGTCCCATCAAGGCAACGGCTGTGGAGCAATTCGGGTTCGCGATGATTCCACGGTGTTTTTCGATTTCGTCTCCATTGATCTCAGGGATGATCAAAGGTACGTCGGCATCCATGCGGAAGGCGGAACTATTGTCGATGACCACGCACCCTTGGCGGCGGGCAACCTCGGCAAATTGAACGGAGTTTTGCGAGCCGGCGCTGAAAATCGCAATATCCAGGCCCTTGAATGAATCGGGTGTTGTTTCTCGGACGACTTCCAAGTTTCCGCATGCCTGGATTTCTCTTCCTGCCGATTTTACGGAGGCAAGGAGGCGGGCTTCTGCAATGGGGAATTCTCTTTGTTCGAGTAAGCGAATAATTTCTTGGCCAACGGCACCCGTTGCCCCTACGATTCCTATACGATATTTTTTCAATGGACTTAGATATTTTGTATTCCGAGTATTTGGGAGTGGTGAATTCCTTGAGGCTAATGCCGACGGATCACGTTCTGATTGCATCCCTCCGTCAGCAGAAGATAAATCATTTTCTACATGGGAAAAGCGTTAAAGATTATATTATGTCAAGTTCTAAGCGAAAACCATCCTGCGTAGAGGGCTCCCTCGGCACCCCTTCGGGGCTCCATTGCGTGTGTCGGAAAATAGGGGAGGGCGAGAAACTGGGCACTGTCTTCGAGGGCAGGGTTTCCATTGGGGCGACCTACTTGGAGTGTGCTGAAGAGAAACGAGAAAAGAACTTGATCACCACGAGAATTCTGCGACTCAGAGGCTTGCAGGAGGGCGTTAACTTGGGTGGGGAAGTCGATACTTACGATCGGTACGTATACGTCCATGGCACGAACCACGAAGAAAGGCTGGGTACGCCTGCGAGTTCAGGTTGTCTTCAAATGAGCAACGAAGAAATTTTGGAACTTTTTGACCTTTTGCCCGAGGGGTCGCACCTTTACGTTACCTTTCCCTGATCGGCATCCGCAATCCCCAGCTTTATTGTGGGAATGCGCAAAAGCATTCGCTTGGTTTCCCGGGCATCAAATTTCGTAGTTTCGGCCGGTTTTTGCTTTTTGCTCGCTTAGAAAACTGATTTTGTCGATGACTTCACTTGCTTTTTCGTCCTCATTTGTCGTTATGCAGATTGTTTCGCTCTTGAGTGACCTGATGGTTGAGGTGAGGGCTTCTTGCTCCAACCCGGGGGAATCGGAGTCAAAGATCAAGAAAGCGTAATCGATTTGCCGAAGTTGGATCAAGGCATTGTCCATGTCCTTCGTTTCAATTACCTGGTAGCCTTGATTCTTGAGTAGGTTTCCAAGGCAGGTTCTCATGTGGTCGTCTTCCAGGTGGACGAGAATGGGAATCCCTCTCTTGTCCCGTATCAAGCTGAGGATCTTTTCGACTTTGATCGGTTTCCGGAGAAAAGCATAGCTTCCCAAAGCGAGAGCTTGTTCTTCCAATTCCGGCACGGAATAAGCGCTGAAGAAAATGAACCGAGACTTGGTTTGCTTGCTTTTCCTGATCTTGCTCAGCACTTCGATTCCGTTTAGTTCAGGCATTTGAACGTCCATTAGGACGAAGTCGAATTCGTTGGCTTGGCACTTGGTCAAAGCCTCTGCTCCATTGGTTGCCTGATCCGCAGAAAACCCTTCCTCGCTCAATATGTCCAACATGGTCGATCTAATGGCGGGGTGATCGTCAACGACGAGAATGGTGGTTTTTTTTACTTCTTTTATCATCTTTTGAGAGTTTATTACACGCGCTCTTCCTTTTGCGCCACGGAATTCTCACCCGGAAGTTCGATTTCGATCGTGGTTCCTTGATTGGGAGAGCTTTTTGCCATTATCGAACCTCCGTGCCTTGTGACAAGTTCACGACAGAGGGACAAACCAAGCCCTACGCCTTCATTCTTGTTGGTGAAAAGCGGTTCGAAAATCTTTTTCATGACCATCTCTTCGATTCCAACCCCTTGATCCGAGACACAAAGCAGAATTCGTCCGTTTTCAAGTTTGCGAAGATCCATGCGTATCTCTCCTCCATTCGGCATAGCTTGTATGGCGTTAATGAAAAGATTGTAGAGGACTTGCCTGAACAAAATTCGGTCGAGATTGACGGGGAAGTATTTCGGACTGAACTTTATGGAGAGAGTCGCGTCCCCAGTGACGTTCGAGTAGGTCATCGCCTCTTTCGCCAATTCCCTCAAGTCGATCAGTTCTTTCTTGATGGTACCGCCTTTGGTGAGTTGGAGCAATCTTTGAATGACTTCATCCGAACGCGAAAGCTCCCTGTCGATGATTTCGAGATGATGGGACGATTTGTCGTCACCCTTGTTCTTGAGCCTGAGGAAATAGGTCGAGTTTCTTATCGCAGCCATCGGATTTCTTAGCTCGTGGGCTATGTTGGATGAAACTTGCCCAACGCTAGCCAATTTTTCCTGCTTGCTTAGTTTGTCCCGTGTTTCGATCAATTCCTTGTTCGCTCTTTCCCGTTCCTTGATCTCGGAAAGCAACTTTTCGTTGATCAGGGTTAGCTGCTTGGTTCTGTCTTGAACTCTTTGCTCCATATCCAGATTGGCGATGAGTAGTTTCTCGTTGCTGTCATTGATTGAATCGAGCATTTCATTGAAAAGGTCAGTCAGTTTGCCGAATTCATCGGCGCTTATTTTCTTTGCTCTCAGGCTGTAGTTGCTTTCAGTGGATATCTTTTCCGCCACGTTTGTGAGTTCTTGAAGGGGGCGGGTCAGGGTGTTTTGATACCAAATGGTAACGCAAAGTATGAGGATGATCATGAAAGCCCAGGAAGTGAAACCCAATCGCTTGAATTGGCTCTTCTTGTACTCCAAGTGAGCGAGAGATCGCTCGATCACGATTTTTCCAATGGGTTGTTCGTCATCAGAGGATTGTATTGATCTGACGATAATCAAATCCGAATCCGTCCAGGTTTCGCCATTCTTGGAAAAGGAAAACTTTTGCGGCACGCTTTCTTCCCTTGTCGAGCAAAACAATTCGAAATCGCCATCTGGCGAACCCTCGACTTTTTTCCAGATGCTCGAGTTATTTATCTGGGGATTGTTTTGAAGCCCTTCGAGTTCATCCTTCGCTGTTTCCAAGTCCTCGAATGCGAGCGTAGGGTATAGCTGTTTGGCAATGTTTTCGGCCAAATTGATCGAGTCGTTAAGAATCAAATCCTTGGTGGAGGACAATTCCCCCTGAAAGAAAATGACTGCGGCTATCGTCGGAATCACCAAGGTCGCAATAATCGTGGAAAGCAAGAACCTCGCCCGGAAAGACCACGGAGTCCTCTTGTCTTTCATTCCTTCTTCAATGTCAGAAGGGCTTTGGGTAATCGCGGCAGTCGGTGTTTTGGAGCGCGCCATCGCAATTCTTGCAGTCCTTGCTCTAGCGCTTGATGATGTCGATGGCCTTGGAGAGAATGTTTTCCGGAGAAGACTCCAAATGTTCGTTCAGTTTGTATGCGATGAGCTCCTTGAATTGATCTTCGCTCAAGGCCTCTTTGGTTTGCTCTGACTGCAGCTCGGAAAGGGGGGTTGTCTTAGTGGGGAACCTCTCGTCTCCTTCGTTTGCCGCAAGCTTCGGCGATCGCTTCAGGATATCGTTCGTGATGCTTTTTTTAGCAGCCCAAAGTTCAATTTCTTCAACGGCGGAGTCAATGGCGCGAGCCGATTCGGTTACCGTGCCTTCGGGCAGTACGACAACTTTGATTTTTGCATCGCTTCTTGCTGCCAGAATTTGTTCGACGTCGGCTTGTTCCGCAATATGCGTCGGGCCTGCGAGCACGAATAGGTTGCTTTCCTGATAAAGCCCAGACCGCAGAAGAAGGCCAAGGGACGAGCAATACCTTGCCTGATGGGAGTTGTTTGTCGGCAGGTTCGAGAGTTCCTCGAATTCCGCTTCCGATCCGACGAAGGTAATGCCAATTCTTGGGGGGGCGGCATTGCTCTTGTATCTTTCTATCGCATCGGTCAAGTCCATCTTGTCCGCACAAGACTTGACAAAGACCGAGCGGGCACCATCTTGGGGCTTTGTTTTCATAATAGGGTCATTTCAAAATGACCAATTTTACCCGAATAGTCAAACAGCAATGGATGCCTTTGATTATCAGCAGACTAAGAACACGGAGGTTTCTATTTTTCGGTTTTATTGGGATTTGATCAGCGAAGGCAGGACATCCTGCATGACTTCGTCCAGGTTCGCATGAGCAGAACCGGGAGCTATTGCCCTGATTTCTGTCATGGAATGAGTGCCGGTTGACACGAGGATGCATTTCAATCCCGCTTGGATTGCTGTCTCGTAGTCGTAGGGAGAATCTCCGAGATACAAGGTCTCCTCGGGTTTGCCGTTCAATTTCTCCAAGGCATGCATGGTGAGCCTTGGATCGGGTTTTTTCCACTCCGTATCATCGGCGCCCAGAGTGAAAGAGAGGAATTTCGAGAAAAGCAGATGGTCACAGGCGGCTCGTGCGTGTGGGCCGTGTTTGTTGGTAAGAACGGCAGCCTTGACCCCATGTTGCTTGCAAAAAGAAAGGATTTCACGGGATCCGGGAAGAGCTTTGAGGCCGAGTAGCATTTCTTCCTCGAATATTGGCCTGAGAATTTCAACCGCTTCCTCAGCCCGCTCGGGTCCGATGAGTTTTGTCATGGTCGCCAGCGACGCGCCGCCGACCGATCGCTTGACCGTTTCGTAGCTCGGCTTGGGGTAGCCCATTTGACTCAAGACGCGTTCAAAGGCACGGTGGATTGCTTCGAATTGATCGATGAGCGTACCGTCCAGATCAAACAAGATTGCTCGTATTGGCATTGTCCTTAGGATGGAATTAAGTTGTTATTGGGATTGATTCGTTAGAAATGTCAGACAAAGGAAGCCTAATCAAGAAACAAGGAGAAACGACCATCCGTTGCGTTCGCTTTCAGAGAGAAGGCGAAGATTGCCTTTGCTCCCTTCGGGGCAACTGGTCATTGGAGAGTGATGAAGTTCGCTTTGCTCATGCCGAATGGAAGCGTTTTCTTTCCGCCAATCCGACTGCCTCCTCCTTCAGGTTTTCTGCAGTTGAATTGGGGGAATGGGATTCTGCCCTGCTCGTGTTTTTGAATCAATGCCGGCATGATATTGAAGAACTTAAGAAGGAATTCGATACGGCGGGTTTGCCGAAGGGCATCGCCCGGTTGCTGAGCCTGAGTATAGGTAAAAGGGCTGGGAAGCAAAGAAGCGAGTTTAACTTAAACCGGAGCCTCGACTACTTGGAGACAGAAATCGTTCGTTTTAGGGATCGAGCCAAGGGAGTCGTCGCTTTTTTTGGGGAATGGATCTCGGGTTTCGTATCGGCGATTGGTGGCAAATCCTGCATGCGCGTGAGGGATTTGTTCGGTGTTTGCAGGTCCTGTGGGGCATCCGCTCTGCCGATCGTGACTTTAATCAGTTTTCTTACGGGCTTGACCATGGCTTTCGTGGGGAGCGTGCAACTCGAGAAATTCAATGCCAAGATTTACGTGGCCGATTTGGTTTGCCTGGCAATGGTCCGCGAAATGGGAGCCTTGATGGTTGCCATTGTCATGGCGGGGAGAACCGGCGCTGCGTTTGCAGCCGAATTGGGAAGTATGAAACTAAACGAGGAAATCGATTCTTTGCGGACGTTTGGGATCTCTCCCATGCAATTTCTCGTGCTTCCGCGAACGATTGGACTTCTTCTGATGATCCCCTTGTTAACTCTTTATGCCGACATGGTGGGGATTTTGGGTGGATTGGCCGTGGGGACGCAAGTGATGGATTTCTCCATGCTGCATTATTTTGAACAAACGCAAACCGCCTTGGGGGGGATGTGGGAGGTTTATTCGGGGCTCGTCAAAAGTCTGGTCTTTGGTTTGATTATCGGCTTGGTTGGTTGCTACAAGGGATTGGCAAGCGGCAAAGATTCCGCTTCCCTCGGTCGATCCGTAACCTCGGCCGTTGTCACGAGCGTCACGCTTATCGTGGTTGCGGATGCTCTTTTTGAGATGGCTTTCAGCTACTTGGACTTAAGGTGATGACGAACGGATCAAGCCAGTCACCGGTTTTGCGGGTCGAAAACCTGGATTTGAGTTATGGGGACTATGAGGTCTTGAGCGGAGTCAGTTTTGAAGTTCAGGACGGTAGTTGTCTTGTTGTAATGGGGGGCAGTGGATGTGGGAAAAGCACTTTGTTGAAATCTTTGGTTGGTTTGCTTGAACCGTCCGGAGGGGAAGTGTTTTTTGGCTCGAGCAATCTTTGGGCTTCAAGTCAGGAGGACAGTGAGGCGATTCTTCGGGGGGTTGGCGTTCTTTTTCAAGGGGGAGCCCTTTGGAGTGCGATGAATTTGCTCGAGAACGTGTCCCTTCCGCTCGAAACTTACACTGAGTTGTCTGACTCGGAAATAGCTCGTGTTGCGGAGTATAAGCTCGGATTGGTCGGACTTTCCGGATACGAGGAATTTTATCCTTCCCAATTGAGCGGAGGAATGAAGAAACGCGCCGGATTGGCCCGGGCCATGGCCCTTGACCCGCAAATTTTGTTTTTCGATGAGCCTTCCGCTGGGCTTGACCCTCTGTCCTCCCGAAGGTTGGATGACCTGATTAACGAGTTGAAGGAGAGCCTTGGGATCACGTTTGTCGTCGTGAGTCACGAATTGGCAAGTATTTTTGAGATTGCCGACGACTCGATCTTCCTGGATGCGAAAAGCAAGACCCTGCTGCAGCAAGGAAGCCCCGCATGGCTTCTCGATAATAGTGAACACGATCACGTCAGGTCATTTTTGAGTCGTGATTCGTCCTCCTGATAACTCTGATGTTGAAACCGTCGCCGAACTAGACTTTTATCTTATGTTGTGAAGAATCGTAGCAATCATGCGCTGGTCGGCATTTTTTCAGTGGGTGCGCTTGTCCTTCTTTTGGGCTTTACCGTGTTTACGGGAGGGTTCTCATCCTTGCGCGACGAGAACGAGCGTTTCGTTTTGGTTTTTCATGAAAACGTTTACGGTTTGCACGAGGGGGGGAAGGTGACCCTGAACGGAGTCCGCATCGGTCGGGTGGAGCGGTTCTTTATCGGGGATGCCATCGAGAAAGGACCGGTTCCCGTTCAAGTTGAAATCAACCGAAAGTTGGTCTTGAGGCATATGGTTGAGCAAAAAAACGAGATTTTCGATGAGGATGGAAAATTCAAAAAGGAATTGATTCCCCGATTGATGGGTCAGTTGATTCAGGAAAGTTTCGTGACGGGAATTCTTTATGTAAACCTTACGACCGAAAACGATCCCGGGGACGATCCGGAAACCCCAAATATGCTTTACGGTTTCGTCGAGATAAGAACCAAGGACTCTATTTTTGCCGAACTGAGCGAGAGCATCAATTTGGAAAAGTTAAGCAAGCAGATGAGCGACCTAATGGAAACGGCCACTGAAAAACTCGGCAATCTCGACATCCTGACGATGGGAAGTGATTTCTCCGATACGAACGCCGAAATTCAGAATTTCCTCAAGGATTTTTCCAAGGCCTATGTCCCTCTTGGGCCAAGCCTGACCGAGACCTCCGTTGAGGCCAAGGCGGCTTTTGCCGAAATTTCCGAAGTTTCCGTCCGGTTGAAAAAAATGCTGGATCCCTCCTCGGATTTCCGGTTCGGTTTTTCGGACACGCTGCGGGAGATTGCGGCCATGGCAAAGTCACTCAAGCGCCTGGCCGACCTTTTGGAGAGAAACCCCCAAGCCTTTCTCCGGGGCAAACCAAAACCTCAAGAATGAAAATTTACAAAGCAACTTGCATTTTTCTTTTCTCTTCGGTCTTGTTTTTTGCCTCCTGCGTGATTCCCGAATCCAATCACGTCGAACCGACCTACCATCTTCTCTCGGAATTGCAATCGGATCGAAACGAAACTTCAGGGGCGGATCGGATTTCTTTTTACGTGCGTCAGGTCGAATTGCCCACTTACCTCCAGGAAACCCGATTGGTCTCACGTCCCAAGCAGGGTTTGATCGAGTTCACCGAAAACGATCGTTGGGGAGAGCCCTTGGAGGAGGGGGTCGCCCGGGTGTTGGGTCTTAACTTGAGCAAGAGGCTTAACGCTTTGAGCTACTCGGTCTCTCCTCACAGGAAAAAGCCATCCTGCATGTTCGAATTGGGGATTGCCGTTCAGCGTTTCGAGCGAGTTGATGCCAAGACCGTTCTTCTCGACGTTTTGTGTGACGTGTCTTCCGCTAACAACGTAAAGCACGTTCCCTTTTCCACACAGGTGGACTTTGCCGAGTCCGAAGATGCGCGGGACTCGAGTCTTGAGGTTTTGGCCCTGAGCCAAGCTCTTTCGGAGTTGTGTGATTTTCTTGCCCGGGAAGTCCGTGCGTGGAAGGTCGATTCCTCGCCGGAACCTTGATTTCAGGGATGATTGTCCCGGCCGTCAAACCTAGCTCCTGCGGCATGTTTCATTCACTCGCCAGCGAAATCTTTTTTTTGACTTAACTCTATCGATGGATTTTTCATCTCTCTTTCAATCAGAACGACTTGACTCGTGATATGGATGTCGTCATTCCCGTCCTGATTTTCCTTGGCTCCTTCCTTCTCGCCTATTTCGTCTTCAAGGAGAGCAGGAGACGCGATGAGAATGCATTGGATGAAGAAATCGATCGGGACTTTGTTGAAGAATTTGGTTTGCCAAAATCTCTCTCTGGCGATTTGACGCCGGAAAACATGGAGAAAGTCGTTGATTGGTTGGAAGATGATTTGAGGGACAATCAACCCAACTCCACCGACAAGCAGCTTAACGAGACTGAAGACATAGTTTGAGTTTTGCCTGAAAGTTAAGCGGGGATCTCTTTGCGCCTCAATGGTTTCGTCTTGTTGCTTTGCCACGGGCATTGGAGTGAGTGGCCGTTTGGTCAGCAACGGGAGTGCCTTTTCGTTACCGTCCTTTTTTTTCTCGAATTGGTTCTCTTCGAGCAGATCGTCCACTCCTTCATCCAAGGGGTATTTTCGACTTACTCGATATTTTATGCTCGAAGCAGCATGGTGGCGGACTTATGTTTTGGGGATGAGATATTCCTATGCCAATACCCGTTTTTTCTCTCTCGTCGTTTTCGTTTTGTCGATTTGCAGCATTCCTGCTCAAAGCAAATCCGAGTCCGGGGATTCCCATGAGGGGAATTGGATGAATTGGCGTGGTCCTTTTTATAACGGTTCGTCGCCGAATGATTCGGGCGCACGCACGCTTCCGACTAAATTCGACGAGGACAAGAGATGCAAATGGAAAGCTCTTTTGCCTGGTTCTTCCGCCGCTACCCCAATCATTTTCAACAACTATGTTTTCGTAAGTTCCGTCCAGCAGTTCAAGCAACCGAAGCAAAAGGGAAGGGGAACCCTGCTTGCCATGTGTTTTGACAGGAAGAGCGGAGACCTTCTGTGGAAAAGGGAGGCGGGGAGTGGTTACCGCCCGGGCAGTGGGGACGGCGCCGACTACATGCTTGATTCAAAATCAAATTATGCGAGCCCGTCGGCTGTGACCGATGGCGAGCGGGTGGTTTTCTTTTTCGGTAATGGCGACCTTGTCTCCTACGGGTTCGATGGCAAAGAGGAATGGAGGAGAAACATTCAGAAAGATTACGGTGATTTTTGTTTCCAGTGGACTTTTTCCTCATCTCCGACTCTGCATGAAGGAAGATTGTATCTTCCCGTACTGCAGCGTAACGAAATGGTTCATGGGCGAGGGAAGCCGAATTCGCCTTCCTACTTGCTCTGCATGGATCCATCGAATGGAAAAACCATTTGGCGACACACGAGGTCATCGAATGCAAAGAAAGAGTCTCTCGAATCATTCGGGACCATTATTCCTCACGAAGGACAGTTGATCGTAGCGGGAGGAGACGTGTTGACCGGTCATGATCCGAGCACCGGGAAGGAAATTTGGCGTTGGGGCACTTGGAATCCGAACCATAAGCAGGAATGGTGGAGGTTGGTTCCTTCCCCGGTCGTCGGCTCCGGTGTCATTCTTGCATGCGCCCCCAAGAAAGCGCCTGTTTTTGCCGCAAGACTTGGTTTGAAGGGAACTCATGAAGGCAAAAGCGGTTTGGTCTGGGACACGGCGAGCAACGGAACGTTGACCTCGGACGTGCCGACACCTCTTTATTATGATGGAAAATTTTTCATCTTGAGCGATCTGAGAAAAAGCTTGTCCCGCGTTGACCCCAAGACAGGCAATGTCGAATGGAGCATTACGTTGCCCGGCAAGTACAAGTGGCGTTCTTCCCCGACTGGCGGAGATGGCAAGATCTATACAATGAACCACAATGCCGAGGTCCTCGTGATCTCGGCAAAAGATGGAGAAGTCCTTCATCTGGCCAAGATGGGGGGGACTTACGATGATAACACCAGGTCTTCGATCGCCATTGCCGGCAATCAACTTTTCATTCGGACGAATGAAAATTTATATTGCATTGACTAAAAAATACATCCATTGTTAATAACTTTATTTCCCATCCACCACACCCGCGCCGGGCGGTTCCCGCCAATCTACCGCCCGGCGCTTTTTTTTGCCCGGATTTCTTTCTTCACATTTATGGGAAAAAAACCAAGTATGTATCTAACCGTTTATTTTGTATGATTAGATCCCTTTCGAAATTCCTTGTGTTGGCTTGCCTTTTTTCAACCAGTTGGGTCTGTGGCCAGCCTTCCTCGACAGAGCTAGAGCTCAGGCGTGACAGGCTTGCCGACTTGTTGGCCAGGGTTTCTATACATGAGGCTCAAGTCACTCGCCTGCTTTCGAAAAATCCCGTTCCGCGAACAAATTTCGACTTGCCGCCTCCGGTCCCAAAAGTTCCTGTTCCGGTTTCGCCCCCTGTTCCTGTTCCTGTTCCTGTTCCTGTTCCCGAAGCCCCTTACGTACCCGTGCCGGAATTCAATGATCCTGTCGTCGGTGAAGCGGTCAGGGAGGTTCCTACGCCACCCTCCCTCGACGATCTTGTGGCCGATCCGAATCAGATTGATGCTTCTGGTTCCGATGGAAACTCCAGTGCAGGTGGAGAGGAAGACTTGGACGATGCCTATGCGAAACTTTACGATTCCGACGTTCCTTCCCGTCACAAGGGCTATTACTTCGGTCCCCTTCTTGGTTTTATTTACCCTGATGACATTGCTACCCGAACCCCCAATGCTTCGACCGGAGGCTTTGACAAAACTTCGTATGAGTCAGGTTCGGGCATCTTGATCGGTTTGCAAGCGGGGAAGGATTTTGGCAACATAAGACTGGAAGGCGAATATGCCTATAACAGCTTTGATGCGTCAGGTGGAATGCAGGCTAGCATCCATAACTTTTTTTCCCGTGTCATCCTGGAAAAAGAACTTGGTGACCGTTTTGACCTTCGTGCCGGCTTGGGGATGGGGATGGGGTTTGTGAATTTGGATAAAGGCGAAGAATTCAGTGGCGTTGGTTTTGCTTATGACTTTCTTCTGGGCGTGGCTTATCGTGTCGGAGAAAATTGGGGATTGCAGTTCGATTATCGATATTTTCTTACTGCAGCGAATGACGAATATGATAGAATCAAGAGTCATGTTTGGCTCTTCAGCGCAAGCATAGACCTTTAGGCGTTTTGGCCTTTCCCTGTCAGCCTTTTTCGATTGGCAGGTTTTGATTACGCAGGATTTGTTTTCACTGTCTTGATTTCATGATCTTGCTCTTTGCCAATGGTATCGAAGTAAATTTCCGCCATCCTTCGTTTGCCTCATACGGGCAGGTCGGTTTGATTGCCAGTCGGGGCCTCAGGAGAGCAGTTTTCCGAAAGAACGGGGAAGTGGCGCCTCCGCAGTGAAATCGAGGTTTTCCCCCTCGAATTCCACGGAGAAACTAATATTGGTTGCATGTAGGAACAGACGGTCGATCTTGGCTGCCCGGGCAAATTTCCGATTCAGTGAAAAGTTACCATAGCTCTTGTCCCCCAGGATCGGCATTCTTCTCAAGGCGCATTGTACGCGAAGTTGATGAGTTCTGCCTGTTTGCGGAACGAGTTTAAGCAGATTGAGTCCATAAAGTCCCGACCTCTCCCTTTCCATATGGGCTTTTGTTATTGCAGTCGGTCCCTTCCCGCGAGAAACGCGGATCTTTCCTTTGTCCCTTTTCTCGATCAAGTTGTCTTTCCAAGTTTCATTTCCGAAATTCCTTCCTGAAGGAATGACGATGGCATGGTAGGTCTTTCTTACCTCTCTTTGGGCAAATGCATCCTTGAGGCAGTTGGCCAGTTTCTTCGTTGATGCCCCAAGGATCACGCCGGAGGTAGGTGAGTCGAGTCGATGCAGAAGGAAGATCTTGTTTGTCTTGCCTTGCTCGTCTTTCCATAAATAGGCCTCCTCTTCGCTGTCATAATCCGCGTCAAGCAAACTTCTGGTCCGCTTGCCGCCATTTCCCTTGTTGGGATGCGATAGGACTCCAGGGGCTTTTTCAAAAGCCCAAATGCCAGCATCGTGACTTGCGATAACCTGGCATTGCCGATCGATGGGGATATCGGAGCAAACCGGGTTCATCGGTAGCGAAAGCTTATGGTGACTTCATCCGATTGCCCGAAGTCCTTGATCATCTCCTTGGTCCATGCTCCGAAGGGGACGCGTGAGGCAATTGCCTGCCTGCACAATTCTGCGGGCAGGGAAGATTTTCCGGCATCCAGTCTGGTAAGTTTCTCTATTTTTCCCGTGGGCAGAAGAGTGAAGCGAAAGGTGACGGCGCCTGGCACGCGATCTTTCTGTAGAAACCGAAGCGATCCGGTGGCGAGTTGATGCCATTGTTCCTCAATGGATTTCAGCATTTCCTGCAAATAAACCCCGTAAGGATGGAGGCGACATTCTATGGCAACGGTCCCAATCCGGTGAGCAGTGGTTGAACTTTTCATGAGTGGGCCCCGTATTAACTCGGGCGAGAGTTTGGGTCTGGGTTGCTGTCTTGGTGCTGTCAAAGCCGAATCGCTTTGATTGGCCAAGCTTTGGCCAGTGGATTGAGCCAAGAGGACAGTCTTGCTTTTCTCCCCGTCATCCTCGCTTTTTTGAAAATGGATGCCTTCTTCGGATTTTCCGTCCTGCAGGTCGGTCTCCGAAGAGATTGCCTGCTGAGGAGGAAGATTGTTTTCCGGGGTTTGCAAGCTTTCGTTTTTTGGTTGAGCGGGGGGAGTCTGGTTTGTTGGGGTTTGTTCCGAAGAGGTCGCTATCTTGACCGTCTCTTCCTCGCCTTTCACTTCCGGAGTGTCATCCGTTGCAGTGGAAGCGGATGGTTCGGGTTGTGCGGACTGTTGGTCCCTGAATGAAAAGTTGGAGGTCTCGTCCGGTGGGTTCTCGGGTACTTCGCTATTGGCTTCGACAAAGCGCTTTTCGGTGAAATGTATTGGCAGGGGAGGGGGGGGAGTCCACCTGACTTGGACTGCCGTCATTGATTGGGGTTGCCTGTCTCGATTGGCGGACAGGTCGGTGGCGATTGTGAATTCGCCAAAGGCAATCAAGCAAGCAAGAGCCATTATCCCTCCTGCTGCAAAAGAGCCTAGTCCACCGGAATGGGGCTTGACCGAACCCTTGGTCGATGAATTGTGTGGCGAGTCTTGCTCTCGGTGAGGAGCGCTAGGCATCACAAACTTCGGCCGCGTGTCGCAAGGCGAGTCCCTTGTCTTTCCATGTCGGAATGAACTCCTGAGCGACGTAACCCTCGTAGCCGGTCTCCAGAATGGCTCGCATGACGGCGGGATAATTGATTTCTTGGGCGTCGTCCAGTTCTGCTCGTCCAGGGTTGCCTGCGGTGTGGTAGTGGCCGATTACGTCCTTGTACTCCCTGATGCGCCGGATTACGTCCCCGTTCATGACTTGAACGTGATAGACGTCGAAAAGGAGCTTGAAGCTGGGGGAACCGATTTGATTGATCATTTTGACGCAATGATCAACGTCGTCGCCAAAGTATCCCGGATGCCCCTTCATGGGATGAGAATCATCCCTTGAGTTGAGGTGTTCCAAGCAAAGGGTGACATTTTTCTTCTCGGCCAAAGGAATGACCTTTTTCCAGCATTCCAGGCAGTTGTTTTGCGCTTCATCTGCGTCAATGCCTTGTTCTTTCATGCCCGTAAAGGTGATCACTCTTTTGTAACCGGCTTCTGCGCATAGTTCGATGGCTTCGGTAAGCTTGGCAATGCATTCTTCGTGATTCTTCGGGTTGACCGGACCTTTCTTGAATCCGTGGCTTCCGACCAAGGAGACGTCCATTCCTAGTTTCTTGACAAGAGGGTAGTGCTTGCGGGAAATTCCTTCCATTGCCACAAGTCCGATTTCCTTGCATAGCTTTGCCAGCTCGGGGGTTGGCATCGGGTTAAAGGTCCAGCCCATGATGGATTGCTTGATGCGTCCTTTCTTGATTCGAAACTTGGGATTGGCTCTTTTCTTGGGAGCCTGAGCCCGTGAAGTGCCTGGGGCGGTTAATCCGGTTGCCACGAGGGTTGTGGCTGCGACTGATTTGATAATGGAGCGTCTATTGGTTTTCATAGGAATAGTTTCGCATAGGCTTGGTAAATTCCCACTACGAGGAAGGCGGCGAAGGAAAGCCACAGGAAGAAGTCCCATGTTTTGCCGGGACGGAGTTGGTCATCGCACTTTTGGTAGCGGAAGTACAGAACTGCAAAACCGATTAAGGGAAGCATGATTGCTTGCAGGGTTCCGGCAATGAGAACGAGGACGACTGGCTTGGGGAAAAATACGTAACAAAGGACGCTTAACAAAGGGAGAATGACGCCTGCCCACTTGAGTCCCACTGAACGGGTTCGTTCATTGAATTTTACGATACCCGTAACCGAGCCCACATCTACTGCGAGCCGACTTTGTGCCGCGATGGCTACGTAAAAAGTGGAAAACAGAACGGCAAATGCACCAAACAGAAAGAGGTTCTGGGCGAAGTCTCCAAAAACGGGTTGGTACATGGCAGAAAGGGTTTGGATCATCTCCGAGCCTTCCGGAATGAGGTTTGATCTTCCCAATACGGCAGCCCCCAAAAGATAAAAGGCAATGGTGCAAAAGGTATAGACGATCATGGCACCCCATGAGTCCCAATGCATGACTCGCATCCATCCTTTGGCCCTGCGAATCCAATTTTCGCTTTCATCACGCTTCCCGACAAACTTGCCGTACCCTTTCTCCAAGCACCAATAGGGATAGGCCAAAAGCTCCGATGCCCCTACGCCGATAATCCCGAAAGTTGCGAGGGCTGTAATCAAGGGCTTGTTTCCTTCCGGAAAGCCAAAGGAGAGTCCTCGTTTCAATTCTACCATGGTTACGGCCCATTTGTCATAGCTCTGTAGGGCAAAGAGGTTGGCTATGGTTATGACGGTAAAGGCTGCAACCAGGAAAACGGAAAATCTTTCGATGAAGGAAAATTTCCCCCATACCAAAAGAAAAATGGCCGCTACGGTTAAAATGAGAGACCAATAGATATGGTCATTGGCTTTGGGTACTTCTCCCATGGCCTCTATTTCGGAGGTCATGACTTCAATCTGTTTTTGAAGGAATTTTCCTTCCTTTTCAAAATCGCCGACCCCTAAGTTTGCAAACTCCGCTTTTTTGACGTCAAGGCTGACTTTGCTGGCTATGTTTTTGTTATATAGTTCCCCCTCTTCGGTGAGGGGAATGCTTATGGCCATGGCTTGACCCACTCCACCCACAATTCCTCCCTGTTGACCTAGAATGGAAACAAACATCAAAAGCCAATAGCAAATGATCCAGTTGGCTTGAATCTTTCGCTTGCCCAGATTGAAGCGTATAATGGGTCCCGGAACTTCGTTAAGGGCGGCCAAAGTAGTCTTGCCATTGGTTATTGCGTAACGGCCAAGTTCAATTTGGGCGAACACTTTGATGACGCATCCTAAAATAATCAGCCAGAGAAAATCAAAATGTGCCTCCGCTCCAGTTCTGGTTGTGGCAATTAGTTCGCCGGAACCCACGATCGAACCGGCCAGGATCATTCCGGGGCCAATATTCCTCAAAATACCAATTGTGGTGGTAGGGGCTTCGCGAATTCCTTCGGGGCGCTCTTTGGATTCAGTGGTCATTTCAGGGTCCTGACGTTATCGCCAGTCGTTTGCCCAATTGGCGTTGTCATAGTGGCTGCGGATCCGCCACTCGCGCAGATTGTCCAAGAGCATTTTTCGCGTTTCGAGATGTTCGGGTTCGTTCCAGAGGTTTTGGGTTTCTCCCGGGTCCTTTGCCAGATCAAAAAGTTGCCCATCCTCTTCATCAAGAAAATGAACCAATTTCCACTCTTTGCTTCGAACCATGGTCATGAACTCGGTATCGGTAAGAATAAGATCCTTCGCTTGCTCCGCATAGACGTATTCGCGACCCGTCCACGACGCATCTTCTTCAAGAGCGGGGAGAATGCTTTGAGCTTCCATTGTTTCGGGAAAGTCCGCACCGGCCATTTCGAGTATTGCAGGTCCCAGGTCCATAAGCTGGATGAGGTCGTCGATCTTCCGACCTCCTTGAAAACGCGAGGGAGAATGCACGATGAGCGGAACCCGCGTGATTTCATCATACATGGTCCACTTTTGGCTATGCCCGTGATCGGTGAGACAGTCTCCGTGGTCACTTGAAAAAATTACGATCGTATTTTCGAGAAGGCCTTTCTCCTCGAGAGTCTTCATTATTTGCCCGACTTTCTCGTCTATGAGAGTGACGTTGGCCAAGTAATGCTTTCTTTGCCGGATTCTGTTTTCTTCTGTCGGCTCCAATTGATGCACGACGGAATCGTGATCGATTTCGACATTGTGCGTCCGCATCCCCTTGTAGGCTTTGGGTTGTCCGTCCAAATCCTCCTTGGTTACGGGTGTGACGGGAACATCCACGTCCTCGTAGAGATCGAGAAACCGAGGGGGAGGGTCATAGGGAGGATGGGGCCCGGGGAAGCCGACTTCGAGGAAGAAGGGTTTTTGCCCATCATATTCTTCGAGCCACTTGACCGCCCTGTTTCCAGTAAAGGCGTCCGAATGGGTGTCTTCGGGCAGATCCCAAGAGAATGCTCCCAGGCAGTCACGGTAGTCCGGTCTTTGTCGGTAAAGAATTCTTTTCTGCTTCTCCACCCCAATTTCCTCCAAATGTTTTTCCCATTCGTCTTGGAATTCGGCTCCTTCGAGGAAACGGTCTTTGTTTTCCACCACCTGACGTTCATGGAACCCGCAGGGGGTGGTGAATGGCCAAGTGTGCATTTTCCCAACGTTAGCGCAGTGGTAACCCGAATCCGCGAGGTTTTCGATCCAACTTCTGGTCCAATTGTCGGCATTCTTGAGAATCCCCGTGGTGTGTGGGTAATGGCCGGTAAAGAGGCTTGCCCGGGAAGGAGCGCAGGAGGGGGCGGTAACGTGACATTGAGTGAAGCTGACGCCTTCCTCGACCAACCTGTCCAAGTTGGGCGTGATGCAGTGCGGGTGACCTAATGCAGCAATGGTATCATGGCGTTGTTGATCGGTTAGGATGAAAAGAACGTTGGGGGGAGCGGTCATCGGCATATCGGTGAATCAGGAAAAATATTTGTGGTAGGAATCAATGGTTTGCCGGGCCGCCGTGTCGGGATCGGGCCAATCGAACGCTTCGGCGGACACGCAACCTTCGTATTCGATGTCAGTCAGTGCCCGGGCAATCGGTTCGATCTCGGTGTGCCCATAGCCTACGGGTCTGCGGTTGCTGTCTGCAAAGTGGACGTGCCCCACGTGTTTTGCTCCGTCCACGAGGGACTGGGCTATATTTTGCTCCTCGATGTTCATGTGAAAAAGGTCAGCCAGGAGAGAAACGCCTGTCGTTTGCAGCCCATCCAGGAATTCGCATCCATCCCCAAAGCGATTGAACAAATTGGTTTCATACCGATTCAGCGGTTCGTAAATAAGAAAAGTTCCGGCATTCTTTGATTTTTCTCCCAATTCCTCAAGAGCATCTCCCAACCATTTCAGGCATTCTTCGCGGTTTGCCGTTTCGTTTGAACTTCCCTGCATGGAACCTATGATCGCTGGCGCTCCGTGCTCCGCGCCGAATTCGATCATTTCACCAACGAAGGTACGGGCGTCCTGGCGAATGGATGGATCGGGATCGGTAAGGGTTAGGCCCTTGATGACTTTTCCCGCTCCCGTACCAACAGCTCCAAGTTGCAAGTTGTTTTCCTGCAGCAAGCGTTTCAACTCACCGGGATCACCTGCGGAGGGTCCGTCGGTGAATAACTCGATTGCGGAGAACCCAAATTCGGCTGTTTTTCGGATCCCCGTCGCAAGGTCATCCCAAAGTACCCAAGGGCCTCCGCGCAAGGAAGGAACAAGCGATAGCGTAAGACAAGGTTTCATATCACTGACACCTTGACCTTAGTGGGGGAGAAAATAAAGGAAAAAGCCTCTTCCCCAAGAAAATGGGGCAGGCGAGAGGGAGGGAATGCTCAGGCGTTCGGTTTGACCGGAATGAAGGGGTTGTCGTTCAGGGGGACAATTTCAACTGGTTTGCCTGGCAATTCGTTCAGATTCTTTCCCGGAGGGCGGGGAGGATTGACAGGGTTGTCCAATTCGTCGGCAAACGGATCTTGATCGGGCAGGTTTGGAGAAGGCTTGGGCCCGTCCAGCGGATTCGGTGTCACGTTCAGTCCGGGTTTGCGAGCGGGAGGTGCAAAAGGGGTGCCGTCAAGGGTGGGCAGATTTTCCTCGGGATCAAGCACTGGGCCCAGTTCATTTTTTTGACCGGGAAGACCAGGGGATGCTCCTGCTCCGGACAAAGGGGCATATTTTCTTTTCATGGGATCCGCCAAGCCTTCAAAAGGGTCGTTTGATTTTTTAAAGCGAGGACTGATTCCGGTATTAATGAAATCAACCGGTCTCGTTGCCAAGGAAGGCAAATAAATGCGTCGGGGTACTTTGTACCGTTTGTCGAATGGATTCGGGACCATGACGTTCTTTCTTTCGGAGTCTGGAACGTAACCTTTTTTCATCAACCATTCCATGGTTCCGCCTCTGGGCAGAACCCACTGGTCATTGATTTTGAGTGCGGTGGGGAGTCCTTCCGCATCAAACCAACCGTTTTGCTCCCCCCCGATCGCAGGCCTCAGGCGGAAATCATCTTTCTTCCCGGTTTGCTTCGCTCCTGCAAAAAAGCAAAACATGCAAAGCATCGCCAAGGATATTGTCGCTGTCCTTTTCCTCATAAATATGTAAATAATCCAAGTTTGCCTGTTTTGTCAACTTTTCGGAAAGAATTTAATTCAAATAGTTTGAATGCTTTGCTCGATTCGCGGGATTTGGCAACCATCAACCGACCTAAAGCAAGCCGGCTTCTGAAAAACTAAAGTATCCGACTTCGTTTGGATCGTTCTCGAGCTCACCCAGTATGACGTGATCGTGAAGATCGATTCCGACATGTTCGGCCGCCTTGCATATTTTCTTCGTGACACGGAGGTCGGCTGCACTCGGAGTCGGATCTCCACTCGGATGATTGTGCGCCATGATGACGGCGGTGGCACCATGCCGAATCGCTGGACGGAACACTTCTCTTGCATGGACAAGGCTGCCCGTAGCGGTGCCCGAGGTTACTGCTTCGGCTCGAATCAACTTGTTCTTCCTGTCGAGGCACATAACCCAAACCCTTTCCACCAAATCGGAACGGACTTCAGGGTAAAGATATTCCCACACGACGTCGGGAGTCTCGAACCTCAGGTTTTTGGTTCTTTCCCCACGCATCATTCGTTTGGCAATTTCCACAAAGGTGGACAGTTGAAGCGCCTTCACTTTGCCAATACCCCGAACCCTCCGGAAATCAGATACGTCCCAACGCAACAACCCCGCCAGGGAACCAGCTTGCCGGACAAGGTCATCGGCCAAGGCAAGAACGTCCCTTTGGGCTGTCCCCGAGCGAATCAGCATGGCGAGCAACTCCTGGTCGGTGAGTGGGGCAGGCCCAAGCTTTTCAAGTCGTTCCTGGGGGCGGTCTTGGGGGTTTAGTTTACGCAGGGAGTTTAGGCAGGCGGAGCCCTTGATCATTGATTGGGAGGATTGGGGGAGTTGGGAGGGGGATCGGAAGAAAAACTTATTTTGGCAAGGTTATCCGAACGTAGGCTTCCTTCTTGAGCCGGCCAAGCCATTGACGTTGGCTTTGGGCTTCGTATTCGGATGCAAGGGTCCGTTCGATTTCCTGCCGGACTTCGTCAAGGGGCTTCCGACCTGAAACTTTTTTCTCACTGACGATCAGGAGGTAGACGGCAAACTTGCCTGATTTCTTAATCGTCCCATCCTTTTGTCTTTGCAAGGTTTCGACTACGAAAGGTTCGGACATCTCGCCTTTTTTAAGGGAGAAAGCCCGTTTTCTGATTTCGTCGTTTCTTATTTCTCTCTCCGATACCATCACGCCCCAATCCCCCGCTTTGTCCCGGAACGGGCTTTGGCCATTATTGGCAGCAAGCTTTTCGAAGGGTACCCCGTTTTTGAATTCCTCCACTACTTTGCGGGCTTGTTGAAGAAGCACGGACTGAGGTTCCCCTGCAATTTGAGAAAAGGCAATTTCGCCCAAACGAATCTTCTCTTCGGTCTTGAACAGGTTGACGTGCTTATTGTAATACGCCTCGACCTTCTCGGGGCTGATTTCCTCCTTTAGCTTCCTGCGGGTCGAGAGCATGTGACTGTAGATGATTTCCTCTTCCAAATCTTTTCTGAACTCCAGCTGCGAACGCCCATTGCTACGCAGATAGTCACGGAAAAGCTTGCGGTCGCCATTGAAGTCGCGAATGAGGCGTTTGTTGTATTCCTGTTCGACGTAAGTATCCGGAATAGCCATGCCTTTTTCCTTGAAAGCGGCGATGGAAAGCAACCGGTCGATCTTTCCCTCGACGAATTCCGTCGTGCGTTTTTTCTTTTCCTTGTCGGAAAAATTCAACCGAGTCATCGCGTTGTCGATTTCCCCCCAGGTGACGATTCTGTCATTCACCTTGGCGATCACCCGGTTGATTTCGATCAATTCAGCGTTGAGGCAATGGACGGACAAGGATAGGGCGGACGCAAAAAACAAGGATTTGCGAGAAAGAGTTTTAATCGTTTTTATTCCCATGCAATCTCATCTTTAAAAAACGGATGGTTTCCTTCAACTTCAAAAGTGGTTTTCGGGCAGAAAGTTTTGGAATTCTTCCGGCAATGCGGAGATATTTCTTTTCTTTGTCCTTCGCTCTCCTGACGAACCGGCAAAAAAGTTCGCTTCCCTTGACTTCCAGTTGATCAAATCCGGCTTCCTCGCAGAGGCATCTGATCTTGGTTTCGGCAAGCAGGTTTTTCACCTCATTCGGGAGAGGGCCGAACCGGTCACGAAGTTCTTCCTCGTATTCGTCCAGTTCCACGAGGGTTTGCATTCGCGACAGTCTTCGGTAGCCTTCGATGCGCAACCTTGGTTCCGCAGTGTAATCTTCGGGCAGAAAGGCTCCAGCGATTTCAATTCCGTTTTGCAGTTCGGGTCCTTCTTTGTCTCCCGTTTCCCCGGAGACCAAGAAGTCAAGTCGGACGGTGGCGCTCAGACGCAAACTCAGATCGTCCCCCTTGAGTCGGGAGACGCTTTCCTTCAAAAGCCTGCAGTACAATTCGAAACCTATTCCTGCCACGTATCCGCTCTGTTCGCTTCCGAGCAGGTTTCCCGCGCCACGAAGCTCGAGGTCTCGGATGGCTATTCGGAATCCCGCCCCGAAATTGTTGGTTTGCCGAATGGCCGAAAGTCTTTTGCGAGCCAGATCGGACACCGGGAGACCCGCGTTGAGAAGGAGGTAGGCATATGCCTGGCGATTGAACCGTCCCACCCGTCCGCGCAGTTGGTAAAGTTGGGAGAGGCCGAACTTGTCCGCGCCTTCTATTATGATGGTGTTGCAGTTGGGGATATCCAGACCGGACTCGATGATGGTCGTGCATACCAATAGGTCGTGATCTCCGGCGACGAATTCCGTCATCACTTTTTCCAGTTCGTTCTCTTCCATTTGACCGTGCCCGATGGCGATGCGGATCCTGGGGAAGCGGGCCTGAAGTTTGCGGGCGACGGAAGCGATGGTCTTCACCCGGTTGTGGAGGTAGAATACCTGACCGCCACGCCGGATCTCCGTCTCAACCGCTCGCTTGACTACCTCGGGCGAGTTTCTCGCTACTTCGGTCCGGATGGGGCGCCGGTTGACGGGGGGTGTTTCAATGGCGCTCAGGGCACGGGCCCCGACCATTGCAAAATACAGAGTCCTGGGGATTGGGGTCGCACTTAGGGTAAGGACGTCGACGTTGATTCTCAGGCGCTTGATCGTTTCCTTGTGCTGTACGCCGAACCTTTGTTCCTCGTCCACGATTAACAAGCCGAGGTCATGAAGGATCAAATCCTTTCCGAGTATTCTGTGAGTACCTATGAGGATGTCGATGGTGCCGTCTCTTGCGCATCGAAGAATTTTCTTCTGCTCCCCGGGGGTACGAAAGCGGGTCAGCATTTCGATCTCAATCGGGTAGTCCGCCATCCGTTCGCGGAAAACATTGAGATGTTGTTGGCACAAGATCGTCGTTGGGGCCAGGAGCACTACCTGCTTCCCGTCCATCACCGCCTTGAACGCAGCTCTCAGGGCGACCTCCGTTTTCCCGAAGCCAACGTCTCCACAAACCAGACGGTCCATGGGTTCTTCCTTTTCCATGTCGACCTTGGTTTGATCGATTGCCTTTTGTTGATCGGGGGTTTCGGTGAAAGGAAATGCATCCTCGAATTCTTTCTGCCATTGATCATCGGCGGCAAAGGCATACCCCATTTGAGTTTCCCTAGTCGCTTGCAGTCTCAGCAAGTCGGCCGCCAGGTCAAGGGCGGCCAATTCGGCGGCTTGCTTGGTCTTTGCCCACGCTTTGCCACCAAGTTTGGCCAACTTTGGCTTTGCCTTCTGCAAGCCCACGTAACGTGAGAGCAAGTGTGATTCCTGCAAGGGGACGTGAAGAAGTATTCCGTCCGCGAATTCGAGGGTGATTGCTTCTTCTTCACGATTTTCTTCCTCAATCTTCCCCAGTTGCCGGAACAGGCATATTCCATGTTGATGATGAACGAGGTAGTCATCTTGCACGAGTTCGGAAAAGTCCAGGGCTTGATCGACCTCCTTTCTGCGAACAAAGGCTTTCTTGGTCCGAAGCGTTCGCCTGCTTCTCTCCCTGCCCAGGATCTCTCGCGCCGTGGCCAGGACAAGACCTTTCACGGGGTTTTTCTTGAGCAGTGAAAAACAATCGCTCGCCTTTCCCGGGTTTGCCGAAAATCCTTCCCGCAGTCCGATGGGAAGAAAGCGAGGTTTGAGTTTTTCAAGAGAGCTTTCCTCTTTGATTATTTCGATTATTCTTTTCCTTTCCGAATCTGCTCCCGCCGCGATGATGACTTCATGTTTTTCCTTTTGTTTTTGCAGCAAGTGGAAAAGGAAGTTGGTCCGAATGAATTTTTCATTTTCAAGTCTTTCCAGGTTGATTGAGGAATGATCGGGAGGAGTCCGGAAGTCGCTGAGATTGAAAACTTTTGCATCCATCTCTTCTGAATTCTCGAAAATGCCCGAACCGGCGTTAATTTCGCTTGTTCCGACAAAGTGATTTTTGCCTTTGCTTTCCCAGGACAGTGAAAAATTTGCTTTTCCGTCTTTCTTTCTTTCCGCTTCATGGAAACACAAGGGGTAGAGCGCGACCAGTTTTTCGGGTTCACGCAAAACCCAGGTCACCCCTTCCTTCAGGTAACGAAAGAATTCTCCTTCTCGTCCGTGGGAATCAATTGGTCCGCAACAGGCTATGGTGATGCCGGAGAGTTGCCCCGTCGTTCTTTGGGTTGTCGGGTCGAACGACCTGATTTCTTCCACTTCATTGCCGAAGAAGTCGATCCGAATGGGTTCGCGACCGTTCACAGGATACACGTCGACCAAGCCACCTCTGATGGCAAATTGGCCTGGTTCCTCGCAAAGGATCTCGGATGAATAACCTAGGTTTTGAGCCAATGAATGGCAAAATTCGTCGAAATCCAGTCGCGTCCCCGGGCTAATTTCTATTTCCGACTTTTTGCGATCTTCGGGAGGTGGGCATGGGCCGAGAATCGAATCAGGGGTGGCAGCAATCAGGATGAGGTTTTTCTTGTCGTCCCCGTCCTGCGTTTTTTGTGCCCCAAGGAGGCTGGACAGAGTTGCGGCGCGATCACATGAGCGCTCAAAGGCATCGGGGTTTGAGTCAAGTGGGGGGTGGTCGAAAGTTTGGAAATCGATGAAAACCGAAGACGATATTTCCTCGATCAAGGCTGCCGTATCCTCAGCCCATTCTTCGGCCTTCGGTAGGCTTTCCTCCAAAAGTATGGCAATGGGGTTGCCAAGGCGCAGAATTTCGTTGGCTGCCAAAGCCGAGGTTGCCGATTCAGGTAGAGAGGGGGCGAACCTGGCGTTTTCGACCCGCGGGACGAGGATCCGTTTCACGCCGAACCGGAGTCAGCATCGGGTCGGACTTCGTCCCTTTGCTCAAATGCTTCCAAAGCCACCTTGGCGGCTGCTTCCTCGGCTTCCTTTTTGCTCTTTCCTTCGCCCCTGCCAAATTCTTCTTCTCCGATCGTAACTTTGATGATGAACGTTCTGAGGTGGGGAGGACCGCTTTCCTTTTCGAGCTTATACCGAATTTTATCTTGAGGCCGGTTGGCCTGGACGAGTTCCTGAAGTTGTCCTTTGGGGTTGAACTTGACTTGGGTTTGCTCAAGTAGCTTGCTCATGTCGCCTATCCAGCCAAGCAAGCGATCCCGCGCTGCCTCCATTCCCCCATCCAGAAAAATAGCCCCGATCAGAGCTTCGATG
>JABGWD010000021.1 GCA_018645725.1 Opitutia bacterium
CCTGATCGACACTGCGGATCAGAGAATTGCCGAAATAAGCTCGGGTGAGAAACCGGCTTTGACCCCGGATGCAAATGCCAAGTATTTTGAGGAATTCGTCGTCGATCTGGATCAGATTGTCGAGCCCATGATCGCTGATCCGGACGTCCATAACGAGGATGTCTCCAAGCGGTATACGCACGATACGATCCGAACGGTTTCCTATTACGAAGGGACGAAAAAAGTAGACCTCGGGTTCGTGGGGTCATGCATGGTTCACAAGGGGGATCTGAAAATCGTTTCCCAAATGCTTAAAAACCTCGAGGAGGAACAAGGCAAAGTTGAGTTCAAGGCTCCTCTTGTGGTCACGGCCCCGACTTACAACATCATCGACGAATTGAAGGAAGAGGGGGATTGGAGCATGTTGCAAAAATATTCCGGTTTCGTCTTCAATGACGACGCTCCCAAGAATACGGCCCGTGAAGAATATGAAAACATGATGTATCTCGAGAGACCGGGCTGCAACTTATGCATGGGAAATCAGGAAAAAGCCGAAAGAGGTGACACTGTGATGGCAACTTCGACACGTCTGTTTCAGGGAAGAGTGGTGGAGGATTCCGAACGCAAGAAGGGAGAATCCTTGCTCGCGTCGACCCCGGTCGTAGTTCTTTCCGCTATCCTTGGCAGAATTCCCACTATGGATGAATATGAATCCGCAGTGGAAGGAATCAACCTTACGAAATTTGCTCCCCCTTTGAAGGCGCTGAGCAATTAAACTCCTTATGCGGGTTCTTTAAACCCTTTTGGCGGGACTAAAGTAAGGGGTTATCTGGCTTTGCCTTTGGCCAACTTGCGTTCTACGGATTGAAGTAAGACTTGGTTTCGGGCTTGAGCCAATAAATCAGGAGGGGGATGGATACGGGAAAGCAACAGCAACTGGTAAGGGTGAAGCAAATCAGGACAATACCGTAAATCCAATGCCACGGTTCCTCGTCCCAAAAGATGCCAAGCCCAAAAGCGATGGCAAGAGGTGGGCCCATGAGCATACAGAATATACCATTGATGAAAGCTTCCTCATCATGTGCCCCTTCGCTTACAAGAAATATTCCTAAAAAAGTAAGGAGCAGGTAGACGGCAGCCATTGCTCCGCAGAAAACCTTGTACCAAACGACAACCTGTGGTTTGACACGCATGGTCAATTGGATAGCGCTAACCCAAGACCTTGGTCAACTCCGTTCGGTCAGCGCGCTTTTCCTTTTGCGAGCTTACGGGCTCTTTCGAACTTGGCGGCGGCTTCAAGCAATTCCATCTGGGCTGCGTCGATATTGCTTTTGCTTCCTTCGCTCAAGGCTTCGTCGGCCCGTTTGACGGCTTCATCGATTTCGGCTTCGTCGACCTCGGCAATCTTGATGGCTTGGTCGGTAATGATGGAAACCTTTTCAGAGTAAATTTCAACAAAACCGGAACCGACGGCCAGTAACTCGTCCACTCCGTCTTTTCTGATCTTGAGGTCACCGGCTTGAAGTTTGTCGATGACGGGGACGTGATGTTGAAAAACGTCGATCTTCCCATTTAAAGTGGGAATCACCACGTGTTCGACGGTTTCCGAGTAAACGGTTGCGTCGGGGGTGACGATATCCAACTTTATTTGCGATTCGGCCATGGGTCGCTGATCAGGATTTTTCTTCTCCGATTACGCCGTCAATTCCACCCTTCATGTAGAAGTCGTTTTCCTCGACCTCGTCCAATTCCCCGTCGAGAATCATCTTGAATCCGCGGATGGTGTCCTTGACCGAGACGTATTGACCGGCTACCCCGGTGAAGACTTCCGCAACGTGGAAGGGTTGGGACAAGAACTTTTGAATTTTTCGAGCCCGGAAAACGACTTGCTTTTGCTCGGGGGACAACTCGTCAAGTCCGAGGATCGCAATGATGTCCTGAAGGTCCTTGTAGGACTGAAGGACTTCCTGTACGCCACGGGCGACTTTGAAGTGTTCTTCTCCCACGATATCAGGAGATAGAGCGTTGGAAACCGATGACAGGGGGTCAACCGCGGGGTAGATACCCAATTCTGCGATCGATCGTTCGAGAACGATGGTCGAGTCCAAGTGGGCAAAGGTGTTGGCGGGCGCCGGGTCCGTCAAGTCGTCGGCAGGGACGTATACGGCTTGGAATGAAGTAATGGATCCTTTCTTGGTCGAAGTGATTCGTTCCTGAAGAATACCCATTTCCTCCGAAAGCGTAGGTTGGTAACCAACTGCGGAAGGAGAGCGGCCAAGGAGAGCGGACACTTCCGATCCCGCTTGAGAGAAGCGGAAGATGTTGTCTACGAAGAGAAGAACGTCCTGCCCCATCTCATCACGGAAATATTCGGCCATGGAGAGACCGGAGAGGGCTACTCTCATGCGGGCTCCGGGGGGTTCGTTCATTTGACCGTACACGAGGGCCACCTTGGATTTGGATATGTCTTCCTGATTGATGACGCCCGCTTCGGACATTTCCTGATAAAGATCGTTTCCTTCCCGGGAGCGCTCCCCTACCCCGGCAAAGACCGAATAACCACCGTGGGCCTTGGCAATGTTGTTGATCAATTCCATGATGACAACCGTCTTGCCTACGCCGGCACCTCCGAAGGCACCGACTTTGCCGCCCTTGATGAAGGGGCAAATCAAGTCGATGACCTTGATCCCGGTTTCGAGGATGTTGGCTTCCGTGTCTTGGTCCAACAAGGTGGGTGGTTGACGGTGGATCGGACGGGTTTCTTCGTTTCCGCAGGGACCCAAGTTGTCTACCGTGTCTCCCGTTACGTTGAAGATTCGGCCAAGGACCTTCTCCCCTACCGGTACGGAAATGGGGGCTCCGGTATTGATCACTTCCGTTCCCCTGACAAGGCCCTCGGAGGATGACATCGCCACGGTTCTTACCCGGTGGTCGCCAAGGTGCTGCTGCGTTTCGAGGATGAGTTTCCTACTCTCATCCGAATTCGGAGTCTTGTAGTGAACTTCAAGAGCATCGTAAATATCCGGGGTCGAGCCTGGGGGGAATTCGGCGTCCACAACGGCACCGATGACTTGTACGATTTTACCGACTTTAGAGTTTTCGTTTTCCATGATGAAAAGTTTATGGGTAATCTACTCGGAAAATGATGCTGCCGAGATTTCCAGGATTTCTTGGGTGATGGCCGCTTGTCTGGCCCGGTTGTATTGGAGAGTTAGGTCATCGATCAGGTTGCCTGCATTGTCGGTGGCCGTCTTCATGGCTACCATGCGGGCGCTGTGCTCGGATGCTTGCGCTTCCAGCGCAAGTTGAAAAATCTCCTGCTTGAGGTAAAGGGTTGCCAATTCGGCAAGAACGGTATTCCTGTCCTCGATCATGATTTCCCGGTTGTCCTTGGGGGCGACGTGATCCAGTTCGCCGAATCTCTCGTGCAACTTGTTGGTCATGGAGTCGAGGTCGTTCAAGGGAAAAAGCCTGATGAGCTCGGGTTCCTGCCTGAGGGTATTGATGAAACTGGTGAAGAGTACCTCAATGGTGTCAATCCGTCCGTCATCGTAGCTGCGCAAAAGAAATTCGACGACTTTGCGGATGTCGGAAAAAGTGGGTTTGTCAGGAAGTGGAAAGTCGGCCAAGAGATCCCTTCGGGTACGGGAAAGATACTGGGAAGCGCGTTTCCCAACGGAGACGAATTTGGCCGAACCGTCTACGTCGTTGAGTACCCTGAAGAGGTTTGAATTGAGGGCTCCGCACAATCCTTTGTCTGTGCCAATGACGAGAATACCACGGTGTTTGACGGGTCGTTCGACGTAATAAGATTGGGTGACGTCATCAAATTCATCGGCAATGGAGACAATGATGTCGGCGAGAAGAAGAGCGTAGGGCCTTCCTGCCTTGGCGCTCTCCTGAGCCTTCTTCATTTTGGAGGTCGCCACCATTTGCATGGCGCGGGTTATCTGGCGCGTGTTCTTGACGCCTTTGATCCTGATCCGGATATCTCTGGTGTTTGCCATCGTTTTTCAGGAAAAATTACAAACAATCAGGCGAATGACCGCTTCCAGTCCTCGACTGCACTCTTGAGGTTTTGCTCCGTTTCCTCTTCCAGTTTTCCGGTTTTGTAAATTTCAGCGCAAGCGTCCTTGCCTTGGGTCGAGAGGTATTCCTTCAGGCTGTCCACGGCTTCGGCAATTCGGTTGACGGGAATGCTGTCGAAGAAGTCATTTTGCATGGCCCACATGACGGCGGTTTGGATTTCAACTGCAACGGGGTTGTAGGCGCCTTGCTTGAACATTTCCACGATGCGGGCTCCCCGGTCCAACCTCGCCTTGGTTGTCGCGTCCAAGTCGGATTCGAATTGCGAGAACGCGGCAAGTTCGCGAAATTGGGCAAGCTCTAGTTTAACCTTCCCCGCAACCTTTTTGTAGGCCTTGATTTGGGCGGCGGATCCGACCCGAGATACGGACAGTCCGACCGAAACAGCGGGCCGGATGCCTTTGTTGAAAAGATCGGTTTCCAGAAAAATCTGTCCGTCGGTGATGGAAATGACGTTGGTCGGAATATACCCAGCGACGTCCCCCATCTGAGTTTCGATGATAGGGAGTGCGGTCAGAGAGCCGTTTCCGCTGTCCTTGTTCAAACGGGCTGATCTTTCAAGAAGGCGGGAGTGGAGGTAAAAGACGTCACCGGGATAAGCCTCGCGTCCGGAAGGTCTCTTGAGGATAAGGGATATTTGACGGTAGGCAACGGCGTGCTTGGAGAGATCATCATAGACAATGAGGGCATCCTTGCCGTTTTCCATGAACCATTCGCCAATGGCGCAACCGGCATAAGGGGCGAGGTATTGGTTGGCCGGGTTGTCAGCTGCAGGCGCCGAAACGATCGTTACGTATTCAATGGCTCCGGTTTCCTCCAAAACCTTGATGGTCCGGGCAACGTTTGAATTCTTTTGTCCGACCGCTACGTAAATGCAGTAAACGGCGCGAAAGTCAGGGTCCCCTGATTCTTCGCCCTGCTTGTTGATTTTCGCTTGGTTTATGATGGTGTCTATTGCAATGGTGGTCTTTCCGGTAGAGCGGTCACCAATGATTAGCTCCCGTTGTCCTCTTCCGATGGGGATCATCGAATCCACTGCCATGATTCCGGTCTGCAAGGGCTGATCGACCGATTTGCGTGGAATGATTCCCGGGGCAATTTTTTCCACGGGGTAATTCTCATTTGAATTGACGGGTCCTTTTCCGTCAATGGGCCTTCCGACCGCATCAACGACTCTACCGAGCAATTCCATGCCAACCGGTACGGAAAGAAGCTTGCCTGTCGTTTTGGCTTCATCGCCTTCTTTGAGCGAACTGGTGTCACCGAGAATAACGCAACCGACCGTATCTTCCTCAAGGTTAAGGGCTATGCCAAGGACGTCGTTAGGGAACTCGACCATCTCGTTGAACATTACTTTCGAAAGCCCTTCCACTTTTGCCACTCCGTCTGCCAGAGCCGTGATGGTGCCCACGTTGGTTTTGGTTGGATCTGTGGAGAGGTTTTCAATCTCCTTGCGAATTAATTCGGTTATGGAACTCATTGGATATAAAAGTTAAGAGAGTGATTTGCGGAGATTTTCGAGCCGTTGATCAATGGAGTCTTCGTATACGTCGTCGCCGACCCTAAGCTTGTAGCCTGCGATCAACCGAGAGTTTTGGGTGGAGTCGAGCGCGAAATTACCTTCTTTGGCAGCGTTTACTTTAGCGGAAAGTATGGTTCGAACTTCTTCTTGCTCGTTTTCTCCAAGTTCGAGTTTGCATTCATAGGTGGGTAGAAGACGTCGGACCTCAGTGTGGTATTCCTTCAGCAAAGACATATGGTCAAGGGGAGGGTTTTCTCGGAGGGAATCCAAGATTGAGCGCACCTTTCCTTCATCTACCCTGCCCTCTTGATCCAAGGAGAGGGTGAGCAGACATTTGGCTGCTTTTTTTGTTTTGCTTAACGTCGACATGCGAAATTACCGCGTCAATTGGTGACGTTGAGATGTTCTGCGGCTGAATTGGAGAAACGGGATTTCTCCTCCTCGGTAAGCTCCTTTTGCAATACCTTGCCGGTCGTCAAGACAACGAGTGAAGCGATTTCCTCCTTGGCTTCGTTGAGTACCCGCTCTCTTTCAAGCGCCATCGCGTCTTTGGCTTTTTGAATGATTTCGTCAGCTTGCTTGCGGGCGTCTTCCTTCTGTCCCTCGATGTACGACTTGGCTTGTTCCTGAGCCCCTGTTACGGTCTTTTTGGCTTCGATCGAAGCTTCCTGAAGCGTTTCCTTTTGCTTTCTCTCAGTTTCCTCTAGCTCAAGTTTGATCTTTTCGGCATGCTTGAGGGAGTCGGAGATTTGCTTTTCTCTTTCCTGAATAGTCGAGAGAATGCCCTTGAAACCAAATCGGTAAATGACGAATGCAACGAGGACGAAGTTGACGGCTTGGGCAATTAACATGGGCCCATCAACCCCAAAATCCTGTGCGATTGACTGTCCTTTGTCCAGGACGTCTTGGGCGCTGGCTATGTAAAACATCATTTCGGGTTGGGTATCAGGTGGTCAGGTTGCCGTAAAAACGGATTTCCAAATTTATAGAAAAAGCGAGTAAAAAGCGACGGCTTCGGCCAGAGCCATACCGATAATGGATTGAACCATGATGGGTGTCGATGCATCGGGGTTTCTTCCGACAGCTTCCGAGCCTTTCATTCCTACGAGACCCACACCTATGGCGGCTCCCAAGCAACCAAGTCCCGCTTGTATGCTGCCAGTGATTCCTGTGGCTTCGGCTACTTCTTCGACCGCGGCTTTTGCCTGATCTGCAATTTGCGTTGCGTTACCATCTGCCAATAAACTGGCATTTGCGTCTGCGAGTAATTCTATCATCTGTATTATGTTTTTTTGTAGTTAACGGTTGGTTGCGATTGCCCACAATCAATGCATGGTCACAATCGTAAAATCAATGTTCTTCTCCCTCTCCGTGATTGCAAATGAGGCCTATGTAAACGGCGACAAGGAGCATGAATACGAGAGCTTGTACGATTCCTATGAGAAGCTCCATGAAGTAAAATGGAACGGGTATTACCCATGCGAGTCCAAACTTGTCTCCCAATACAAACATACTGTGAAGAAGGCTTTCACCTCCGAATACGTTTCCAAACAACCTGAAAGTCAGGGAGACGGGCCTGAAGACAATGGATAAAATTTCAATCACTCCCACGGCAAGAAACAAGGGAACCAAGCAATAGTAAATGACGGTACCGACATCCTTCTTCTTGGCTTTGGTTCCAAAAAGATCATACAAGATTACCTTGGGTCCTGCGTAAGCGAATATGAAGTAGAACCAACAGGCCATGGAGACAAGAGCCAAGGCCAACGTCATGTTCAAATCGGCATTTCCTGGCCTGATCAGTTTGTCTTCCACGACAAAGTGCCCGTCTATCTCGGTTCCCCAACCGATGGTTCCGACTCCCGGCAATAATCCACTTACGTTGTGCATGAGGATAAAGAAGAAAAGACCGCTGAGTAACCAAAAAGAAGGAAAGAAGACTTTCTTTCCAACAATCGGCTGAACGATGGAGCGGAGAGTGCCAATCACTGACTCGATAGCAATTTGTCCTTTGCCGGGTACCAGCTTGGGCTTGCCGACGGTCAGCCGTATCAAAAGAATAATGAAAAGAGAAACGACCCAACTTGTAACCATCGAATTGGTAATGGGTAGCCACTCCAGATCAACCCCGATATCTATTTTCTCGGCTTTCTTGTGGACTTCACCGGATGCCAGGAGAGAAATTGATGCCGATAAGTAAAAGAAGACTGGAAGGAGCTTTTTCAATTCAAACGAAAACTATAAGTTTTCATTAAGGTCAGGTCAATAGGGTTTTTATGAAAAAAAGGATTAAAAAGTGATGACAACAGGGTTGGGAGAAAAAGTAAGGAAAAGACTCAGGAGCGGCTTGCATTTGAAAAACAGAAGGCGTCAATAAGCATGACTAATGGACGGGGCGGGCGCATAAAGTCTTGAAATTGGGCAAGAGGTCTTGAAAATAACTGGTGTGTTCGAAGGGCAAGGGACTGGAACTCGTAGTCCAAAGAGGAGATTGGGCAAACTTGTCGACGGTCCAGTCGAAATAAGGTTCATGATCCGTTCGGAAGAAGGTTTCCCCCGTGGGGCTTGTCTTTGAATGTAGCAAATTGAGGAAATCCTCTTGAATCAGGCGCCGCTTGTGATGTTTGTGCTTGGGCCAGGGATCGGGAAACATGATAAACGTGTTTTGAATTTTGATCGCATCGGGAATGAGTGAAACGAACTCCTTTGCCTCTGCTTTGTAAAAAAACAACTTGTTTAGGTTTCGTTTCTCCTTTTTGGCGGTCGCTTTGCTTATTCTTTTTGTAATCAAGTCAATTCCCACACAAAAAATATCTTCATTCGCCATTGAATACTCGGTAAGCCAATGTCCGTGACCACAGCCGATTTCCAAGTCGAAACAAGGTGAAGCATCTTGGAGCAAGGTGGGAAGCAGAGACTCCTCGAAGAACCGCCCTACCCTCTTTTCACGTTCAGTATCGGTGGGAAAACTTTTAAGGAAGAAGTCAGTCATTTCGCTTTGCTTGAATGATCCGATTCCTTTTTGATCATGATCATCAGAACGCTGATGGCAGAAGGGTCGACACCGGCGATTCTAGAGGCTTGCCCTAATGTCTCCGGTCTTACCATAGTCAACTTTTCGGCGCATTCCGTTTTTAACCCGGGAATATTTTCATATGAAAAGCTTGGGGGAATCTTCACTTTTTCCGAATCCTTTAATTTCCGAATGCTTTTGAGTTCACGAAGCAAGTAACCTTCGTATTTTATCCTGTAAAATATTTCGTCTTTGAGTTCTTGATTGAGACATTGGAAATCATGGGGAAAATTATCAACTGATTGATCTTTGCGAATTTGATCAGCAAAGGAATCATTTCCTTGTGCCTTTTCGTTATTCAAACAAGACAACCATTTCTGAATTTGTTGGGATTTTTTTCGAATGGCAGTCTTGCGTGTTTCGGATTGCAAGGAGAACCCCTCGATAATATTCAGGTATCGAAGTTCTGAGCTACCGTGGTTGAACAAAAGCCTGTGCTCGGCTCGACTTGTGAACATTCGATATGGCTCTGTGGTGCCCTTTGTAACAAGGTCATCGATGAGAACACCAACGTAACCTAGGTCCCGTCCAATGGTAATTGCTTTTTGGCTTGTGGCTTGAAGAGCGGCATTGGCTCCGGCAATCAATCCTTGGGCCGCCGCCTCTTCATAGCCGGAAGTTCCGTTGATTTGACCGGCGAAAAACAAGGATCCGATTTTTTGGGATTCAAGTGTCCTTGAAAGCTGTGTGGGATGAGCATAATCATATTCAACGGCATAGGCAGGACGAATGATAACAGCTTTCTCCAGTCCTTTGATTGAGTGCACTACTTCATTTTGTATGTCAAAAGGCAAACTTGTGGAAAGTCCGTTTACATACCATTCATCCGTATTCAATCCTTCGGGTTCGAGGTAAATTTGATGACCTTCCTTCTCGGCGAACCTGACAATTTTGTCTTCTATGCTTGGACAATAACGGGGTCCCGTGCCAACGATATTACCTTTGTAAAGGGGAGACAAATGTAGGTTCTTTCGAATAATGTCGGCTGTCTTTTGATTCGTTCTCGTTACTCTGCAGGTTATCTGGTTGGGTTCGGGTGCGGAATACGGAGGTTCCACGTGGAACCATCTGGAATTATGTTCCACGTGGAACGTTTCTTCGTTTGTCCGTGTGTCGTAAAAAGCGAACCTAGTAGGTTCTTTGTCACCTTCCTGTACTTCGGTTTTGTCAAAATCAATGGTGTGGCCGAGTAATCTTGGGGGTGTTCCTGTCTTGAATCGTCCTAGTTCGATGCCATGTTTCAGAAAGTCGGATGAGAGACCTTTGGCAACGTGGTCTCCAAGTCTTCCGCCTTCGGATTGGTTTTTTCCGACATGCATCAATGCGCGAAGGAAAGTCCCGGTGGTTACAATTACCGTTTTCCCATAAAAAGTAAGTCCAAGAGACGTTTTGACTCCTTTGCATACAGCGTGTTTGGTTACAAGACCTTCGACCAGAGCTTGAAATATTGTGAGATTTTGGTTCTGCTCCAACACGTGCTTCATTCGTGATTGATATGCTTTTTTATCGCATTGAGCGCGGGGAGCTTGGACGGCTGGTCCTTTTGAAGTATTGAGAAGTTTGAACTGGATGGCCGTAAAATCGGTATTGAGAGCCATTTCTCCGCCCAAGGCATCGATTTCTCGTACAATCTGTCCCTTTGCTTGTCCCCCTATGGCAGGGTTGCAACTCATTTGGGCGATTGTATCAAGATTGCCCGTGAGAAGAAGTACGTCTGCACCGATTCTCGTTGCGGCAAGAGCTGCTTCGCATCCAGCATGTCCGGCACCGCATACAATCACGTCATAGGGGCGATCGGGATCTGTCCTCAGTGAAGCAGTCACAGTCATTTCCCTATGCAAAATTCGCCAAAGAGCTTGTCCAGGACATCTTCGTTGGTTTTGACTCCGATTATCTCGTCAATGAAGCTCCTGCAGTCAAATAATTCCTGGAGAACAAATTCTTCACCTTCGTTTTCTTCCATACTTTTCTTGGCACGCATGAGGTGAGACAATGAGCTATCGAGCAATTTTCGGTGCCTGGCGTTTACAATCACTTCTTTCGAAGGGTCTTGGGAAAATTTTTCAGTCAAATAGCTATTGATGAAAGAGGTGATTTTTTCTACGTCGCTTTTTTTGTGAGCGCAAATTTCCATAGACTTGACATGCGTGGGGTATTGCTCGGACGAAACAACTTTCGGGATGTCGTTTTTGTTCTCAATGATAACAATTTCCTTTTCTTTGATCTTGCCCAAAGCTCTTTGATCAAAATCAGTGGGGTAGGGCAGGGACCCATCAATTACGAATAGAATAAGAAATGCATCATCAATTATTTCTATCGTTTTTTCTATGCCGAGGCTTTCCGTTGAATTGTCGGTCTTCCTGATGCCGGCGCAATCGATAAGTTCCACTCGATAATCTCCTATCGATACCTGGCTGGAGATATAATCCCTCGTAGTCCCCGGGTTATGACTGACAAGGGCGCGTTCAAGACCGAGGAAAGAGTTGAAAAGCGTGCTTTTCCCAACGTTTGCAGGTCCTAAAATCAAAACCTTGATTGCATTCGAGAGAATTTTATTTTTGGCGGAATTCTCAATCAATCGACTTGTTTCCTCAATGATCGAATCAATCACGCGGATGATGACTGATTTTGATTCTGATTCAATTTCTTCTTCTGGAAAATCAATTGAGGCCTCGAGTTGGGCCTGTAGACGCAATATTCTCTCTTGCAACGATTTGTAAACTTTTCCTTGTGAGCCAGCTAGGTTGAAGTTCGCAATTTTCAATTCGGCATCACTTTTTGCAGAAATTAATTCGGCAATCGATTCAGCTTGGGTCAAATCGATTCTACCGGAAAGAAATGCTCTTTGGGTAAACTCACCGGGTTTTGCAATTCTACATCCCCGCTTGAGCAAATCCTCTATGATTTTTTCTACAATGAATGAGTTTCCATGACATGAAATCTCAAGGGTATTTTCCCCAGTGAACGATTTGTTCATTGGGAACAAGACGGCAATTACCTGATCCACGATTGTTTGCGAATCCAATGACTGATAATTTCGCAGATGACAAACTCTTGGAGTAGGGCAGGGGAGAGAAAGAGCTTCTTGGGCGATTTCTTCGCAGAGAGGTCCGCTGACTCTTACCATGGCTAGAGCAGATTGCCCCGGAGGCGTGGACTGTGCAATGATCGTGTCAGTCATTGCGGGCTTTCCTTCAACTCAGTTCAATCCGAGTTTTCATCGTTGGTTTGGGCCAGAACGGATCCAACCGACACCTCTACTTTTTCAAGTATGGTCGAGGTAATCTTTTCCATCAATTCGGGACTTTCCGCCAAGGCTTGTTTGGCTGCTTCTCTGCCCTGACCGACCAAGTCGCCTTCGTAGGAAATCCATGCCCCTTTTTTGGTAAGAATGTTATGCTCTATCCCAAGGTCCACTACTGAACCGGTACGCGAAATTCCTTCATCGTACATAATGTCGAATTCGCAAGCCGTAAAAGGGGGAGCAACTTTGTTCTTTACCACTTTTAGCCGGGTGCGTGATCCGGTAACCGTACCATTGGATTCCTTGATCTGGCCGATTCTGCGAATGTCCATCCGGATCGAACAAAAGAACTTAAGAGCTCTTCCGCCCGGCGTTGTCTCGGGGCTACCGAACATGACACCGATTTTTTCCCTGATCTGATTCGTAAAGATGCATACGCAATTTGTTTTGGAAATTGCAGCAGTTAGCCTTCTCATGGCTTGGCTCATCATTCTGGCTTGCAATCCGACGGTGGCGTCACCCATTTGGCCATCCAATTCCTGCCTCGACACAAGGGCTGCGACCGAGTCCAATACGATGACGTCAATTGCCCCTGAGCGAATGAGTGTCTCCGTGATGTTCAGGGCGTCTTCTCCGCTTTCGGGCTGTGAGACCATTAGGTTGTCAAGGTCAACGCCAACGATCTTCGCATACCTTGGATCGAGCGCGTGCTCGACGTCCACAAAAACCGCATTTCCGCCATTTCTTTGGGCTTCGGCAATTACGCTCAGGCAAAAGGTGGTTTTACCCGAGGCTTCCGGACCGTAAATCTCCACGATTCTTCCCCTGGGAAGACCGCCTGCCCCCAAGGCCAAATCAACAGCCAATGATCCTGTCGATATTACGGAGACGTTCATCTTGGTCGCATCTCCGAGTCTCATCAGGGCACCTTCCCCGAATTTCTTGTTGATACCCTGAAAAGCTAGTTCAAGATCTTGGTTTGAGGGAGGATTCTTTTTGTCGCTTGATGTATTTTTTGCCATGTTGAAAATTGATGAAGATTTTTTACATTGATCGCTATCAAGTCAGAATCAAGCTGTTTTCTCATAAACTTTGAAATTCAACATATTTTGTCGGAATTTGTCATTCATTAACATGCTCAAAACGCTTGATTCTCCTTTCGGCCAATTTCACTTGCAGGTCACCGGTTGTTCTATCGTAGCAGCATATTTTGATCATTCCGGTTTTTCCTCATCACTTGGTTGTCCGGTTCGGGCAAACTCGCTTATGAAGAAAATTCTCGCTTATTGTTCCGGTTTTTCTCTTTCCCCTCATGGAACTGCTTTTCAAACAAAAACATGGAATTGCATTTCCAAAACCAAGCCCGGAGACATCCTGAGTTACAATGAGGTATCCATACGGATGGGAAAACCCGGTTACGCTCGTGCCGTTGCTTCGGCAATCGCTCAAAACCCCATTGCCTATTTGATTCCTTGCCACCGGATAATTCGCTCCAATGGTCACCCGGGCGGTTATCGCTGGAATCCCTTGAGAAAGAAAACGATGTTGGATTTCGAAAAACTGAACTTTGATGAATAGAATCGATCATGTCATTTGGGATTGGAACGGAACCTTGGTGGACGATGCCCGATTGTGCGTCAATATTGTCAATGGAATCCTTTCCGAGATGTGCATGCCCAAGGTTTCTCTTGAATTTTATCGGGATAATTTCAGCTTTCCCGTACGTTCCTACTATGAAAAGATCGGTTTGCCGACAGAGGAAGCTTCCTATCGGGAGATTTCCGGGAAATTTATCTCCGAATACCGTAAACTCCGGAGATCCTGCAATCTTCAAGAGAATGCACGCGCCGTGATAATGGGATTGGCTGAAGCCGGTATTGGCCAATCGATTCTTTCGGCAGGCAAATTATCGGATTTGACCACTTTCGTCGGTGAATTCGGCCTTTCCGGCCAGATCGCCCCTGTTACGGGGGTTTCCAATATCCACGCCGCAGGAAAGAAGGATATCTCTCAAGCCCACCTTGCCCAAGTCGGTCATGATCCCTCGAACGTCTTGCTCGTGGGCGATACGGCTCATGATGAAGAGGTCTCCATTCACTTGGGAATACAATGTTTGCTTTTCACGGGAGGACATAATTCCGTCAAGGTGTTGGAGGGTTGCGAGAGTGATTTGATCGATGATCTTCGGCAGGTTTTGTTTCACGTTATCGATTGACCATAAGTTTACATCCTATAGCCTTTCTCCTCTATGAATCGTGTATTCATCAAGACATACGGATGTCAAATGAACGAGAGAGATTCCGAGTCCGTGGCATGCAAGCTTCAGGAGCGCGGATATACTGTCGTCGATCATGAAGACAAGGCTGACATCGTCTTGCTTAACACTTGCAGCGTCCGGGAACGAGCCGAGCAAAAGGCCATCGGGAAAGCCGGTCATTTGGCCAAGAAGAAAAGAAACAACCCGAGATTCATTCTTGGCGTCATGGGTTGCATGGCCCAAAATCGCGGAAATGATCTGGTGGATCGGCTGCCGGATCTTGATCTGATTGTCGGCACCCAGAAATTCCACCGTTTGCCGGACTATCTTGATCAGTTGATTGATTCCCGAGACAGCCGCAAAGAAGATTCTCCTAGCCTTTTGGAAATTGGTGAGGAAACCGGTTCCGAAAATGAAATCCGTGAGCATTTCGCCCAACGCAACAAGGTGACCGCATTTGTTTCCATCATGCAAGGTTGCAACATGAATTGCGCCTTCTGCATCGTTCCCAAAACGCGCGGAAAGGAACGCTACCGCTCCATGGAGGACATAGTCTCGGAAGTTACGGACCTTGGCGCTCGTGGGGTTCGTGAAGTAACCTTGCTGGGCCAGATCGTGAATGCATACGGCAGAGGAAGTTTACCCCGCAAAGACGGCAAGACTCCATTTGTCCAGCTTTTGGAACGGGTTCATGAAATCGAGGCGATAGAGCGAATCCGCTTCACTTCCCCTCACCCAACTTCTTTCGAGGATGATCTCATTGAAGCTTTCGGCAGATTGCCCAAGCTTTGTTCCTACGCTCATTTGCCCATGCAGAGTGGTTCCGACCGTATTCTCAAGCTAATGAACAGACCATATACAGTCGAAAGGTTTCTCTCCATCGTCACCAAGCTCAGGACGACTTGTCCGTCCATGAGACTGAGCACCGATGTCATTGTGGGGTTCCCCGGAGAAAGCGACAAGGATTTCGACCTTACCAAGGAGGCCTTCTCTCAAGCAGGCTTTGAACACGCTTTCGTTTTCAAGTATAGCGAACGCTCAGGAACGCCTGCGGCACAGTTCGAGGACAAGGTCCCTCAAGCAATCAAGGAAAGCCGGAACCAAGAACTTCTTTCTTTGACGGAAAAGCGTTCTTATGCCTCCAACGCGAATCTTATCGGAAGCAGAATGGAAATACTGGTGGAAGGCCTTTCAAGAAAAGGGGACGGGAAACTAATGGGACGGACGAAATGCTTCAGGAAAGTCGTTTTCGAGGGACCCGGTAAGTCCATAGGTTCCCTTGTTACGGTTCGTGTCAAGGAGGCAAGCCCTTACGCCTTAATTACTGAACAAGAATAAAATATGGAACTTTTCGGATTCTCAATTTTAACTTCCTTTCTCCTTTTTGCGGTCGGGTTCCTGTTTGCATCGGGTCGCAGTTCGATTCATTCCTTCATTCGCGGATTCCCCCGATCCTTGAAGCTAGCCGTGTTCTTGCTTGCGTTGGCGTTGTCTTGGTTCATTGCCCGTCACGTGATGAACTTAAGTGAGGCTGATTTTGGCGAATATCGCTGGTATATCGGAGGCATAGCTATTTTCATAGGCGTTTCATCCTATGTTTTCGTTCGGGATTTTCTTGCGGTAAGGGCTTTTTGCATTCTCGCCTTGTTCTACTCGAGGGAGGTATTGGATGCAGCTTTTCTGCAAGAGCCCACGACGAGGCTTTTTTTGGTTTCGATCATTTATCTCATCATTGTCGGAGCCCTCTATTTCGGCGCCTGGCCTTACAGAATGAGAGACTTTCTGGATTGGCTTTTTGACAAGCCAGCCAGGCCGGCGCGTTTTGGTTGGGGAATTCTGGGTTGTGCCGTAGTTTTGCTTGGGCTTTCCTTTACTTACTGATTTTCAAATCCGTGGAAGGAATCGTTTTTGTCATATCTGGGCCAGCGGGGGTAGGGAAGACAACCTTGTGCGATCGCCTCCTTTCTGAATTCCCGAGTAAGTTGAGAAGGGTGGTAACGGCCACGACTCGTAAGCCCCGGGAGGGAGAAGTCGATGGGGTGGATTATCATTTTCTTGCCAAGGAGGACTTCCTTGAGCAGGTCAAGGAAGGGGCTTTCGTAGAATACGAACCGGTGCATCAAAACCTATACGGAACCCAAAAGAATGCCCTTCTTGTTTTGCATGGGGAAGCGAGGCAGCATGACCTTTTGCTCAACGTCGACGTAAACGGTGCCTCCTCCCTCAAGAAATTTGCCCAGGACAATACCTTTTTGCGCGGTTCGGTATTCAGCGTTTTCGTGCTACCGTCTTCAATCCACGAATTGAGAGACAGGCTACTCCAAAGAGGTTCCGACAATCAGACGGAAATTGAAACGCGATTGAATACCGCAGAACGGGAAATAGGCAGAAAGGATCAATTCGACTTCGTGCTTCCCTCAAAGGGAAGGGACGAGGATTACCAAAGGCTCAGGGATTACTACCTTGGTTGTTCCAATAACGCGAAAGGCGAACGAAAAGGCTAGACCGCACTTTCGGGTCGGTCCGGGTGAAGCCAGTCCAAATGGAAGTGATTGCCTCTCGGTTCATCAACCCTTTCGTAGGTGTGGGCACCGAAGTAGTCTCTTTGAGCCTGCAGCAAGTTTTGCGGCAATCCCTCGTGCCTGTAGCCATCGTAGTAGGCCAAGGCGGAGGAGAAGGTAGGTATGGGCACGCCATGGGTAACAGCCAGGGAAATGACTTTGCGCCAGCTTGTTTGATATTTTTCAATGGAAGTTTGAAAATAATCGTCGAGAAGAAGGTTCGGTAATTCCGGGTCGCGATGGTAAGCCTCGGTAATCTTTTGCAGGAAGGCGGCCCGGATTATGCAACCTCCCCTCCAAATCTGAGCTATTTCTCCAAAGTTGAGTTTCCAGTCATATTCCTTCTGGGCTTCTCTCATCAATTGAAAGCCCTGTGCGTATGAACAAATCTTGGAGCAGTAAAGGGCGTCTCTTATGGCATCTACAATTTCTTCCGTGGAGTCTTCCGTTTCAGGAGCAAAGGCGGGACCACTCAATGTTTTGGAAGCAAAAATCCTTTCGTCCTTAACGGCGCTAAGGCATCTTGCAAAGACGGCTTCAGCCACTGTCGGGGCGGGGACTCCCATGTCCAGCGCATTGACCGAAGTCCATTTCCCCGTTCCTTTTTGTCCGGCTGCATCCATTACGATTTCAACAAATGGCTTTCCTGTGCGCGGATCGGTTTGCTTGAGGATGTCTCCGGTAATTTCAACCAAGAACGAGTCCAGTTCGCCCTCATTCCATCGATCGAAGATTTTACCGATCACCAATGGGGAAAGTTTTGTTATTCGGGACATCAGGTGAAAGGCTTCGCAAATCATCTGCATGTCTCCGTACTCGATTCCGTTATGAACCATCTTCACGTAATGGCCCGAACCATCGGTCCCTACGTAGGCAGTGCACGAAACACCTCCGGACACTGGTTGCCCCGGCTTGGCTCCCTCGATTGGTTTGCCGGTATCCGGATCGACTTTTGCCGAAATGGAAGTCCAAATATCCTTGATTCCTTCCCAAGCTTCCTGGGAGCATCCGGGCATGAGAGAAGGACCGAAACGGGCGCCTTCCTCTCCACCACTCACCCCGGAACCGACAAAATGCAAGTTTTTGTCCCGTAGGCGTTGTTCTCGGTCAATGGTATCCGTCCACTTGGCGTTTCCGCCATCGATGACTATGTCTCCTTCATCAAGAAGGGGCAGAAGGGTTTCGATGACCGCATCCGTTGCTTTCCCCGCCTGGACCATGATCACGATCTTACGGGGTCTTTCGAGGGAGTTGACGAATTCGTCGATTTTTTCGAAACCGGCGAGGTTCTTTGTTTCCTCATTTTCTTCCAAAAAGCCCAAGGTTTTGGAATACGTCCGATTGAAGACGGATATTCCGAAGCCATGATCGGCTATGTTAAGCGCCAAGTTCTGGCCCATTACGGCCAAGCCGATTAGACCAATTTCTGAAACGGTGGAATTCATGGTTTCTCAATTACAAAACTTAGCTGAATTCAGCGAGAACAATCAATCCCGTTGGTTATTCAATTCATGAAAGAGGCTTGGAAGCAAAGATTGGAATCGGCCGACCACATGGCCTGACAGTCCTTAGATCGGAGAGGCCACGGGAAAAGCCTCCTTGAAAATGTTTTTGTCCTGTTCCTTGCGATTCGGGTTACTGAAAATTCCCGAAGGGTTGGTATATCGTGGGCTGATATTGTACAGCTTCATGAGCTGAAGCATATCACGGGAGGAGGCTTGTACGGTCTTGACGGCCATGTTGCTGTTGGCATCCGCTGCGGCTTTGTCATTGGCGGTTCTGACCGCGGTCTTCATGGCCGCTTGAGATTTGAGGGCCGAGGTGCTTGCATATTGCTCCGAAACGCCGAGTCCCAAGGCCGCACCGGCAGTGGCGCCTTCGTTGGAACCTTGTTTGATTGCCTGCTGAATGATGATTGCATCTTCCCCTGCTTTTTCAAGACCTCCTGTTATCGCCCCAAAAGTCGAACCGTAGGTTACGGATTCCACTGCAGAGACAGTCTCCATGTCGTAAGTCCTCTTGTTTGGCATGGAATCTTCCATAATGCCGACAATTTGGAAGACTGCCCCCATGGCGGCTCCGTGGGCGAGTGCCCTCGCAACCTCAATCTCAAATTGTTCGGTTAAGCCCGGAACTGGGTCCACTTTGTCGAGGTAATTGGTATCCATCCCTCCGTAGGTTGCGCCCTGCGCGGAGTACTTGATAACGTCCTGCAAGAGGGTGGGGTAGTATATGGCAAAGGCCGTATTCCCAAGAAGAGAACCTGATGCCGATCCGTTTGCGATAGCCACGATTTCCTTGCGGGTAGTCTTGAAAACGGTGTCTGCCACGGCTGGATCTTGTACGAAAAAGAAAACGAAATTATCACCGGGAGCGGCCCGTCCTGCATCAATGTCTTCCTGTGTCGGTACGTATCCAATGGAACCATCGAGAGAACCGCGGGCACTCCCTTTGGAACTGGATTCCGCAAGCAAGTGCCTGGCAAAAGATGCCCAATCGTTTCGGAAATCCCATGATTCATCCGCTACGGATGCGAGTTGCGTGCCCATGGATGAGCCAAAAGCCGTTGTTTCGGCGAGTCGGTTGAGGTCGTAACCATTTCCAAGTATAAGCGCTGTTTTGATTGCCTCGGACGAAACTGCTTCGGCGATTTTTTCGGCAGTAGTGGCAGGCAGGTTGTCGATGACGTAGGTTGACTGCCTCGCGGTGGCGTACACCGCCCCGAGGGAGAGACCTGACGCGATTGATTTGGAAACCTCATAGCCAAATTGACTGTGATCTCCCGTAAGAGTGGATAGATACTCCAAGGCTGCGGAAATGGAGTTTTCTCCTAATGTCTTTGAGAGTTCGGGAATCTTTGTCGAGTCAAGCGGAGTGTTGAGAAAGTAAGCGTCTGCAAGTCCCTTTGCGGCAAACTCCAAAATACGAGTCTTGTCTGGATCAAAATTTTTAAATTTTGCTAGGTTCCCATCAAACTTCATAGTGGTATTAAGAGCATCTCTATCAGAAGCAACTGGCTCTATGCCCGCGTAAAAGCCATTCGCGTCGATGGTCGATTCGTTCATAAGTTTGAGCACTCCTGAAATGGAGGCGTGACTGGCAGTGCCAATCAATGAATCTTTGTCTGCGTATTGAGATTCCAAAATTGCTTCAACGAGAGCCTGAGAAGTGTCCTTGGCCCATTTGGGAGCATCCTGATTCGTAAATTGGATCCTGTTGGGAATGATGTTGGAAAGGGTCCGGAACGGAATGTCCTTGATCGCTTGAGTCAAATCCGTGTTGGAGTTCATGGCGCTTTGGATGAAGGCAGAATAGACGGACTTGATGGCAAGAATCAGGGAGTGATCGGTTAGTCCGAGGGGAGCTTTGTTCTCGGCAAGGTAATCGATTGTGTAATCGACTCCGTCAACCAAAGAGGTTGCCGGCATGCTGTCGTAAATACTGGTCAGGGAGGTGACGAAATTATCGTCGACGTTGATCGGGCTGGTAACGGAGAGAGTCGGGAAACTTGAATTGGAGTCGTCCGGGACGCTATTGAAGGAGTTTTGGGTTACGTTTGTATCTATTGACTGGGCTGAGTTGGCGCCGATTGCGGAATATTGGGACGACAGTCGCCGATTTGTTCTTGTCTTTGAATCGCTTTGACCATTCTGGCGGATGGATTTCAGGTTTATGAGAACCGAGGTTTCGATAATTGATTTGTCGAAATTGTTGGTCAAGGTGGGAGGGTCAGCCGCTTGGGTGTACAAAAACGAATACGCAAAACAGGACAGCAAGGAAGGAAGTGTCGTGAACAGGGATTTCGTCATTGTGTAATGAAGGGGCAAACTGAATTTCAGTCTACAAGGTATCCAATGGCAACTTAATTCTTCGAATTATGACGGGAGTTCGTTAATTGTGCATACCTGAAGGAAAATCCCAAGGTTGAGGAGAAGAGCAAAAGGCAGGCGGGTGATCTGGTTGGAAAGTCCACAAGAAAGTATAGCAAGAATGCCAGACAACCCAAAAGTATGATTTTAGGGAAAGGGGAGGGGTTGTGAATGATTCCAGCGGTAGCGAGGATCGGAAAAAAGATGAGTAACATGAAAAAGGGAATCCCGAATTCCGAGATGAATTCCAGGAAATCGCTGTGACCGTGACCGATCAAGGGCGTATAGGGGTTGTGGGCGTTTTCCAGGCCAATGGACCTTCTTTCCCGTACCTCTTTGGATTGGTGAATCGGATTGATGGCAGGGTAGGAATCAAAACCGGAACCCCAAAGCGTTTCGGCGTTGATTTGGTTGACCAAGTCGGTCCATAGCAAGATTCGCAGTGGCAATTGTTGATTGGATACGTCGGTGAACTGGGTATTCGTATTGGTCAGCATTTCCTTCGTGGTATCTCGATTGATATAAAAGGAAAATGCAATTATAGCGGACAAAGCGGCAGCCGATGTGGCGACCAACGACCAATTGAATTTTCTTCCGGATATTTTTGATCCGACAAGGAATTTATAGACAAAACAAGCCAAGACGAAAACCAGAATGGCGAATCCGGACCTTGAACCGGAATGAGGTATGCTGATCAGCAGACAAACGGAGATTGTCGCTAGAAAAAGAATGCTTTTGCTGTGAATAATTTTTTTGGTCGCATGTTTGAATTGATAATAAAGCAGAGCAATAACCGCGAATAACGAAAGAAGGGCAAAGGCACACCAATGATTCTTGTATGTGAAACTCGAGTAAAAGTATCTTGGTTCGGGAGCATCCCAAATGCCGAAAATTTCCTTCAGACTGTCGGAGGGGACGTAATGAACCTTTTGGATGATTCCGATTAAGGCCAACAGACCTCCGTTAACCCCGATCACCCATACGAAATTACGAATTTCATTTCTTGTGCGAAGCGCAAAAAAGGTGACGATTCCGAAAGTCAGTTGAAAAAGAAAATGAATGGATGCATGGATGGATGGAGAATTTCGCAATGGTATGGAGGGCAAGAACTCAATGGGCTTGCGCCCAATCTTTTCTTCATAAGCATTGAGTAAATTTGCGGATGGCGAATCAGTTCCGTCGAATCGATCGAAATATCTGTTTTTAAGATCGAAGAACAAGGTAAGAGCCAGTTGGGGGTCTTTTTCCCGAACCGCATTGATATTCCGGAATCCATTGCTCAACATGCCAATCTTTTCAAAGTTCGTTTCTTCGGAGAAATACTTGTCGGCGTTAATTTCGTTCCATTCCTTTACGTCCAGCGTCACGTATCGGGGGTTCAGGAAGGAAAGAAAAATATAAAAGCCAAAAACAAGAATGGGGGCCAAAGAAAGGGCGAAAGATCTGCTTTTGCCGGAACGGGACCCAATTAGGGATAGCGCCACAAACAATACGACCAAATCAATCATCCACAGATTCCACTCATATCCGAGCCCGGCTTTGGCCCACGAGGTGAAAATGAGTGCGGTCAGCAAAAGTTTTGCCATCTTGTTCATGGTTTTGGATCTTGTCCCGGCGCTTTATGAAAATACGTAGTTGTTGACACTCACAGTCGCGAATGGTCTAATTAGGTTGCCCGTCAAAAGACAATACCCAATGTTCCCCCCCATTATTCATAGATGAGTAGAACGAGTATCCTTTACCTTTTTTGTTTCTCAGTTTTGGCGCCGCAATTTTCCTTTGCCCTGAAGGAAACGGCAATTGGTCGACTTGATGTGTCGGCGACACTTTCGGGAAAGTATGATTCGCGGGTTTTTGGAATTTCCTCCTCCGCCTACCAGTCATCCAGGAATTCTTCCTCTTCCCTTATCGCGTCTCAGGAAATCAAGAGCGAAGATGATTTCATCATAAGTTTTTCCCCGGCCCTCCATCTTTCGAAAAAACTCAGGTGGTTTTCAGTCACGGGTTCCACTGGCGTGCAAATTACTCAATATCTCAAGAACGATGACAAGAGTTACGTCATTCCCATTACCACGTTGGCAGTTGATTTCGACGAATCGCTCCAGAAAAGAATTTCAAACAATGCCAAGATTCGCTTCTCGGCCACCTTTGACCTGGGGCAGCACATTGACACGAGTGTCTTGGAACAAGACTTGGTTTCCTATTCTTATTTTTCTCTTGGGTTAAACGTCAGGTACAACCATAGCCCCAAATTCGGAGTATCGGCTGGAACTGCCTATTCCCTGAAAAATTATCAGACGGGTTCTGTCTCGGAGAGACCCTACCAAGATCTTTCGACCCTTCCTCTGCATGCCAGCGCTTTCTACATATATTCCGAGAAATTGGACTTTTACACACAATATGGCTTTAGTCAGACCAAGGGAAAGGGGAGTTCGGCGCCTTCCTTGACCAATAGCGTTTCACACTCGATTTCATTCGGCGCAAATGGCGATCTTTCTCCCAAATTGTCAGGAAACGCGCAAATGGGCTACACCGTTATGGATTACGAAAACCCCACAAGTCCAAATCAAGACAACTTGACCATGGGAGTAGCTTTGAATTGGAAGTTGAATGAAAAAACTTCTTTTGATTTTGACGTCGACAGATCCTTTTCACCTTCGGCTCAAGGTTTTTCAATGTTCAGTACAATGAGCAGGTTTGGGGCAACGCATCGTTTTACCCAAGATCTTTCGGGCACTGTATA
>JABGWD010000213.1 GCA_018645725.1 Opitutia bacterium
AACCCCTGGTCTGAGGAGTAGATCACGATGCTGTTCTCACTCAAGCCAAGCTTGTCCAGTGACTCCAGGATGCGACCCACCCCATCGTCCACAGCGGCCACGCAGCGAAGGTAATCCTTCACATAGCGCTGGTACTTCCAGCGCACCAGTTCCCTGCCCTGCAGGTTCGCTTTCAGGAAAGCCTCATTCTTCGGACTGTAGGCGGCATCCCAGGCCTTTCTTTGCTCCTTGCTCATCCGCCCGAGGAACGAGTTCATAATTTTTGCATAACGCTTGTCCTCATGGCCCTCGACCTTGAGGTCGTAAAAGAAGGACATGTGGGCATCGATCCCCATCCTGTGCTTGCCCAGTACCGATGCCCGTTTCGAGTAGTCATCGAAGAGGGTTTCGGGTTCGGGGATCGAAACGTTGTCGTATTTGGTCAGGTATTTCGGGCCGGGCATCCAATTCCGGTGCGGCGCCTTGTACTGACACATGAGAAGGAAAGGCTCATCCTTTTTTTGACTTGAAAGAAAATCCAGCGCCAGGTCAGTGGTCACCTCGACGGAATAACCGGCAATACTCTTCCTCCCTTCGGGCGTTATGTAATCGGGCTTGTAATAACTTCCCTGACCCGGGTAGACCATCCATTGGTCGAAACCCGTGGGGTTGGTACCCAGATGCCATTTACCAAAAACCGCAGTCCGATAGCCAACCTTTTGCAGTAGCTTGGGAAAGGTCATTTGATCCGGATTGAAGCGATTGCCGTTGCTCTTAAAACCATTCTCGTGACTGTGCTTGCCCGTCAGGATACTTGCCCGGCTTGGCCCGCAGATCGAGTTGGTACAAAAGTTAGCCTCGAACAAGGCTCCCTCCTCTGCGATCCGATCGATGTTCGGCGTATGGTTGATCTTGGAACCATAGGCCGAAATGGCCTGGGTTGCGTGGTCATCCGAGAAGATGAAGATGATGTTGGGCTTCTTGGCAGCCAAGACAAGGGGGAATGCAAAGAAGCAGAGAAGAAGCAGGTTTGTCGATTTCATGTATTGTAAATCAGGAATTAAAGGTCCTTTTCAGTCTCGGGAAAACGCTTGCGGGAATCGCTGGCAATCGGCTTGCCATTACGTCGACTCCACCATTCGTGAGCCCGCTTAGGGTCGTAGGAGGGGTTGGGGATTGGTATGCGGGCCAGAACGTCCTGGCGCCAGGAGAAAAGTTTTTTCTTAAGATCGGCGACCTTCCCCTTGCGTTCCTCAGCCAGGTTCTCGGATTCGCCTAAATCATTAAGGATATGGTACAGTTCGACATCCCCGGTTCCATCGAGGGAGTCAATGAATTTCCAATCGCGTTCCCGCATGGCGCTGGCAGGTCGGTCGTGGTGATAGTGCGGATAGTGCCAATAGATCGCCTTGCGGTTCAATTTGGCCTTCGGGTTGCTCAGAAGTGGCAGAAGACTGAGCCCGTCAATGGTCTGGTTCTCGGGCAGGCTTCCGCCACCCGCCTCGACAAAGGTAGGATAGAAATCATAGGAGATCGCCGGTTCGGCACAGATGGTTCCGGGCTTAACCCTCTTGGGGTATTTCACGATCAGGGGTACCCGGATTCCTCCCTCGTGCAAGGAACCTTTTTCTCCTTTGAGAGGAGCAAGATCGCTAACCACGTCATCCGCATGCTCTCGGTAATCATAGCGCTTGATCAACCCGCCGTTGTCCGATGTAAATACGATCATGGTATCGTCAGTCAGCCCTTGGGTTTCCAACACCCGTACGATCCGCCCAACCTGGTCATCCACTTCCTCGACTAGTCCGGCATAGACGGGGTGTGGGAGGGAACGCTTCCGTTCCTTGGCTCGCTTGCGGTATTTTTCAACCAGTTCGGATTTGCTGGCAAGCGGGATGTGAACAGCATAGGGGGAAAGCATAAGAAAGAATGGATTGTCCTTGTTTTTGCGGATGAAGGATTCGCACAATTCGGCTTCGTAATCTGTACGAAACTGATCCGGCGCGGGTTTTGCGATTGCGGGATCGGTTGCTCGAAAGCGACCCGGCAAGTGAGGCCCATTGATTTCAGCGGCAAAATCGTAGCCTTGCTTGCCCGGTCCGAACTTGTCTCCCCGTCCGAGGTGCCACTTGCCGACGTACCCCGTGGCATACCCGGCCGCTTTCATGCGCTCGGCTACCGTGACAACGTCCAAGGGCAACGCCATGGTGGTCTGCGGGTTGATGACCCGTTCGAAAGGTCGCCAATGCCCGGGTATGTGGGCCGTGATCCCGATACGTGCCTGGTTTTGTCCGCTTTGCACCGCGCAGCGGGTCGGAGAGCAAACGGCACCCGCCGCATAGAAGTCGGTAAAGCGCATCCCTTCATTGGCAAGTTGATCAATATGGGGAGTATCGATGAAATCGTTCCCGTAACAGCCTACGTCTCCCCAACCGAGGTCATCGACGAAGATGAATACGACGTTGGGCTTGCTTGCTCCCAAGCTGACGGAATGAAGACCAATTCCGAATGCCAGCAAAGAAAGGAGGTTTCTTATCTTGTGTTTTGCGTTTTTCATTTCTTGTTGCTTTCGAGTATGCATTCGGGGTTTGGGAGCGTGGGGATCGGTGCCTTGGTTCTCTTTTGCCAAGCGTCTAGCTCTGCCCGTAGCTTGGCCGCCTTCTCAGGTATTTTTTTTGCCAAATTGTTCGTTTCTCCCGGGTCCTCCCTGAGGTTGTAAAGACCAATCGAATCGTCCTCGTGAAACTCGATCAGTTTCCATTGGCCCCGTAGTAGGCTGGTTGAGGGGAAGCCGCGCCAGGAGTATGTCTTTCCGTTGGGCAAATCGATGTCCAGCCCCTTCCCCTGCAGGTAGAGCGGGTAGTGCCAGAAGATGCTCCGCTCTGCGATTTCATCGCCGAGGAGCAGGGGCGAGATGTCGGTTCCGTCGATGGGTTGCTTTTTTGGCAACTTGGCCTTTGCCAGGGAGGTGAAGGTGGGAAGAAAATCCACGCTCGTAATCGGTGTGGAGCAA
>JABGWD010000214.1 GCA_018645725.1 Opitutia bacterium
CTCACCTCGGGTGGAGCCACCGTAACCGCCCACTTGGAGAAATGGTCCACGTAGGCATGCAGGTAACCTTCGGAAAGAACAGCGGGAACGTTCAGCCAACCTCCGGTCGAAGAATAGTAGGAAAGAGCCAGGTCCTCTTTTCTGGCTTTGTTCGCGATGAGCGACGCCTCTGAAAAGGGAATGCTCAGCCGGGCCGACTTGCTGATTTGGGTTTCACGGCCTGTCTCATCCGCAAAGGAGATCGAGTAGCCGTGATCGAGGGGGCGATTGTTGATACCCTTGGCCAAGCCCGTTTGCACGGGTGTGACCGTCATGGTAACCAAACCCTTGCGATATTGAATGCTCGTCCCTCGGCTTCTACTCCTTCCTCCTTCGATTTGAAGAAGGATACTGTTGGCGGGGATGAATATTCGGGTGCCGTCCGAAAGAGTTCTGAGATAATCTCGAGAAGGGTCAAAGGTATCGGTCACGGCATCGGGCAGTTGCCTGGAAGACGGACGAAGGACCAAGCGCAAGTCATCCCGAAAAAGAGCCGTGGTCAAGTCGACATCAAGGTCCTTCTCCATGAGCAGAACCGCTCCACTCGTGCTCGCCCCGCCCGCAAAGTCGGCCCCAAGGTACCATTTCGCACCCGCCTTCACCTCGAAGCGAAAACTTCCGTTGGCATCCGCATGAGTTTCAATGGTCTGCCCGCGGGGCGACCATGCCCACACGAAAGCTCCCGGAATGGCGGCTCCTTGATCGTCCGTAACCATTCCGGCGAGAAACTCCTCAGGCTTCCTGTGAATCAATCTCAAGGTCACTAGTTTCGTATTTTGGGTCGTATCCAGAATAACCTTCTCGATCTTTGGTTCCAGATAGCCGGCGGAACGCAGTTCCTTGGAGATCTTGGCCCCCACGCGTACTCGCATGGGAAGAGGAACGGGAGCCTTGAAGACTTCTCCTCCGAACAACTGCAAGTCCTTGTAGAATTTGCCTCGGCCATCGTCTTGCTCGACCCATGGATATACCCCTTCCTTCACGGAGGCATTGTCTTCGTCCAATACGACGACCTTCAATTCGCCGGTTATTCTAACCAGAGGCACCTCCAGATTGAGAGATTGCCCCTTGCCTACGTCCAACTGCAAAAACCTCCTGTTCGACTCCTTCAAGGCTACGCCCAAGTCGTGACTGATGATATTGTACAAAATCCCCCAAGTACCCTCTTCCAAGCGAAGGTCGAAAGTACCGTCGATGGTAAAGGTGGCGATCTTGAATACGGGTTCTCCACCAGTAATCTTGAACGCCGCCACGTTCGCATAGAAATTTTGGCCGCTTATCGATTGGCCGTCCAAGGTGAATACTCCTGAAACCGAGGCGTCGTGCGGGCGTAGGACCACCGGCGCCTTGGCATCGCTCGGACCCACCATTGTTTCGCTCACCATGGAGTAGTCGGCGGTATCGGGGAGCCAAGTCCCCACGCGAAACTCTCCCAGCTTGGGAAGCATGATCTCGAACCGCCCAAGGCCGTCCACGTAGGCTTCGGTCACGAAGGAATAGGCTCCCGCGGATTCGCTCGCCCTGCGGGCATACACCCAAGTCCGCAGGCCGGTTACCAGCTTGCCATCGGCCGTCACCAGCGTTCCCTCCACCGTGCGGGTGGTTTTCTCCACGATGAAAGACACTTGGGTCGACTGCCCGCCCGAAACCGAGGTCGCCTTCGGGCTTCCGCCCAAGTAGGGAGAGGGCCTGCCGTTGAAGGGCAAGGGAGTATCATAAGCCACCTCCCAGTTCCCCGGAAGAACCGACATGCGATAGCCCCCGTTGGCGCCCGTCAAGGTCGCGATCATATCGCCGGCTGAGTTCACCGCATAAACGTAAAAGCCGGAGAGTGCGTTCCCCTCGTCGTCCAGCAAGGTGCCGGTTATGGTGGCGGACATCTGCAAGAGAGTAACGTCGCCCGCGTCGTACGTTCCGCCCGCAGTCACGGTAGCCACTCGCGGCTTGGGGGCCGCATATCCCAGTGAAC
>JABGWD010000215.1 GCA_018645725.1 Opitutia bacterium
CGCCGCCTGAGCAGCCGGTGCAACCGATATTGTCTCCGTCTATATCCTTGCGACTCGTCAAGTAGTCGATGCCCCGCATACCGTCCCAAATCCGATATCGCGCTGTGTTTGTTCCCAGCAAAATCGAGCCGGAACCGATCAGAAAGTGCTCGGCGACCGACGACAACTTGCGACCCTCTGCGGGAAGTATTTGGCTGCGTTCACCTTGCCCGATCGGATCGTAACAAAAGGCAGCAATGCCGTTACGGGCCAGAGTGATTCCTATGAATTGGTTGTAGTCCGCGCCCTTTCCCGTCTTGCTGTGACCACAGGCGATCAAGACCGCGGGATAAGGAGGTTTGGTCTTTGGGAGATATAGGGTTGCCGTAACGTGATGCTGGGGCTGACTCTCGTAAATGACCTTTTCAACCCGATGGTCACCACCCTCGATTTTACCAACGACTTTTGCATGCAGCGGCGTACGCTCCGGAAAGCCTCCGATACGGGAAACGAAGAACTTTTTCAAGTTCTCCTGATATTCCTTGAATTGAGCAGGCGTGGAAATTTTACCGAGACGTTCTTCGCGGCGATCAAGGGCTTCGTACGCCTGCTTGGCCAAATGTTCGTAAACGACTCGATTGGCTGGTGCCTCCATGATGTCCTCCGTAAGGATGGGGAAGAGGTTTTCCTTGGCCAGACCTTGGAGAGCAAGAGCTGAGGCAAGAGCAAGACAGGCAAAACGCTTTGGGGTATTCATGATTCGATCCTGATACTGAAAGGGTTCACCTGCCGAATTCTGAATTCAGTCCATCCCGCAAAGCTCGAGAAGCGTGCGGTGCACCTCAAGGTCATGACGGTAGGACCATTCGAGTTTTTTCTCCCCCCGGATGACCCGGGCGAAATCCTTGAACTCTGCCTGATAGCTTCTTCCGCCCTTGAGCTGAACGATTTGAGTTCCTTTTTTGTACTCCCCTCTGGCTTGATCGAGGTTGAGGTTGAAACGGCCCGATTCGAGTGGGTTGATTTCCATGCCGCCTCTGGTTCCGGCAAGGTTGAACCGCCGCCTCGGAAATCCGAAGGGGTCGTTATGGTTGCAGCGCAAAGTAGCGGTGGCCTTCTCGTACTTGAGGACGGCCAACTGATTGTCGGCGAAACCGTCCCCTTTCTTTTCACGGGTGCGCAGGTTAAAGCCGTGGACCTTCTCCGGTTTGCCCAGAATATGCATGGCGGCGTCAAGAATATGGCAGGCGAGTTCGAAGAAACCTCCCCCGGGGAACGCAGAAAGTTCCTTCCGCATGCTTTCGCCTACCTGCTTGCCCATCATGGCGTCGATTTCCATGATCTCTCCGAACCATCCCTCGCGGACCGTCTTGAACATGAATTCGAACGCGGGGTTGTAGCGGAGCATATAGCCCATTTGAACAGCCAGACCCTGCCGTTTGGCTGATTCAAGCAGTTTCTCGAAAGGGGCGAGGGTTGGGCCTGCTGGTTTATCCAGATGAATATGTTTGCCCGCCTCGACCACCGGAAGAGCCGTGGTGACGAGGTCCTTTACACCTGTCTCGATTACAACCGCTTGGAGTCCCTTTGCATTCATCAGTTGGTCCAAGGAAATGAAGGTCACCTCCTGGGCTCTTTTTCGAAGAGACAAGTCGGGTTCGACTACACCGACGAGTTCATAGGTCTCCGGCAGGGACTGAACCGCCTTCAGTTTTCCCGATGCATGGGGGTGGGCCAACCCGATTTGCCCGATACGAATGCGATCCTGTTTCCCATACAAGGGCAGGCTTGAACCGATTAAGATGCCAGCTGCACATGTGTTGAATGAACGACGGTCCATGAAGTGGAAACTTATTTGAATCGAGTTTCGATGAAAAGAACTATCTAAGCTTCTTCAGTTCTTCGTCCGTCCAAGGCGCCGATCTTTTATCATTCTTTCTTCGGACGTCAGAGACGGCGCTTTTGTCTACGAGGGAACCTTCCTTGCCCCAAGCATAGCGCAGATAGGTAATCAGATCGGCCAAACGGTCTTCGCGTTCGATTCCAAAGGTTTTGGCGGGGGCCATGTATCCGGCTTGGTACGTCTTTCCGTCGATGGGGCCGATCAATCCATGAAAGAACAGGGGAATCAATTGCTCGGGAGGACCATGAACCCGTTTCGAATCGACGAGGGAGGGGGCGAGGTATTGTTCGGTCCCGGGTACTTGCACGCCTTGGCCATCCGCTCCGTGACAAGAAGTGCAGTGTTGAAAGTAGAGCTGCTCTCCCGTCTGGATCATCTTGCGGTGGGTGACGTCGAAATCCTTGGCGAACTTCATGCCACGATCCCAACTGGAAAGGGCTTTGTCCCACTCCATGTTGACGGATGCCCTGTGGTTGAGGGAAACTTTTTCAAAGGCCTTTTTAGATTTGATTTCATTGACCAATGGCAAGTGCTTTTTTCCCCAGAGGGAGACTGCGGTGGCAAGCATCACGCCTTTGTCCGAAAGGTGATTGGAGGCGAGAGACTGAATCATTTCCTCAGCCTTGGGATCATCTATGGTTCCCAGGGTAAAGACGAGTTGCTCGGCGACCCGTGGATCGCGTTCTTTCTCCAGCGAAGCAAGCAGGTCGAGTTCAGCGGGTAGCTTGTTTTCAATTATCTGGACCATCGCACGGCGAAGAACAGGGGAACGGTCCGCGAGGGCCTCCCGTTTGATCTCAGGAGTGAGAGAGTCCATTCCGTCTAGAGTCCAAAGAGTATGCATCCGGGGCAGGGGAGACTGAGTGAATCGAAAGAGTCCTTCCAAAAGGGGGATGGCTTTCTTACGATCGGATCGGAGAAGGATCAGTTTTTGGGCGGTATCGCGCCACCAGCCGATCGGGTTTTGCAGGTGACGAACCAGTTCATCGGTGGATTCCGAAAGCATCCGGGGCTTTTCCCCGTAAGGTTCGTGATCTTTGTGCCGAATCCGCCAGATGCGGCCCATTTGGATGTGCTTGTTAACACCCGTTTTTCGGGCAAATTCTCTGTTTGGTCCA
>JABGWD010000216.1 GCA_018645725.1 Opitutia bacterium
GTATTGGGGGGACCTCTCCCGGTGTCGTTATGAAGGGGAATGCTTTTTCCGGAAGGTTTCTGATTGGTTGGGATTTTGAAATTGTGGCGTTGCGCCCAAATGGTGTGTGGGTTGGAACGATTGGGAAACCTACCGACTTTATGTTCTGGAATGCCATTTGCATTGACACTTATTTCCTTGGCCCCCCGCTTGATCTCGTGCCGGCTATCCGAACGCAGAGACTCTGTTGCCGGAACCGGTTTCCATTCACCGCTTTCCGTGACAGAATGCTTGCGCATCGGCGGTCTGCCCGGTCGAGTTTGGCCAAGAAGCAAAGGGTCAGGGCAAAAGATTCCAAGGCTTAGAAGACAGAAGGTGAGATTCCTCAAACGTTCGATTAAGTACATGACAGGTTAGTTAAGATCTATTAATTATGCTTAACCTTTATGAACTGCAGCCAAGGGGAAAAGTTTCCAAATTAAAAAGTCCTAAACTTTACGCTTTTTGATATTTGGCTTATGGTCTATATTTCAAAATATGATGTCTTCCACAGAACAAAAGTACAATGTCCCGGGCTTGGACCGGGCCCTTACGATCATTGAGCTGCTGAACGAAAAACCGTCGGGTCTCTCCGTCAATGAGATTTCAGCCCAGCTGAAATTTCCCGTCAACAGCGTGTACCGCATCATGAGCACGTTGGAGAGAAGAAACTACGTAGTTAAGCGCAATGGAGAACCTGGATACGTTCTTTCCGAGAAACTTCTTGGTCTGGCAACACCCGTGGTCGGAGACGCTTCATTCATCGAGAACGCCATCCCCCATATGCGGGCCCTGCGCGATGTCACCAAAGAAAGCATGTTGGCTGGGGTCATGCTGGAAAATGAGGGCGTAGTCATTGAGCAGGTCGAGGGGCTGCACAACTTTAGCTTCAAGGTTAACCCCGGGTTAAGATTCCCCTTGCATACGGCTGCACCCGGGAAGGCTTTTCTCGCGCAACTCAGCCTTGTCAGGCGCGAGGAAATCGTCAAAGAACTCGACTTGAGAAAATTCACCGACAATACCATTACCTCCAGACAAGCCTTGCTTGATGAGATAGAAATCGTTTCGAAGCTTGGTTATGCCGTGGACCGGGAAGAGGAAATGGAAGGACAGGTTTGCGTGGGTGCGGCCGTTCTCAACCGAAGTGCCGAGCTTGCAGGGGCTATCTGGCTGGTTGCGCCGACTAGCCGGCTACCTGAAAAGGAAATTCCGCGAGTCGGCGAATTGATTAAGGATGTCGCCGAAAAGATTTCCTCCACTCTCGGCTATGTTTTTCTTCAAGTCGCCTAATTTCTTTTGATCACGCCAACTATCACTATACAGTAATTACAAGATGAAAACCAATTTCGCCCGAATTGCATTCTTCCTTGCCTTTTTGCCTTTGGAATCCCCAGCGCAGGCCGACTTAAGCAAGGAGAACCTAGCTTTCTGGAAAGACCAAGCCAAACCCCTCCTCAAGGAGAACTGCTGGAAATGCCACGGTGCAGGAAAGAAGATCAAGGGCGATCTCATCCTTACGACCAGGGAAGGCATATTGACTGGTGGGGAAATTGGTCCAGCCGTAGACTTGGCAAAACCCGAAGAGAGTCTGATCCTTGAGATGATCTCCTACAAGGACGATGACCACCAAATGCCTCCCATCGGCAAGCTCGAGGACGAGCAAATCGCCACCCTTGCCGAATGGATCAAGCGAGGTCTGCCCTTTCATCACGAAGACGAAGTGATTTTTCACCACGAGGAAGAAACCAGCTACTCCAATACCGTTGTAAACGAGAGGACCAAATCTCATTGGGCTTACGTAAAGCCAGTTGACCACGAGCCACCCGCAGATACGGGAGCAAAGCACCCAATCGATGCCTTCATTCTGGATCAGCTCAAAAAGTCGGGACTGCCGCCCAATGCGCCGGCCAAACCTTCGGCTCTTTTAAGAAGGGCTCATTTTGATTTGAATGGTCTTCCACCGGAAATTGATCAGGTCGACGCTTTTCTCAAAGACAATTCGGACAAAGCCTTCGAGGAAACAATCGATCGCCTGCTCGCCTCTCCTCACTACGGGGAAAAATGGGGCAGACATTGGCTTGATCTGGTCCGCTATGCCGAAACCAATGGCTACGAGAGGGACGGGGACAAGCCCATGGCTTGGAGGTATCGCGATTATGTGATTAGGGCTTTCAATGAGAACAAGCCCTACGATCGTTTCGTGCAGGAACAGTTGGCTGGGGATGAATTGCCGGAGGCAGATGCTGATGCAATAACCGCCACCGGTTTTCAGCGCTTAGGCATATGGGACGATGAACCCGCGGACAGAGAACTGGCGCGTTATGATTACCTGGATGACATCCTTCGGACTTCGGGTGACATATTTTTGGCAATGTCCATCGGTTGCGCCCGTTGCCATGATCACAAAATCGATCCGATCCCGACCAAGGATTACTACTCCATGCTCTCTTTCTTCGCCAACGTATCTCCCCACGGAAAAGGAAAAACGAATTTGGTCAAGGTACAAGGAGCGAAAGGAAACTCACAGTTTTCCAACCAATTTGATAAATGGTCCCGTCGAGAAAAGGACTTGCAGCGGCAAATTGATGGCTTTGAAAGTAAATTTTTAGTTAAGCTCAATGAAGATCTTTTGTTGGAAAAGTCATCCAAGATAAGAAACAAGCCGGTCGTCTTGGTTTCGGATGCAAGAGCTGGAGGTTCGACCTGGAACTATTCGACGAAAAAACCTACGGACGATTGGTTCGAGGTGGGATTTGATCATTCAAAATGGGATTTGGGCAAAGGAGGATTCGGCAAAGATGGCACTCCGGGATCCAAGGTCAACACCAAGTGGCATACTCCGGACATTTGGCTTAGGCAGAACTTTCGTTTGGCCGCCATCCCCAAAACCTTGCGTGTCACACTCCACCATGACGAAGATGCTCAAATTTACTTAAACGGTAAGCTTGTACTTGAGAAAAAGGGGCATGTTTCAAAGTATGAGACTCACGATATTTCCAAAGAAGCCGGCGACGCTCTCCAGACAGGCAAAAACGTGATCGCGATTCATTGCCAACAAACCTCCGGCGGGCAGTACGTCGATCTTGGCATGGATAGCTTTGACGAGGCGGTCGATCTGGCAGCCCTCATTAGAAAGCACGCCAAAAGCCTCATGGGAGACGGTGCATACAATAACTACAAGGCACGAACCCGTGACTTGCAAAGACACCTGCCAACCAGGCCCAAGGAAAACGAATACGAGGTCTTGGCCGTCGGCGAACGGGGGAACAATACAATTCGCATCCTTCAACGTGGAAACCCCGTATTGAAGGGTGATGAAGTCAGCCCCGCCTTCCCCTCGGTCATAACCTCCAAAGCCGCCGTTATTCCCGAAGATTACAAGACAGACAAATCGTCCGGCCGGAGACGCGCATTGGCCGAATGGATTACTTCCAAGGAAAACCCTGCAACCGCCCGGGTGATGGTCAACCGAATCTGGCAGCATCACTTTGGTCGCGGGATCGTTCGCAGCACCAGTGACTTTGGATTCCAAGGCAACCTCCCTACCCACCCCAAGTTGCTGGATTGGCTAGCCGTACGTTTTATGGAGTCAGATTGGAACGTCAAGGCCATGCACAAGCTCATCATGACCTCGCAAGCATACCGACGCTCCTCCACTCCATCCGACGAGTGCTTCGAGCAGGATCCCTTGAACGACCTTCTTTGGAGGTTTGACATGAGACGCCTCGGTGCAGAAGAGGTCAGAGATTCGGTGCTTGCCGCAAAGGGTACGATCAACCTTCAGATCGGAGGTCCCAGCGTAACCCCGCCACTTCCTGAGGTAATCTTGGCCACCGCTTCCAGAAAAGGCGCTGGATGGGGTGGATCCACTCCGGATCAAGCAAATCGACGAAGCGTTTACGTCAAGGTCAAGCGGTCGATGCATATGCCTATTCTCATCAATCACGACATGGCGGATACCGATTCGACCTGCCCGGTGCGCTTCAGCACCACGGTTCCAACTCAGGCTCTCAATATGCTGAATGGAAAGTTCATGAACGACTCGGCGAAAACGTTTGCCGAAAGAATCCGCAAAGAAGCGGGAGAAGACCCCTCCAAACAAATCGCGTTCGGACTTAAGCTGATTTTGTCACGAACCCCATCCCCCGAGGAAATCAACGCCGCAATCAATATGCTCGAAGACATCAAGAAATCCGCCGAGCTTTCCAATAAAGATGCACTCGACCGTTTTGCCTTGCTGGCACTCAACCTCAACGAATTCCTTTACCTCGATTAATCGAACCCGAAAGTCTCGACATGAACAAACCAAAAAACACCTTCTGCAACCAGATTCATCGTAGAGAATTCCTGCGAGACATGGGAGGAGGCTTCGCATCTCTCGGCTTGACCGGTATGCTCGCTCAGGACGGCTTTTTCTCAAGCAAAGCGATGGCCAAGCAACTGCCCAAGTTCGTCAATCCCCTTGCTCCGAAAAACCCTCCCCTTCCAGGCAAGGCGAAGTCGGTGATCTTTCTGTTCATGTACGGGGGACCCAGCCACATGGATACCTTCGACTACAAGCCCAAGCTTTATCCCCTCGATGGCAAGACCATTGACGTGAAGACCTTTGGCCGAGGAGGAAAGCGAAACAAAAGCCGAGTTGTCGGCCCCAAGTGGGATTTCAAGCCCTATGGAGAATGCGGAAAAATGGTTTCCGACCTATTCCCGCACGTTGGTTCCTGTGTAGACGATATTGCCTTTCTTCACTCCATGACCGCCGAGTCACCCATTCACGGATCGGCCATGCTCATGATGAATGCAGGAAATTTGCTTTCCGGGCATCCATCTCTCGGTTCTTGGGTCAATTACGGACTGGGAAGCGTAAATGAAAATCTGCCCGGTTACGTCGTCATGTTGGACAAGACCGGTGGACCGATCAGCGGAGCCAAGAACTGGTCCAGCGGGTATATGCCCGCCAGTTATCAAGGGACTGTACTCCGCTCACAAGGCACCCCTATTTTGGATTTGGAAAATGCGCATGGCATGAGCCGCTCCGATCAACGCACCTTGCTGAACCATCTTCGGACGATGAACGAGGGGCATCTCTCGACCCGCTACGACAACACCAACTTGGCCGCCCGGATCGCATCTTATGAGCTCGCCTACAAGATGCAGGCATCCGCCCCGGAAGCCGTCGACCTCGATCAAGAATCGGAAAAGGTCAAAAGCTTGTACGGAATAGACGGGTCCAAAACGGAGGATTTTGGAAAAAAATGTCTTCTCGCTCGTCGCATGGTGGAACGAGGCGTCCGCTTCATCCAGGTTTACTCCGGCGGAAACCACAACGATGCCAACTGGGATGCTCATGGAGATTTGGTCAAAAACCACACCTACCATGCGGGTAACACCGACAAACCGATCGCCGGCCTGCTCAAGGATCTCAAGCAAAGAGGCCTGCTGGACGAGACCTTGGTTGTCTGGGGCGGAGAGTTCGGCCGCCAACCAACGGCCGAATACGCCAAGGGAACCGGACGAGATCACAACTCCTATGGCTTCACCATGTGGATGGCCGGTGGTGGAGTCAAGGGAGGCATCAGTGTAGGCGAAACCGACGAGCTTGGAAGCATGGCGGTAGTAGACCGCTTCCATGTCAGACGCTTGCATGCAACCATCCTTCACTTGCTTGGTCTGGACCCCAATGACTTGACCTATTTCCATGGCGGACTGGACAAGAGCCTCGTCGGCGTGGAAGGCGCAGACCCAATCCGACAGGTTATCGCCTAGCTGCTCTTTTTCCTAAAGTTTAGATACCCGTTGCGTTCCAGACGCGGTTGGGCTATTTCGTATGCAAATGAATGGTATGAGACCCCTGCTTTTGGATAGTCCTTCGGAGGAATGGAAAATGGATGGGGTTCCTGCGTATCGCGTGGAACAAGTGCGCAACTGGGTTTTTGAAAAAGGTGTTCTCGATTGGGAAGAAATGACCAACTTGCCCTCCTCTCTCCGGGCCGAGTTGTCCGAGTTTTGGGATGCGGTTCCCATGGATAAGATGCGAGCCCAAGGATCAAAAGATACGACGCAAAAATTTCTTTGGCGGTTGCGAGACGGCCAATTGATCGAGAGCGTGCTCATTCCCGCAACCAAAGGCACTAGAGGCATGCGTTCTTCTCGCCTCACGCTTTGCGTATCCACGCAGGTCGGATGTGCCCTTGGCTGTAAGTTTTGCGCCAGCGGCCTGGACGGCTTGAAGCGGAACCTGACGACCGGAGAGATCATCGGTCAAGTCTTGCTTGCCCGCAACGAAGCCGGTCGCAGAATCGACAACTTGGTTTTTATGGGAATGGGCGAACCCTTGGCCAACCTCCCTGCCCTGCTCCCTGCTCTCGACCAAATCCTATCGCCCAAAGGCTTGGGAATCGGAGCCCGGCATCTCACGCTTTCAACGAGCGGGCTTGTGCCGAAAATACTGGAGCTTGCAAAATACCCCGCCCAAATCCGTCTGGCAATCTCGCTGCATGGAGGAGACAACCAAACCCGGGAAAAGATCATGCCCATAAACCGAACCTATCCGGTCGAGCAGTTACTGGAGGCATGCGAACGCTTTATCGAGGAACGAAAGAAGATGATCACCCTCGAATATATCCTGATTGAGGGAATAAACGACGATTTGGAGCAAGCGGAATTACTTGCCAAACACGCAAAGAGATTGAATGCGAAAGTGAACCTGATCCCTTACAACCAAGTTGACGGGTTGGAATGGAAGAGACCTGAACTTTCGCAAATTCGCGCTTTTCATAAGAAAGTGGAGCAAGGAGATGCCCCTCGAGTCACCCTCCGCATGGAAAAAGGACATGACATCGATGCGGCTTGCGGCCAATTACGGCTCAGGGAAACTGCAGAAAGCCTTTCCTAGCAATCAAAATTTCTTCTCGTCACATTGCCGCCAAGATGCCATGAGCAGGCAAACCAAGCTCAAAGTTTCTTGATCTTAATATTCCGGAGAACCCCGGTCGTGGCATAGGTGCAAATCCCAAAAGGCACGGACATCTCGATCTCACCGAATCTCATGCTTACCTTCCGACCTTCCACATCGGAATCTATGACCATCTTGTCATCCAACCAAACCTGAAGTTTTGCCTCCGTTACCCGCAACCTGACGTCGTACCATTTTTTGTCCTCGAAGACATAGGCATCTCCCGTATCGTTTTCCGATGCGTCGAAGTCGTCCAGACTTGAAATTCCGATCAACGAGCCGCCCCAACCGCCAAGTATCAAGGTGGCATGCGATTCCTTGAAAGGAAAGGTGAGTCCGCAAAAGAAATCACTCCCCATGGTGCGCTTGGCCTGAAGGGTGACCTCGTAGTTTATCTTGGGCAGTTCCGTCTTTCCCTTCCAATGAACACCACTCAACTCGGCGCCCATCTCAAGAACCATACTGCCGTTTTCATCGATTCGTATGTCGCCCTTTCCGGCGAAATCCGTTTTCTCCCAATTATCAAGATTCTTTCCGTCGAAAAGGGTTATATGTCGTTGGCACCCCAAAACAAAAAGCAGAGCAATCCCTGCGGCTAGTTTGAGAACTATTGAATTCATCACTTTGGTCATATATTCCAATCGTCTAGCCGAGAAATGATTTCGGCAAGAACTAAGTGCTCGGGATTGGCAACGTTTACTTGAAAGCCTTGCTCTCCGTGTTCCAATGGTTCCAGAGTATCGAACTGACTGGTTAAGAGTCGGGGGTCGAAGAAGTGCCCCTTGCGAGCCCTGATTCGACCTTCAATTACTTCCCGGGAGGCATGGAGGTGAACAAAGATGCACTTGGCTCCTTTCGAGTCGAGAATATCACGGTAACTTTTCTTGAGAGCCGAACAACTTATGATCAATGGTTGCTCGCTGCTGTTTGCAAGATCTCCCAGTATTTTCAACCAACCCAAGCGGTCGTCGTCATTCAAGGGAATTCCCGATCCCATCTTTTTCTTGTTTTCCGGAGTATGGAATTCGTCCCCCTCAATGAACTTCAAGTCCAATTTCGAAGCCAAGGCTTCGCCGACAAGAGATTTCCCGCAACCGGATACGCCCATAAGCACGATATTGCGGATGACACCCACCATTTCCTTGCCTTGCCCGCAGAAAAGTCAGAGGCCGGGCTTTTCGATTACTTCGACCTCATAGCCTTCCGGGGCATCTACAAAGGCAAAGACCGAACCTGATGAACTTTTGGTCGGACCATCACTGAAAGAATAGCCAACTTGCTCGAGGTGGGCGGCGAATTCTTCCATGCTATCTACCTCAAAGGCCAGATGCATCAGGTCTTCCTGAACCTGTACGGAGCCAGAGCCTGGATAGTAAGTAATTTCGATTTCCTCTTCACTGTTCGGAACGGCAAGAAACACAAGCTTCGAACCTCGGGGAGATTCATGACGACGCGAAACCTCTAATCCAAAAACTTTCTCGTAAAACGCCACGGTTCCATCCAAGTCGTCCACCCGCATACGGGTGTGAAGAAATTTGGTAACTACCGGAGACATTGCAGACCTCGGAGCGACAGAATCGCTAGAAACCGAAAGTGACTTTATTCACCCCTGCTTCAGAACATGCATTGAGTACGCTTATGGCAGCCTGATGCTCTGCTATGCCGGATGAATCAATCTGAACCTTTAATTCAGCCTCGGCCTTAGTCTTGGCACCAGAGCTTATCAACTGATCGCGCATCCCTTTCTGTTGCTTGAGATTCCCGACCAAATCTGGCATCGCGAAATCCGTTCCATCCTCGATTTCGGATCCATTCAGGTAAACTTCTCCTTCGTCGCCAATCTTTACCTTGCACATCTCCATTGGCTTAAGATCGCTACTTTGGGGCTTGCCGGGCAATTGAATGGATAGTTCGGCTTCGGGTTGCTTGAGCATAGTCGTAACCATGAAATAAATAAGCAAGAGGAAGGTAACGTCGATCATCGGGGTTAGGTCAACCGTATCCTCGCCAGCCAATATGTTTTTCAAGGTTTCCATTTCTCGTTCCTTCTTTTTTTAAGATGGAGGTCCCGCGGCAACTTGCCAGGTTCCGAATATGATGTCCGCTTGCCCGGCATTGCCAACTTCCTTCATTACGTCTTGCACAACCGCATGGGTTACTTTCGGATGGACTCGCAGGAAAACCTTCCATTCCGGATTCTTTTTAACGACGGTACCAACCTGCGAAAGATCAATTTCCGCCTCTCCCCAATAGTACTTTTGTCCTTCGGGTGTCTCGTCAATACTGATGATAGTCCTCGGAGGGGGTTGTTCCTTGACTGCGGAATTACTTGCCACGGCCATTGCGGAAAGTTCGACATACTGTTCGGACATCCTCTGGGCAACGACCATGAAGAAAACGATAAGAAGAAAGACCACGTCGATCATTGGGGTAAGATCGGGAGCATCGTTCGTTTCCGGTGGCTTGAAACCTTTCATTTCCTTGCTGGTACCTCTTTGCTGATTTACTGAGAATGATTAACGAAAAATCAAGCGGGAGGGAACGGAGGAGCATCGGGTGCAGGAGCACCGGGCTCTTCATAATACTCCCCGCCTTCTCCTTCGCCACCTTCGAATCCACCTCGAGCAGCCCGGACCAAAGTAAAAACCATTTCACCGGCAACCCGGTTCACCTCGGCCACAATGGTCCCGAACTTGGTTTTGTAGATAAAGTAGGCGATGAGAGTCGGAATGGCCACTACGAGACCCGAAGCGGTCGTCCAAAGAGCGCTACCAATGTTACCCGCCATCTTTTGACTGGACTCTCCTCCCATTCCGGAATCTTGGAGAACGGTAAACGCTCCGATCATACCGACCACTGTTCCGAGTAGGCCGATCATGGGAGCAATCGATCCAATGGTATTGAGCAAATTGATCCAGGTAAAAGGCTTGGCAAGCTCGAGACCGGAAGTTTCTTCGAGACCTTTCTCAATGGACTCGATATCCAGTTCGTCGTCTTGAATACGCACCAAGCCACCTTTCATGACGGAAGTAACGGGTAGTTTGTATTGTTCGCAAAGAGCGATGGCTCCGTCAATGTTGAGGTTCTGGAGTTCCTGCATGATCGGTTGCACCACGTCCGGCTTGACGAAAGCTCCCTTGCGGATGGCAATGGCATTGTAAATAATCAGAGTGATGCCACCTAAAGTCAAAATCGCAAAGGGGATAAGGAAAGTCCATCCCAACGAGTCCATCAATTGGCCGCCGAAGCTCTTGGTTTGGGCTTGAGCTGCAGTAACCAACAGGTCGGGACAAAGCACAACGAGGGCAAGGGTGAAAATGAAAAGTAAACGGGTGTAACCTTTGTTCATAATGATTATTGTGTTTTTTTAGCTATGATTGCCATGTGCGGGAAGCGGGTCAACTAAGGATTGAAATTTTTATCCGGCGGGTAACTGGGCCAGCCTTTTCTTGCTGAGGCTTTCCCACTTGGTTGATTTGTAAAACATCTCAACTTGCTTGTATACGTTTCCGGCAGCTTCGAAAAGCTTGAGTTTTTCATAAGCATCGCCGGCCATCATGAGGGTTTCCGGCAACCAATCCAATCCCACCCGGGCCGATATGATACCCTCGGTTACCTCAAGCACAGATTGGCGATACTCGTCCGCTGCCTTGAACTCGTCCCCTTGAGCCTCGTACCTTCTTGCGTATTGCACACGGATCAGCGCGCGAACCAATTTGTAGAGAGAATACTCACCCGATTGCCTGGGGGGGGGCTTCTCATCGATTTTCTTGATGGTTTGCAAGGCCGTATTGAAATATTTGGATGCATATGCTTGGTATCTCTTGTCCTTGGCTGCCGCTCTGGAGTATTGCTCGTACAATTTTACGTAACAGTAAATCGGCCAAATTCGCAGGATTTCTCGATGTGGACTGCCGGGCGATTTCATCACGATGGGGGCCAACCTGGCGTATTCCGAGATAGCATCGGTATAGAGACCCTGGGCACGAAGAGAATCGGCAAGCTTTAGGTAAGACGCATGATCCCCCGTATTGTCCCTTATGCTTACCTTTTGCAAAAGAGCGCGTGCGGACTTGGCGGATTTTGCATCCGCTGAAATCATTTTTCCCGCCAAGTTCAGAGCTTCCTCGGAAAACTCCCGGTAACCGAATTCATCCAACTTGGTAAGGTTAATCCGGGACAAGACGTAAAATGCCTCGTCGAACTGCTCCATCGCCACCAAGGCTTGAACGTAAGTCAGGCAAGCGTCGTGAATGAGAAAGAACTCCTGGGGAATTTCAAGAAAAAGCATGACCCTGTATATGACTGGCCTGAGGGCAGGAAGGATTCTTGGGTCGTATTGCTCGTTGGACAGCAGTTCGAGGGCCTGGATAGTGTCTTTGGGCCAGGCGAATTCAAAACGAGAGATGTTCTGCTTCTTCAAGCCACGAAGTTCCAACTGCAATTGCCCGGCGCCCTCGAGTTTGGCATAAATGATCCCCTTGGAACCATCGATGCCAAGCAAACTCATGTTCCTTGGCTTGGTTCCGTAATAGACCTTGACGGGCAAAGCCCCCTGATTGACCCTGAAGTAATCCGGTGTCTTGTTCTGCCCATGGGAAGTGGCCGAAAAAAGAAAAAGGAAGGACAGAAGGTACTTGATCATTTGAGGAATTTTCTTTGCCACGCCACATACTGCTTGTTCACGTTGCTGATTTGGCCAACCTGACCGGTTTGCTCGTAACAACTGATCGCTTGATCATAAGCCTTCGGCACCCAATTGACGGCGCTTGGAAAACTCAAGGTGGTTTCGAGATAAAGGAAGGCTGCGTCCGGGTATTGTTTCAAGGCCTTCTTGCATTCTCCCATCATGTAGGATGACTGAGCCCGTTCCTCCAGAGGAGTATCGGAATCGCTTCTGACCTCACTAAAGGAGGCATAAGCCCGATCCAAGGCAGAATCGTCCTTGGTTGACTTCCCGACTTCAAAGAGGCTCTCGCCTTTCCTGATCCGTGCGTCGTTAGCCTTCTCATGCCCCCATGAATTGGCCAGGGCGGATTCATAATGATCGGCCGCCTTGGCGAAGTTTCTCTCTTTTTGCCTTGCTTGACCAAGCATATAGTGGGCGTCAAAAAGAAATTCGCCTCCGGTATCCCCGAAGACCTGAGTCAATCGCTCCATTGCCGCTACGGCATCCGCGGTGGAATTTTGGGCTATCAGCTTTTCGGCCATCCAAACAAGGACTCCCGGACTCGCTACGGGAAAATCGCTTCTCTGTGGGTTGTAGTTGCCGGCCGCCGCTGAGCCTGCCCGGTCGAGAGTAGCCCGCATACGAAGTTCCAGGGCTCGCTCTCCACCGGCAACCGCTTCCTTCAAGAGGGAGGCAAAGGCTGTCTTCGGGGAAAGATTCTCGGGGAAATTACTCCTTAGGGCTTTGTATTTCTTCAAGTAACCCCTGAACTTGGAAGCATAATCGGGGTTGACGAAAATAGCCGTCCTGAATTTGGCTACCTCCGTTGAAATATCGGCGTCCATTCCCTCGAAGGAAGAAGACAGGTACGGAAGCAACTTTTTCCTGTCCTTGAGAACCTCCTCCACGGTGCCGGAAATAGTTTCCTCCACGCCCTTGCGACTCCTGTAGGTAAAACTAACCGGTTGGGCGGGGGTTTGCAGTTTTTCAAGAAGGTCCAAGGTCTTGCCGTACAAGTCATCGTATTCCTTGTACTTGGCGGAATATTTCTTGAGGATACCATCCACCCCAACGTTGTTCGGATCATTGCCGAACTTCTTGATATCCTCGTAGTACATTTTGAGCATCTCGGAAGGTCGCCCTTGCTTTTCGCAGGCAAATCCGATTTTTTCCGTAGCCTGCGAAACCCGGGCCCCATCGGAATCCGAGTGTTTTTCGTTGTACTCCCTGTAGAGGGCCTCCATTTGGGCGTAGCATACGAGCGTGGCCAGTTCGAACAATTCGCCGTAATCTATCGCTCTGTCTTGGTTCAAATCGAAAGCGGAAAAAGGTTTGTCCGTCTGAATCTTTGCCGCAGTGAATTCCGAAGTCTGCAAAACCTCGTCCTCGTTCTTGTCAAAAGTCAGGTAATGATCAACCAACCCCTCCGGATTGCCGGCAATCCTTTCGAGCAATCCGCCTTCGTTGAAGGTAGCGTCGGTAAGAAGTCGCATGTCCTGAGTCTTCTCCCGAACAAGCTTGTAGCTGTCACGGGCTTTGGAAATTTGCTTGTAGGTAGGCTGCTCGTCTTGCTTGACCTCGCTGATGGCAAGGTCTCCCAAGCTTAGGTAGGCAGCGGGTATCTCCTTGTCATCAGGGTAATCCCGAACGAATTGCTCGAACAACCGGATGGCGTTCGGGTTGTCGTCCTGAGCTCCCTGATAAGCGACGGCCAATCGAAAGAGCGCGTCCTTCTCGTTGGCCTTGTCCGGGTAATGACTGGCTTTTGCGCTATTGGACCATTTCCCGTTAATGTTTTCTTCTCCGGTGCTTACCGTTCTGCCACCACCGACCTTGTCGGTAATTTTCCAAATCGAACCGTTGAACCACATGAAGAAGCCTTCGCCATTCGCATAAACGTTGGTTTCCCGACCGTTCGGATACTTTTCCCCGGTCGGAAGATAGATGCCATTGGGGTCGGGAAGTGGCTCGGGTTCGGGTTCGGGCAGTTCCTCTTCCGGTTTTTCCTCAGCGGGCTTTTCCTCAGCATTCGACGCAGCCTTGCCCGTTTCTTCCGGTGCGGGAGTCTCGTCTCCCCCGCACGCCACAAGGCAAAAACAGGCGAAGCTCAAGACCAACCAGGCGGGAAACGTCTGATTATTCCGTTTCATTGCTATCTTCAGCAGGTTGATTTTCTTCCGGGTCAGCATCTTCCTGAATTTGATTCGGGTCTACCGGTTCCAATCCTTGCACGGATACCCCGACCACAGGTCCCAACAAAGGTTTTGCCTCCTTGAACTTACCCGTTGCAAGCAAGGCGAGCCCACTCATGTAGTGGGCGCTTGGCATGGCCGGACTGTCCCGGAAATTCGGGAGGTTCACATAGCCCTTGGACTTGTTCATCACCCCGTTTTCATAACCGGCGAACTTTTCCAGCAGGTCTGGGTATCTCTTCAACTTGAAGTAGACCGCACCCATCATATTGACGAAATCCTTGGCGTATTTCTTGTCCGAATCCTTGGCTCCCGACTTGTGAGCCAATGCAAGATATTTGTCACAAAGATCGAAGAACCTGTCGTAGTAGTCGTCTGACTTTTTCTGGGCGGTATCCGCCCGGTTCCTTTCGGACGTCGAAACTGCGTTTTGCAGCGCGACGGCTATCTTAAGTTGATTTTCGGCCTCCAGACGGTAGGCATTGGCCATGATGAAAGTGACGTCCGGCCTGAACTGCATCCATTTCTCGTTTTTCAAGTACTCCTCTCCAAGCTCGATTGATTTTTCCCGGTGCTTTACGGTGTTTGCCGATGCAAAGGCGGCATAAATGAAACTCTCCACGCTGCCGTGCTTCGGAAAGTCCTTGTAGAGCCAATAAAATGCCCAGAAAGACTCCCAATCCCTTTTGGTTTCCTGAAAATTTTCAGCCTTTCTCCAGCGAAGGGTGGTAGTGAAGGAAGGGGTTTTCTTGACCAATGCCAACTGACCTTTGGCGTTGGTCAACTTCATGGAGAGAGCATTTGATTTGTCTTTGAGGATGCCAAGCCGCCTTTTCGGAAGAACCGCGGCTTTGAGAGCCAAAAATTGTTCAATTTGGGAAACCTCGGTTTGGAGGCGCTTTTCACGATCAGTATAGAAGGCCGTGATCTCCTCGGTCGTCATGGTCAAAGCATAGAACAAGGACGCCTTCACGTGCTTGCCTGAATCCGTGAGTTGAGAGGCACCCTGCATCAAATTGACGTTGAGCCTCAAATCATACCGAGCGGGGGTGTCACCCGAAAGACGGGGAAGAAGAGGGAAGACTTCGTCAATCCGCTTGGTCACGACAAACATCTCGGTCAGGCAGGAAACCGCATAAGCCGAACGGTCCTCGTCCTTGGCCAAATCAGCGAATTTGAGCAAATCCCGGAACGACGGTTCACCTTTGGCCCAGTCCTGTACGATGTGGTAACATTGGGCCCGACCGAAATACAAATTCAGCAATTCGCTTCTTTTGAGGATTTGTTTTTTGTAGGGCTTGCCGGGGTCAAGCAAGGTTTCAATGACCCGAGCGGCTTCTTTCCATTCATGGAGCGCCCGCAGGCAATCGGTTCTCCTCTGCATGGCCATGACGGCCTTGGGATCATTGGGGAATTTTTCGGCAAAAAAACCAAAGGCACTTGCTGCCTTGCCGAGAAAATCCTGATTGCCGGTCTTGCCGAAACTTTGCAGGTAACCAATTCCCCGCACAAAACCGAATTGTTGAAGTATTTTTTCTACGGCAGGATCCTTTTCGTCCTCAAAGCGCACTTCCAATTCGTCCAAGTAGGGGGAAGCTCCCGCAAAATCCCCTTTGCCTATCATCGTCTGAGCTTCCGAAATGACCTGTCTAAGAGGCATGTCGGCGGGGTTTTGACCGGAAACAAAGCTAACTGCAAAGCAGGCCATGCACAAGATGCTGGCTAACTTCATAAAGTCGAACTTTTGATTGATTGTAGTCAAGGGCAGGAAGACTGACGATAAAAGCCTCAGATGGCCCGTCTCGCAAGTCTTTTTTCCAAGCCCGATTTTTAACCGCTCAATCCCGATACTTTTTTACGCAACAAGGACAATCCAAAACCCAATGGCCATCGACGACCTCCTTGAGCTCCAGCGGGATATCAATACTGGCCTGATAATTCTCGGCATTGATCCGGTGACCGAATGCGCAACCGGGGGGCGGATCGATTGGAGAAGGAACCTCTCCGGGTATGACAACCCGCTTTCTGGGAACACTTGGGTCAGGAACCGGGATCGCCGAGATCAAGGCCTTGGTGTAGGCATGAAGAGGGTTTGCATAAAGCTCCTCCGCAGGAGCGATCTCTACGATTTTGCCCAAATACATGACGGCTATGACGTCGGACACGTGCTTCACCACGGCCAAGTCGTGAGCGATGAACAAATAACTCAACCCCAATTCGTTTTGCAAATCCATGAGCAGGTTGAGAACCTGGCTTTGGACCGAGACGTCGAGAGCCGAGACGGGTTCGTCCAGGACCAATAGGTCGGGGTTGACCGCAAGGGCCCGGGCAATACCGATGCGCTGACGCTGACCACCCGAAAACTCAAAGGAAAACTTTTGGGCGGCGGTTTTGGGAAGACCGACCAATTCGAGCAGTTCCTCCACCCGCCGCACCCTGTCTGCGCGAGTTCCGATTCCTTGGATGATCAAGGGTTCCGATATCAGCTCTCCCACCGACATGCGTGCGTCGAGAGATTCCGCAGGATCTTGAAAAACCATCTGGAAATCCTGGCGGATGGGACGGAGAGCCGATTGCGACATGCGCGTAAGGTCCGTACCCTTGAAGACCACTCTTCCATCCGTGGGATCGAGAAGACGGAGGATGCACTTCCCCAGTGTCGATTTCCCGCAACCCGATTCCCCTACCAGACCCAGGGTTTCCCCCTTGCGTATAACCAAATCCACACCGTCCACGGCTTTCACGGAACCGGTCTGCCGGTAGAGCACTCCTCCCCGGACCGGGAAATGCATCCTCAAGCCCTCCACCCGGAGAATTTGTTCTTCCATTGATGCTTGTTCGCTCATTCTCTAGGTACACTCGGGGCAGGTTTCGAGAAAACGGCCACCACCGAGTTCCTCATAGGCGGGGCGCATGGTCAGACTGTCGCCCTCGCGGTCCATGCGCTGACAGAATCGGCAACCGGAAACGAAATCCTGAATGGAGGCAACTTGCCCGGGTATGGTCCGGAGTTCGCTTTTGCGTTTGTTGCTCAGGCGCGGAATCGAGGACAAGAGGCCTTTGGTGTAGGCATGCTTGGGTTCGGCGAACAACTCCTTCACGGGAGCCCGCTCCACGATTCTGCCTGCATACATCACGACCACCTCGTCGCATTGCTCGGCAATGACCCCGAGATCATGGGTAATAAGCAAAGTCGCCATGCCGCGTTCTTTTTGCATTTCCGACATAAGGTCGAGTATTTGGGCCTGCACCGTTACGTCGAGGGCAGTGGTCGGTTCGTCGGCAATGAGCAGGTCGGGGTTGCAACAAAGGGCAATCGCGATCATGACCCGTTGGCGCATGCCCCCGGAGAGTTGGTGAGGATAGTCTGAGATACGCATGTCGGGAGAAGGGATACCCACCGCATCCAATAATTCGACGGCCTTCCGGAGGGCTTCCGTCTTGGTTAAATCCCGATGGAGCAGAAGAGACTCGATGATTTGCCTGCCCACTCGCTGGACTGGGTTCAAGGCAGCCATGGGTTCTTGGAATATCACTCCCACGTCGTTACCCCGTACGTCGTACATCACCTCGGGTTCGGCATCACGCAATTCCCGGTCCATGAAGCGTATGCTCCCTCCACGGACTCTGCCGGCAGGTTTGGGCAAAAGGTCGACAATGGACATGGCCGTTACCGTCTTGCCGCATCCCGACTCGCCCACGATACCCAAAGTACGACCCTTTTCCAGTTCGAAGGATATGCCGTCGACCGCCTTCACCAGACCACGCTCGGTGTCGAAGCCCGACTCGAGGTTCTCGATCTCCAGCAAACTACTCACCGGCTTCCTCCTTCGGCTTGGATGCGATGCGGTATCTCTGCTTGACCGCCTGTACCTCGGGAAATTTCTTCCCGGATCTCCTCGCTTCCTCGGTCTCTTTCTTGATCCCCTCGTCTATCCAGTATACGTAACTCTCGAAAGGCACGTAGGTCCGGGGTGGGCAAAACTCGGTGAACTCGGAATCCGGCCACCGCACCCAGCGCCAACACCCTACCCTCGCGAACTCGGTCATGTAACCGGGCACGTAGACCCCCGAGTCGTGGATGATCTGCTGCATTTCATGGGCGTATTCCTCCAGCTCGTCCTCGGTACTGGCATTGCGGAAAGCCACCGCGAGTTGGTCCATGCGCTCGTCCGCAAAGGAGAAAACGTTGTTGGTGTTGTGCTTGAGGTTGCCCTTGTCGTCGTAGGCATTGCCAGAATGAAAATATTCGTAGTAGCGTGGGTAAGGAGGTTGGAATCCCCAGGCGGAGAAGACGGCCTGATGGTTCTTCTGCATCTCCTTCTTGTAGACCACGGTATGGTCGAGGCCATCGAGGATGAACTTCAGTCCCGCCTTGAGGGCCTCCTCCTTGAGGATGCCCATCATTTTGGCCCTCACGGGAATGTTGGAGAAGGACAGGGCCACTTCCAGGCGCTCCCCGTTTTCTTTCATCAGGATACCGCTTTCATCTTCCTTCACGTAACCGGCCTTGGCGAAGTGCTCACGGGCCTTGCCGACGGAAAAAGGACGGGCCATGATCTCGGGGTTGTCGAACCGTCCGTAGCCCTTGGTCCAGCCGGGAAGACGGGAGGCGTCACCCCGGAAAACCACGTCGATCACCTTCTGCCAGTTGGTGGCGTGACATATGCCGAGGCGAACTTCATGGTCGTCGAGAGGTGGCTTGGCGGAATTGAGGTAAAGGGACCAAGGGATCCGGGGGAATTGGTTGTACCAGGTGTAGCGCTCGACGAATCCATCGAAGACGGGAGGCATTTCCGATTTCTCATACCAATACTCGGGCAATGTAATGGGAAAATAATCGATCTCCCCGGCCCGGAAAAGCTCCCACGCTTTGGAACGGTCCCTCACTACGGAGTAACGGATGCGGTCTGCGTTGAAACGGTAGCGGTAGAATTTCTTGTCCGCGGCCCACCAATCGTCCACACGGGTAAGGGTGATCGAGACACCCTTGACGAGATCCTCGGGCTTGACCGTGTAGGCGGCGGTAGTCGGTGGAACCCGCCACTGGTATCGTTCCTTGTAGTCGGGCCCGTATTGTTTGTAGAAATGAGGAGCCGACGGAGGCAAGCTGGCGAAATAGGCGAGCTTGGGCTTGGGCTCGGGAAGGGAAATCGCAATCAGGTCGTCGCCGTACAAGGCGAACTGGGACAACTGCTCGCGGATGTATTGCTTGAACCAAGGGGTGACCACGTTGTCCGAGGCCCTCAGGTAGACCCACCACATGAAATCCACCGCCTTGACGGGAACACCATCGTTGTACTTGGCATCGGGATCAATGCGGAAGAATACCGTTTTCTCGTCGGGACCTACGGCCCATTCCCTGGCCACCCCCGGCATGATCTCTCCCGTCTCAGGGTGAAGCTCGACCAGCGCTACCTCGACGTTGTCATACAGTTCTCCCCGGAAGGAGTTATTGGAATTCGGACCGAAAGGTCTGATCGTGGGAGGGAAGGAAGAGATGAAGTAGCGGAATGCACCGCCCTTTTTTGATTCCGGATCACCGATCTCAGGCTGTTGCGAACCATTCTTCCACTCAAGGCCTGCGGGGAGATCGGCCTTCTCCTTGAACTGAAAGTAGTCCCCGATCTCAAGCCGTGAGCGCATGCGGGCGAGAAGCTTGGTTTTCGACTCCTGAGTTTCCTCGAGCTTTTTCTTGCGGGTCGGATCCTCCTCGGCGGCGACTTCCTTTTCCAGTTTCTCCAGGTCGGAGCCGATCTCCTCGACCTGCTTGCCGAGCCAGTCGCGAACGTAGCGGTTATACTCCGGATACCACTTTTCAAAGTCGGCCTCCGAGGCAGCGTCCTCCCCCGGGGGTTGACACCCCTGGAAAAAAAAGAGGACAAGGAGGGAAATCGAAATGAGGACGGTGGGCTTCATGCGGTCAACGGTAGTAACTGAATTTCTTCGGATCGAAGGCCTCCCGTACGGCCTCGCCCACGAAGGTGATGAGAATGAGCAGGCCAACCAGAACAAGAAAGGCCGAAGTTACCAACCAAGGGGCCGAGAGGTTCTCAAGGCCGTCCCGCAAAAGCTGTCCCCAGGTTGCGTATTTCGCCGGCAGACCGAAGCCGAGGTAGTCAAGGGAGGTCAAGGCAAGCACGAGACTGGAAATCGAAAAAGGGACGAGGGTCACGATAATCGCGACCGAATTGGGAAGAAGGTGGCGGAAGAGAATTCTCGGGGTGGAGGCACCGATGACCCGACTCGCCGCGATATAGTCCCGGGCCTTCTCCTTGAGTGCCGCAGTCCGCATCAGGTAGGTCATTCCCATCCAACCAAAGAGGAGAAGGATCCCTATGATGATCCAGAGACCTGCGGTTTCCTTGAGCCCTTCGGGAATTGCGGTACTCGCGATCATGACCACGAACAAGAAAGGAATGTTAGAAAGGATCTCGATCAGCCTCTGCACGATCAGATCGAAGGGGCCGCCGAAAAAACCCATTAGCAGGCCAATCGATATGCCGAGCGCATAGACCATTGGAATATAGACCAAAGCTGCCTTGAAGTTTACCTGAAGGCCGCCGAAAAGATAGGCCAGCACGTCGTAGCCTTTGGAGCTTGTGCCCAGAAGATGAGTTTGGCCTTCTTCCATGGTGGGGGGGGAAGGGGGGAAATGAACCTGCCTGAGCCCGCTCGATTCGAGGGCCAGGAAGGAGGTCAGGTCACCTTTCCCGTTCCATGACTCCGAATCGGTCACAAGCTCCCCTTTCTCGTAAAGGGCACCGTAGATGCGGTTTCGCTGCACGTCCCACCCATCAACCGGACCATCCTTCAGGCCGTCGCGAAACCGGAATCGCAAGTGCATACGCTCGGGACGGGCCAAATCGTAGACTTGGGACGCCAGTCCGGAGAACGGTTTGCCGCCCTCTGTCGCAAGGCCATCGGGAGAAACTTCAAGGGCAGTCGAGACCGCGGTCACGGTATCGCCGGTAGAGGCATAAGGAAGGAGCGGCATGAGAACCCAGTCTCCTTCGCCCGCATCGGAAAACCTTCTTTGCAAATCCCGGTAATCGGGCGGACTTTGGGCCTCGTCCCCTTCCAGGCCAAAAGCTTGCCCTTTCTCCAAATGACGGGAAAAGGCAGGCCAATGCCATTCGCTGTCTCGTTTCACGATCAAGGCCTCATTGCCAACCAAAAGATGGTCGAGGGATGCCACTGCGGCCAGCGAGAGAATAACAATAAGGGAGTAATAGCCACGCTTAATGGACTTGAAGCGCTCAATGCGACGCAAGGTGATGGGTGTGAAGGCGAAACCCCTCGCAAAAGTAATCTCGGAGAAGATCCCCAAAAGAAGAAAAAAGACCATCGTCAACCAACCGAACCAAGGAAAAATTCCGCCGCCCTCGAGGTCCATTCCGAGGAACCCGACTCCCCGGCTGAGGGTAAAAGGAAACCGAACGGTAGGGAACTCAATGGCCATAATCTCTCCCAGCGCCCCAAGGAGAGCCCCCATCCAAAAAAGTCTGCCAAGCAAGCGGAGCATGAATCGGTCAGTTGAACTTTACCCGCGGATCCACCATGGCCACGATCAAGTCGGAAAGAATGTTACCCAAGACAAGGAGAAACGCGGCTATGGTAAGGGTTCCCATGATGACCGTCTGGTCCCGGCCCAGGAGAGCCTGATACTGAAGAAGTCCGAATCCCTGAATATCGAAAACGGACTCGATTAGAATGCTCCCACTGACCAAAATGGTGATCAGTTGACCGAGGGTGGAGGCGATGGGGATGAACGAATTGCGGAAGGCGTGCTTGAAGACGGCACTCCGGAAAGAGACTCCTTTGGATACCGCCGTCCTGACGTAGTCCGCGGCCAGGTTGTCCATGAGGTTGTTCTTCATCATCATGGTCAGCCAGGCGAAACCACCCACGACGTAACAGAGCAAAGGCAGGGCGGTGTGATGAATCAGATCGACGAACTGGTCCCAAGTCCCCATGTCGTCGAAATTCGGATCGGTCAGGCCGAAAAGGGGAAACCACCCTCCCCTTGCCCCCAAATAGACCAGCATGAGGGCGCCAAGGGCGAACCCCGGAATGGCATACCCCACGAAAATAAGAATGGAGGTGAGGTTGTCGATCATGGTGCGGTGCCTGATCGCCTTGAGAATCCCGAGGGGAAGACACACTCCATAGGTAATGAGGGCAGTCAGAATGCCGAAATACAGCGCTACCGGTATCCGCCCCTTGATCAGGTTCCAGACAGGATCCCCGAAGTCGGTGGATCTTCCGAGGTCTCCCTGGAGCAGACCGGCAAAACGGGTTTTGTATACAATGGCTCTGTCATCGTAGTTCTGGGGAGCCTTGGAAACGTCTTCGCCCGAGCGACGGGACCATCTTTCCTTTCGGTCCGCTACCGTTTCAAGCCGGATTTCCCAACCGTCCTCGGCGATCGGCCGGTTATCGTCCAAGTAAGTTGCCGACGTCTCCTCCACTCCCTTGCGGGTCACCAGCGCTTGCCTGCCGCTTCCCTTGAGCAAGACCAAGGTGTTGTTGGAATCTCCGACGAAGCCCCCCCCTACTTTGTCTTTCCCAAGTTCCCTGAAATCCGCCTTGCTCAGACGGCGCTCCCGGGGAAGGGCGCCGAGCCATTGCAGGTAGGCCTGGAAGATCGGCTTGTCGAAACCGTATTCCTCCTCCAGTTCCTCCACCTGCTCCTCGTTCATCCCTCCACCGATTTGACCACTCGAGGAACCGCCTCCCTCGGTCGCTTTCTGCGCTTCCTGCAAAGCCCTTTCCATCGGACCACCCGGGACGAAGCGCGTAATGGTAAAGACAAGTAAGGTCACGCCAAGCAGTGTCGGCGGAATCAAAAGCAGTCTTCTGATGAAATAGTCTCGCATGTAAGCTTTCTATACCTATACGCCCGAATCAATTGATCAAAGACAAATCTTCATCTTGCCGAACGCTTCCATTTCCCTTTTCTTGAATCGAACATGTCCTTTTCTTCCATCCAGAAAATTCTAGGTGTACCTCGGATTCGCAAAATCCTGGGTCAACGCTTGCGGATCGTTCCCGCAGTGTTCGCCTGTTTGTTCCTTTGGTCATGCGAGGGCCAAAGCACTGTGGAAGAGGCTTCCAGAGATGGGATCCTGATCATGGGAAACAGTGGGGAACCCAAAGGACTGGATCCGCATATCGTAAGTGGAGTGTTGGAAAGCAACGTGATTCGTTCCCTTTTCGAGGGACTCGTGGAAGCCCATCCCTCCAAGGACGGTACCGCTCTGCCGGGCGTTGCGACCAAATGGTACGCCGTTAACGATAAACGGCCCGACGAATGGGTTTTCGAACTTCGAAAGGACGCCCAGTGGTCAGATGGAACGCCTCTCACCGCCGAGGACTTTCTCTTTTCCTTCCGCCGCCTGCTCACCCCTGCCCTCGCATCCGACTATTCCTTCATGCTTTATTACATCAAGGATGCCGAGCACTACCACAAGTCCCAGCGTTCTTATCTTCTTTCGCGCAACGATGCCAACTTCACCAAGGAATGGTGGGCTTCCCTCAAGGGAGTTGATTTCGGGCCAGATGAGGAGGCGGAGGAAGGTTCCTTTAACTTCATCGGTCTCGACAAGTTGACGGTAAACCAACTGGAGAGGCTTTTGAAGGAACCCGACCTTTTCAAATGGCCGGAAAACGTTTCTCCCGAAATCCGGCGGGACCTCATGATGAAAAACCTCAATTATGAGAAAAGCAAAAGAGGAAAACTGGGAGGAGACGAGTTAAAAGACCTCTGGGAACTCATCGACTTCGGCGCCCCCGCTCCGGACAAGCATACCTTGAGGGTAAAGCTCAATTCACCGATCCCTTTTCTGCCTGAGATCACCAAGCATTACACTTGGTACCCCGTGCCCA
>JABGWD010000217.1 GCA_018645725.1 Opitutia bacterium
GCCAAAGCGGAAAAGTTCCGCCCCGAGGGTTCGACCTGACAAACCGGCCTTCTTCATTAAACGTTCGGCGGTTTCCCGGGATTTGGAAATTCGAGGATCGCCCTCCTTTGCCCCCTGACGTTCCACTGAGAAATCTTTGAGGACGGAGAGCCAAATGATCATCCGCAAACTTGTGTCGTCCTTGCTGCGCAAATCCTTGCGCGAAACCGGATCAAGCTGAAGGGGGTCCGGAAATACCACGATTCCCTCGTAGTCGAGAGATTCGAAATACTGAAGAACGACCTGACCGAGGAGGTGAAGATCGTTGAACGAAAGAGGTACCGGAACGCTGGCACCGTCGATCAGTTCACGCAAACTGCTGGAAGAATTGGGACCCAAGGGCAAGGTGACTTCCGAAAGGGGACCGAGCGAGGGAAGATCGTCGATTTGGTTTCCGTAAGAAAACTCGATTTTATCGGTTGGAAAAAGAAAGACCTCGGATTCATTCTGGTCATTTTCTTTTGGGACGGGTCTGACGCCAACACGGTTCATTTCGTCAAGAGCGGCTTGTATCGACTGAAGCTCGCGGGCGATATCGCCCTTTTTGGAAGCAAAGCTCGAAGGTTCGGTCTCTATTTCCGGTAGGGGTTCGGGAGGAATGATCTTTTCGACGACCTTGGACCGAGAAGTCGGAATCGAACGGGATCTTCCGCTTCCCCTGTTCAATTGATCCAGACCGTCTTGCACGGACTTAAGTTGACGACGGATTTCTTCCTTTTGGGAAAGAAGCGAGGGTTGAGCCTGGTTCTCGGGCTTTCCGGGAAACGACTTCAACGATCCAAGGGTTTGCACATTGGTCGTACCGGTTTCGGCTTTGAAGGAAGCGATTGAAAGTGCCGTATTACTCTGATTTTGTTTGGCCTCACATCGATTTTGAGAGAACAAAGTGCAAAAAAGTGCGCAAAAGGGGAAAAGAGCACAAAGAGATAGGTTATTACATGACATAATTTCTAGGAAAGCTCTAGACAACAGAGTTATCTAAATATAGTTTACAAGACAGTCAAGAGCTCAAAAACATACAGGATAAAACCTTTTCCCTAAACTTTCCTTCTTAATCACCTTATCATTATGCCTGCAAAAAAAGATTCTCGAGCATTCAACGTGCACTTGGGCAAACTCCTGATCGCTGCTGCATGGTCCGACGGGGAGGTAAATCGGGCCGAATTGAACTGCCTGAAATCTTTGGTCCTGCAAATGCCCAACATTACCTTCGAAGATTGGCGAAAACTAAAGATTTACCTAGCCTACCCCATAAGCGTACTGGAACAGGATTCAATCGTACGCGAATTCGTTTCCAAAGTCTACAACGGGAACCATAAAAAAAGAGCCCTGCAGGCAATCATCGAAATCATTGAAGCCGACGGGCAAGTGACGATTGAGGAGAAGGCATTTTCCGAGGAAATTGAAAAAGCTATTTCCAAAGGTTGCTCGAGCCTGCTTCGAACGATCAAATTTTTTCTTTTCAAAAGCTCGATCCTGGCGGAAAGAGGATGGAGCAAGAAGACCGGTCGGGACAGGATGATCCACGAGTTTTTCGACAACCCCATTTACTTCGTATTCAGAAAGGCTATTCTTGTTGAGCAACTGGAGGTAGACTACTCAAAGCCATACTTGCAAAAGGTTTGTCTATTTGCAGGCATACTCTGTTGGTTTGCTCAAAAGGATGATGCCATAAGCCTCGAGGAAGAAGTAAAAATATTGGATATCCTGACAACCCGGTGCGAATTGAAAGAAAAACTGGCCAAATGCATTCTCAGAGTTGCATCCAAGGTCAATGTGTCGGAAATGCATTTGCGCGATCTAGTCGGAACCTTGCGGGACTCTTCAACCACTCAGGAGTGCGAGGAATTTTTCGCCGACACAATAAAATTGGTACTGATTGACGACGATTTGTCGGTTACCGAACTCGAGTGCCTGAGAACGGTGGCCCTCTATCTTGAAATTGACTCCGGATTATGGGAAAAAGTCATCGGCATGGCAAAGTAAGTCGCGTGAGGTGCACTTTGAAATCTTAAAAACACCGAATAGAACCATTTTCCGTCGAATATGATCATCCTTCTGTCGCCGGCCAAAACCTTGGATTTCGAAAGTAATTCGACAACCGAGGTTTGCACCCAGCCCGATTTTCTCAAGTTTTCAAAATACTTGATGAACGGGTTGAGCAAACTGACCTCCGGGGAGATCGGCGAACTGATGAGCATAAGCCCGAAGCTCGCGGAACTGAATCGTCAGCGCTTTCAGGACTGGGCGGCGCGGCATGACGGAAAATCCTCCAAGCAGGCAATCCTTGCCTTCAAGGGGGATGTCTACGAAGGGTTAAGTGCGTGGGAATTCGAGGCTGAGGATTTCGAATTCGCCCAAAAGCACCTCAGGATACTTTCCGGTTTATACGGGCTTTTGCGCCCGCTCGACCTCATCCAGCCCCATCGTCTGGAAATGGGTACGGCTTATGCAAACCCCGCGGGCAAGGATCTGTATGCATTCTGGGGTGATCGCCTGAGTGACGGGCTGAACGAGCATCTCGAAGAATCCGGCTCGGATCTTTTGGTGAATTTGGCTTCCCAGGAATACTTCAGGTCCGTTCAGGAAAAGAAACTGCAAGCAAAGATACTCACACCCGTCTTCAAGGACGAGAAAAACGGGCATTTCAAGATCGTCAGTTTTTACGCGAAGAAGGCCCGGGGTCTGATGAGCGCCTTCCTCATCCGCAACCGGATCGACTATGTCGAGGGCATGTTCGACTTTTCCGAGGCGGGTTACCGGTTCTCGACAAAGGACTCGACCGAGTCGTCCCCCGTCTTTCTCCGCTCCGAAAAGAACCGGATGGCGGCCTGACCCGCCCCACCCTGCTTGCAATGTTATTCAACAGGCATATCTTTTGCGCCGCTTTGGTTTTTGTTGGTTTTTTGTGTCTGAATGCAGAGCATTCGAAAAACAAAATCTCTTTTGAAGTAGTCGCATACAATGTCCAAAACCTCTTCGATACAGACGGAATTTCCCTCTACGACGATTACAAACCGGATTTTTACGGAGAGACCGAATTATCGAACAAACTCAAGGTCATTTGCGAAGTTTTGCGTAAAATCGGAGGCTCGACTGGTCCGGACGTCGTTTTGCTTCAGGAAGTCGAGGTTGACCGGACGCCCGAACGACATCCATCCGCAACCGCGAGGTTGATCTCCTCCCTTGAGAAAGAAGGGTTGGGTCCATACCATTACAGACTTGGATACGATCCGGACGATCCTCAGGAAAAATGGCCCGCAGTTCACTGCCTGACTTTATCCAAGTTCCCCATCACGGAAAGTCGCCTGCATCCGATTCGAATGGCCAGGCCGATCCTCGAGACCACGATCGAGGTAAACGGTACCTCCTTCACTATCTTCAACAACCATTGGAAATCGGGGGCGTCATCGCCCGAGATGGAGAAACACCGGTTGCAAAACGCAACGACCCTGAGGAAACGAATCGATGAACTCGTTGCCCGCAATCCCAATGCTGATTTCCTCGTCGGGGGTGACTTGAATTCGCATTACAACCAATCGACCGTCCATGCCGATCAAATGAAAAAAACCGGCATCAACGACGTACTTCTTTCAATGGGCAAGGAACACCAACCGGGAACGAAGGGAGGCAAACTATACAACCTCTGGCACGAGCTCATCCCCCCGGAACGCGGTTCGGATGCCTGGCGGGGCAACTGGGGAACGCTCATGCACATCCTCACCCCCCCTTCCCTTTTCGACCAAAAGGGCATCAGCTATGACGACGACTCATTCCGCATAGCCAAGTTTGCCGGGTTAAACTGCGTGGAGGGATCGGGCATTCCGATGGAGTGGTCCAATGAGCTCGATGGGTTCGGGGCAAGCGATCATTTTCCCTTGGTTGCCCGGTTCTCGAAAGGAGGGTTTTTCAAGGGTGAGCAGGACCGGTCCTTCAATCAAGTGGAGAGAAATCTTCGCAAAGTAGATTTCTCCAAGGCTCTTCGCGAGGCGAAGAAATGGGAACCCACCTCCCTCGACCCGGCAAATTACGGCAGGATATATGTTTTTTCCGGTGTCATCTCGAAATCGAAGCCAATTACCCTGACTGCGGAAGGACACCGCCTGGGGCTCTACAGCTTCGACCCGGAGACGAGGAAAGTTCTCTTTGACCTCAAGTCAGGAGAATCGCTGGCCGGTCATGGACGTCTTTCGCGCTATCGCGGGCAATGGCAATTCATTGTCGAGGACAGCACTTGGTTAAAGCAATTCTAATTGCTTTTTGCCTGAGCTCTCCTCAGACGTGACGCGACCGACTTGCGTTGCATGTCACGGTAGTAACTCGCATTGCCCCTCTTCTTGGCCGGACCAACCCCGGCCTTTCCTCCCTTTTTTCCCATGAGGGAAGCAATCTTCGCGAGGGATGCTACGGCTTTTCGAACCATCTTTCGTCTCAAGCCATACGATCGAACACCCTGAGCAACCGCCCCATTCGCTGACAGGATTCCTCAATATCCTCGAGAATCCGATCCGCCCTCGCCCGGTCTTTTTCGCCCGCAATTTTTGCGAACGTACTTTTTTCTTTCTGTTTTGAAGATCGGACTGCATTCCCTCTCCACTTAACCCGCGCCTCCATTTCATTTGCCTCTCGAGGTATTTTTCCCATATCTTTTCTTTTGCACAAGCGTTTGTGTAAAACAAGCCTAAAAAAAAACTTTTTTTGCTCAAGAAATTTTTCAACTCAGTTTCTGAAGTAGCTCGCGACGGACTTCCTCCAAGCCATCTTCCAGGACGGCTGATATGAAGAACGGTTCGATGTCCGGAAAACGCTTCTTGAACCGGGCAAGGTTTTCGACTGCAACGTCTTCGTCGCTCTTGTTTCCAACCACCAAGAATGGTTTTTCGGCTACTTCGGGATCATAGTCGCGAAGCTCCTTGCGGAGGTGTTCGAAATCCTCGCAAGGGTCCCGCCCATCCTCAGCAGCCATGTCGAGGAGGAACAAGAGCAGGCGACAGCGCTCGACGTGACGCAGAAAACGGTGGCCAAGTCCTCTGTTCTCCGCAGCTCCTTCGATCAACCCCGGGACGTCGGCCATGGTAACGGTACGAAAGTCATCCGGGTAATCAATTACGCCAACCGAAGGAACCAAAGTCGTGAAGGGATAGGAGTCGACCTTGGGCGTTGCGTTCGAAAGAACGTTCAACAAAGTGGATTTCCCCGCATTGGGAAAACCGACCAACCCGACGTCGGCAATCGTCTTGAGGGTAAAGACGTAGTTGCCCTCGTCGCCGGGCTTGCCCTCAGTGGTTTGGCGCGGGGTTTGATTTACGGAGGATTTGAAGGTTGCGTTGCCCCGCCCTCCTTTCCCTCCTTCGAGAAGAGCGATCTCCTGTCCATGAGAAAGAAGTTCGCAAAAAGGGGTTTCCGTTCCCTCGATCCTTACTTCCGTGCCCAAGGGGAGCTTGAGCAGACAAAAGTCCCCTCTTTTTCCGTTCTGATCGCTTCCCCGACCCGGCTCGCCGTTTTTGGCTTTCCAGTGTTTTTTGAAATGAAAGGCCCGAAGATCGGAAACGTTTTCGTCGGCCATGAGAAGGACGTCGCCTCCTTTGCCGCCGTTTCCGCCGTTCGGGCCACCTTCGGGCATATATTTTTGCCGAAGGAAGCTCAGGCATCCGTCGCCTCCGTCCCCTGCCTTCAGGTATACCTTTGTATCGTCGTAGAACATCTGTCTGCCTTTAGAAACAGGACATTACCCCCTTGTGGGGAAAGGGTCAACGAGGGAACGAGGACCGACCGAATCCGAGAGCTCTAGTATCGGTAGTGTTCGGGCTTGTAGGGGCCGTCCACTTGAACGCCAATATAATCGGCCTGCTCCTCGCTCAACTTGGTCAATTTCGCCCCAAGCTTGTCCAAATGCAAGCGCGCCACTTCCTCGTCCAATTCCTTGCTCAACCGGTATACGCCAATCTTGCGGTCGGGGTTTTGCCGAATGTCTATTTGGGCGATGGTTTGGTTGGTAAAACTATTGGACATCACGAAACTGGGGTGTCCGGTTGCGCAACCAAGATTGATCAAGCGACCTTCGGCAAGAAGATAGATGCTGCGACCGTCGGGAAAGTTGAACCGACTGACCGGTCCGCCGGGGACGCTGTCGTCTTTGATGACTTCCTTGGTCACGCCTTCCATAGCCTCAAGCTGGGCGACTTGGATTTCATTATCAAAATGCCCGATGTTGCAAACGATGGCTTGATCTTTCATTTTGCTGATGTGCTCGGCGGTGATGATGTCCTTGTTACCTGTGGTGGTTACGAAGATATCGGCCGTGGCAAGGGCATCTTCAACGGTCGTGACTTGATAACCGTTCATACAAGCCTGCAATGCGCAGATGGGATCGATCTCCGAGACCATCACGCGAGCCTTTTCGTTGGCCAAGGAATCGGCAGACCCTTTCCCTACGTCTCCATAACCGCAAATCATGGCGACTTTTCCGGAAACCAAAACATCCAGCGCCCGTTTGATTCCGTCCACAAGGGAGTGACGGCAACCGTAGACGTTGTCGAACTTGGACTTGGTCACCGAATCGTTCACGTTGATCGCCTGGAAAAGAAGTTTGCCCTCCTCCTCCATTTGAATCAGGCGATGAACCCCAGTGGTGGTTTCCTCGGAAACCCCGACGATCGCATCGGCCACGGGGCCCCAGTGCGTAGGTTTTTCGGCATGCACCTTCTTTAGCAAATCCTTGATGACCTGTTCCTCATGGCTTTCGGATGAAGTATTCACCCAATCGCTTCCGTCTTCCTGTTCCACGCCTTTGTGAATGAGAAGCGTAGCGTCTCCACCATCGTCCACGATTTGATCCGGGCCGGAACCGTCGGGCCAAGTGAGCGCGCTGAAGGTACAATCCCAATATTCCTCGAGGGTCTCGCCCTTCCATGCGAAGACAGGAACACCAGACGCCGCGATGGCCGCGGCGGCATGATCCTGGGTGGAAAAAATATTGCAGGAACACCAACGGACGTCTGCTCCAAGGTCTACCAGAGTTTCGATCAAAACGGCAGTCTGAATCGTCATGTGAAGGGAACCCATGACCTTGACTCCGGTCAAAGGCTTGGAGGGGCCATATTTCTTACGGGTTGACATAAGGCCTGGCATTTCATGCTCGGCTATGGAAATTTCCTTGCGGCCAAATTCGGCGAGGGAAATGTCAGCGACTTTGTAATCGAGGGTGGGTGTAATGGTTTCAGTCATGATGGTCATTTTTATTATAACGATCCAGGCGCTCGCTTGGATTGAAAGACGTTGAGATTCACTTAACCAACCGCTCCCTGCAGAGCCTCGACCTTGTCGGTCTGCTCCCACGGAAGTTCGCTTTTGCCGAAATGTCCGTAATTGGTCGTGGTTCGATAAATGGGCCGAAGAAGGTCGAGTTGCGAAACGATTTCCGCCGGCTTGAAGTTGAAAACCTGCTTGATGGCATCCTGAATTCTTTCCTCCGGCGCTTTTTCCGTACCGAAGCAATCGATGGAAATGCTAGTCGGGTTGGGATATCCGATCGCGTAAGCCACTTGGATTTCAACCCGGTCGGCCAGGCCCGCGGCAACTACGTTTTTGGCCACCCAACGACACATGTAGGCAGCGGAACGGTCAACCTTGCTGGGATCTTTTCCGGAGAATGCGCCGCCACCGTGTCGTCCCCAACCGCCGTAGGTATCAACGATTATTTTTCTTCCGGTCAGACCCGAATCACCTTGTGGACCTCCAATCACAAATCTTCCCGTCGGGTTGATCAGGTACTGGGTCGAATCATTGATAAGTTCGGAAGGCAGAGAGGGTTTGATTATTTCGGAGATGATGAAGTTGCGAATCGTGTCGTTGTCAGCGTCCGCGGCATGCTGAGTGGATACCACGACATTTTCTATCCCGACCATCCGTCCGTCCTCGTACTTGAGGGCAACTTGAGATTTGCAATCGGGGCGCAACCACTTGGCTTGTTCCCCGGCCTTGCGGATTTCAGCCATTTTGCGGAGTATGCGGTGGGCGAACATGACCGGCGCGGGCATGAGCTCGTCCGTCTCGTTGCAGGCGTACCCGAACATAATCCCCTGGTCACCGGCACCCTGCTCGTCGGTTTCCTTACCCTCGGCTGAAGAGGCGTCGACCCCTTGCCCGATATCCCGTGATTGGGCGGTCAACTGGTTGGTAATGAAAACGTGATCGGCATGGAACACGTCGTCATCATTCACGTAGCCAATCTCGCGAATTGCTTCACGGACAACCTTTTCGTAGTCAAACTTGGCATCCGTGGTAATCTCGCCGGCTATCGTCACGCAATTGCTCTTTACGAGGGTTTCGCAGGCGACCCGGCTTTTGGGATCCTGTGCCAGGCAGGCATCCAACACGTTATCCGAAATCGTATCGGAGACTTTGTCGGGATGCCCCTCCCCTACTGACTCTGAAGAAAAAATGAATGACTTTGACATCCCTTCATTTCAACAGATCAAGGAACGGGAATCAAGTTTATTCATCAACGCATCATGATATGATGATGCGTTATCCTGAAAATCAATCTCGGGACAGAATCGTTCGCAAATAGTTCCCGTAGGATGAAGAACCGTGAGCTTCGATCGCTTCCTCGAGCCCCTCGGTCGACAACCACCCTTTGCCAGAGGCGATTTCCTCCAGGCAGGCGATCTTCAACCCTTGCCGGAGCTCGATGATTTTGATGAACTCCGTTGCCGAAGCCAAGTTTTCGTGACTGCCCGTGTCCAACCAAGCGGTCCCGCGACCCAGCACCTCGACCGAAAGCTTGCCCGCCTCAAGGTAAGTTCTGTTCAGATCGGTGATTTCCAGTTCTCCACGCTCGGAGGGCTTGAGTTCCTTGGCAAGAGATGCAGCATTCTCGTCATAAAAATACAGGCCGGGAACGGCATAGTTGGAACGGGGACTCGTGGGTTTTTCCTCCAAGGACAGGGCTCGTCCATCCTCATCGAAATCAACCACCCCGTAATTGGAAGGATCGGCGACGTGATAGCCGAAAACCGTGGCTCCTTCGCGATGGGCATCGGCATCCGCAAGGATCCTTTCGAGTTCATGACCATAAAAGACGTTGTCTCCCAGGATCAGGGTCGAAGGCGAGCCATCAAGAAAGTTCTCTCCTATTGTCAGGGCCTGGGCCAATCCGTCGGGACTTGGTTGCTCGGCGTATTCGAAACGAACCCCGAATCGCGATCCGTCTCCAAGAAGTTCCTGGAAAGCCGGCAAGTCCCTCGGGGTTGATATGATCAGGATCTCCTTGATTCCCGTTAACATCAGGACGGAAATCGGGTAGTAAATCATGGGTTTGTCGTACACCGGCATGAGTTGCTTGCTCACGGCCATCGTCAGTGGATAAAGCCGGGTGCCCGACCCCCCGGCCAGTACTATTCCCTTTCGCTCGCTCATGATATGCCCAGCCTTTCCCGCTGATAGTTCCCCGACGTTACGTTTTCGCACCAGGTTGAGTTTTCCAAATACCAATCCACCGTTTGGGCTATCCCCTCTTCGAAGGAGTAGCGCGGTTCCCATCCGAGTTCCTGCTTGATCTTCGAGCAGTCGATTGCATACCTGCGATCATGCCCCGGACGATCCTTGACGAAAGTCTTCAATTGGTCGTGCGGAGCCTTGTCGGGCCGTTTTTCGTCGAGCAATGAGCAAATCGTGTCCACGATTTCCATGTTCGTCTTTTCGGAATTCCCCCCGATGCAATAGGTTTCTCCCAACCGCCCTCCATCCAATACGGTTCGAATTCCAGAACAGTGATCCTCCACGTGCAACCAGTCGCGAACGTTTCCACCATCTCCGTAAATGGGGAGGTTTTTTCCCTCGCAAGCGTTTAAAATCATCAAGGGGATGAGCTTCTCGGGAAACTGGAACGGACCGTAATTGTTCGAGCAGTTCGTAGTCAGAACAGGAAAACCGTAGGTATGAAAATAAGACCGGACCAAGTGGTCGGCCCCTGCCTTGGAAGCCGAATAAGGGCTATTCGGAGCGTAAGGCGTTGTCTCGCAAAACGCGGGGTCTTCCGGGGTCAAGCTTCCATAGACCTCATCCGTGGAAACGTGCAGGAACCGGAAAGCCTCGCTCTTGTCCGAAGCAAGACCGGCAAGGAACTTCCTCGATGCCTCAAGCAAACGGAGTGTTCCGAGCACGTTTGTTTGCACGAATGGCTCGGGCCCGTCGATGGAACGATCGACGTGACTCTCGGCAGCAAAGTTAACCACCGCATCCGGTTCGTGTTCGTCAAGGATTCGTGAAACCAGACCTTCGTCTCCAATGTCTCCGATTACAACTTGATATCGATCATCACATTCCAAATCAGCCAAGTTTTCCGGATTTCCAGCATAGGTCTGCTTATCCAGGTTGATTACTCTAAGGCTCGATTCTTCACTCAACAGCATCCGAATGAAATTCGATCCGATAAAACCCAAGCCACCTGTCACAAGTACTGTTTTCATACCAAACATTCCTTTTTCATTTTTCGAAGGGAATCCCTCACCGCATCTTCCACCGGGCGCATGCCCACTCCTGCTTTCTCTGCCTTTTTCGTATCAAGCACGCAATTCGAGCGAGGAGTCGATGCGGCTCTATCCATGAAGTCCGCCTCATTTTCAAAAAAGGAAAACTCCTTGTCCGTGACACCCTCCTCAATCATCCAATTCGTGACTTGCCTAGTCGCGACCGATCCCTGGTTAGTCAAGTTGTATACTCCCGGTTCGATTTCACGATCGAAACATCGTAGGCAAGATTCAACGAAATCATCCAAGTGAGAGATCGAATTTTCAGCCTCCAGCAGATTCTCGTAATTCAATAGTTTTTGCAGGTAATTCCGGCGGTTCGATTCCTCGTTGAAAGGAATGCGCAACCGCCAAACGTAACAATTTTCAGCACCTTCCAAAACCTCTTCGCCCAAAGCCTTGGTTCCACTGTAAAAACTGCAAGGCGGTGAACGGAAAGAGAAATTGGGTTCGTCCTCTTCTCGCCAACCCTTGCCATCTGCACGAGATCCCGAATAAATACATCCACTCGAAACGTGGCCCCATGGGATCTTGTATTCTTCGCAAACCTCGCGAATTCTTCCGGGCAAAACCGCGTTGCCGAACAAACACTCGGATTTCTCCTTCTCACAAGCATCGACGTTCGGTTTGCCTGTGTAACCTGCGGCATTGATCAGAAAGGCGGGCTTGTTCTCACGAAGCCAATCCGACAAATGATCGACGTTAGAGTAATCGACTTCTTTTCTGGAGAGACCGAGTGCCCGCCATCCCTTGCCCTCGATTCCGCGAACGAAATGCGAGCCCAAGTATCCGGCACTTCCCAATATGGCGACTCTCTCCATCAGAAACCGATTATAAGCAAACCGTGCGAGTTACAACTAATATATATATGTCGGATATCAGATTAATGAGGGTACACGCAAAGGGCGGAGCAGAAGACAGCGTTAATTCCGAAGGCGAGAATCCGACCTGCCTAAAAGGATTAGTTCAAGCGACCATTAAGAATTGGTTGAAATTCTTACAATAAAGTTACGACTTCTATAGAAAAAAGGCGCTTTTTACTGTCTTTTTTTGCTGAACATTGGAAATGCTCGGAAGACTGCCCATTATTCAGCAAGTATATCCGACAGTTCACCAAGCACACGGCTGTGTTGATCAAAACCTATCCATAAGGGCAACCGAATTATGCATTCGCTCATGTCCTCGGTAACCGGCAAGGCTGAACGCGTTGAGCCATATTTCATTCCAGCCGGGGACGCATGAAGGGGCTGATAGTGAAAAACCGCATTGATTCCTCTACGTTCAATTTGCTCAAGCACATCATCTCGATCAAAGGATCGATCGATCAGCATATAATAAATATGTCCATTATGTTCTGTCTCAACGGGAATAATGGGCCTGCGTGCCTTCCCTGTCTTTTCGAGACACTCGAAAAGCTCGTGGTATGTATTCCAAATTCGTATTCTTTCTTTCGTAATACTTTCAGCCTCTTCCAGTTGGGCAAAGAGAAACGAGGCAACAAGTTCCCCGGGCAAGAAACTCGATCCGATATCAACCCAGCGGTATTTATCCGCTTGCCCACGAAAAAATTGGGTGCGATTAGTTCCTTTTTCGCGAATGATTTCGGCTCGTTCCGCAAACTTTGGATTATTGATTAGCAGAGCCCCTCCCTCTCCGCAATGAATGTTCTTTGTTTCATGAAAACTCATGCAAGCCAAATCCCCCAAACTACCGAGTGATTTGCCTTTGTATCTTGAACAAATCGATTGAGCTGCATCCTCTATGACAATCAAGTCGTACTTTTTTGCAATTGTCAGAATCTTTTCCATTTCGCAACCGACACCTGCATAATGAACAGGAACGATGGCTTTTGTCTTTGGAGTTATCGCATCCTCGATAAGGTTTTCATCAAGGTTCAATGTATCAGACCGTACGTCTACAAATACGGGGATTCCCCCTCTCAAAACAAACGCATTGGCTGTGGAGACGAAAGTGTAAGATGGCATAATCACTTCGTCTCCTGGTTTAATATCGATTAATATTGCGGCCATCTCAAGCGCTGCCGTACAGGAATGCGCAAGCAAAACTTTGCCGGAACCTGTAAGCTCAACTAACTTTTTATGGCAATTTGCAGTAAACGGACCATCTCCCGCCAATATGCCATTACTATGGGCTTCCTCTATGTAAACGGATTCTTTTCCTACCAAATGCGGCTTGTTAAATGGTATTTGACTTCTCAATTTGCTAGGGTTTTCGAGCAAGTACCAACAGAGAACCGCCAAAAGGCATGGTTATACCTGTTTTAATAAGTGCGTGTTCAAATTTCATAATTTTTTCCAAAACCCATTGAAGTGATTTGGAAATCTTAAATTCTATGTTTCGGTCATAGTCCCTATCTTTTTGCCATAACCGCGAAAAAAACATTACGGGAAACAAAAGGGATACAAAAGAAGTAGCGTAAGTTATTTTCAAGCCCACTTCGTCAACTTTTTGAAACAATTCTTTCCTCGAATAACGGCGTTTATGACAAGATATATCATCGACTATTGACCATAAACACATGTGTTGAGGTACGCTTATTAGCAAAAAACCGCCTGGGCAAAGGGAATTACTTAGGTTTTTTAATACCACTACATCCTCAACAATATGCTCAATGACGTCAAATGCACCTATTGCTTCATAACTTTCAATTTCTTTCAATTTTGTGGCATCCAATTGCTTAAACTCAACATCAGGAAGTCTCTTTTTGGCATGAACAAGTCCTTCCTCATAAAGTTCGGCTCCAAGTAATTTTGCCATTGGAAATGCTTTATGAATTCCTTCTAGCACGAAACCAGTTCCGCATCCTATTTCTAAAAATTGAAGGAAACTCGGCGCCTTTGTTTCCAAAACCCAAATTATAAAACGATTTCTAGCCCTGAACCACCAATGTTGAGATTCAGCAGATGCAAGATCAGAAAATGATTCTTTGGGAAATGAAAGATCTTTCGTATTAGCCATGGTAAATCCTTGAATGGGAAGAGCGGAAGACATACGACTTAAACAAAAGATACAAAATAATAGCTACGGTAAAAATAGTTACGATTTGGACTATTTCATGTGGAAATCCTAATTTCCCATGAAAAAAGTACAATGAACTAAAGTTAAGAACATAACCTATTAGATAAATCAAAAGGAACAGAAAAAAATGCTTCCGACGTGTGCTTAAAGGATTTGATTTAAAAGTGTGTTTCCTATGAGAAAAATAGGCGAGCAAAATACTCATTGGATAAAGAACCGACATTGCAATTATGGGACTAAGTAAAAAATGAGTGAGTAAGAGGTAAGCGATGTAACCGGTCATGTTCAAGATTACTCCGACAACAGCATAACGGATTAGTTCTCCGAAGGGTAAATTGAATTTTTTTTCCCTCATCTTAAACTCATCATTTCTATCACAACGAAGAACTAGTTCTTTAGTCGCGCCATACCAAATCCGCTCTTACCAAATCCGTTGCCATTATATAGCATATATCTTTCATTCTTGTGATCGAAAACGAAGGGATACTCAATCATCTCCGAATCCCAACCCTTAGATGAAGTCGCTATTCCGGCACCGTCCAAGTCCAAGGACCAATCCTCGCCATTCGGACTGGTTGCATAACCAATGCTGTACTTTGTTTCCTTGCTTCCGCGATAGGAAAACCACATTTCCAGGCCACCGTTGAGGCCTCTTGCCACAGTGGGTCTGGAAAAGGCTTGGGTCACTCCTAATTCGTAGGAAACCGCCAAACCCGTCTTGTTCCAACGTTCACCGTCGCAGGAGGTAGCATGCTTGATTACATGTAACATCTCTCCGTTACCAGCATCCCATGTTTGTGTCGAACCATACCACATATCGAAGGAACCATCCTCTCGTTGTCGCACCCAAGGATAGGACAAGCTGAACGGATCATCAGAGTCAGTACCCAATAATGGTTCAGACGAGTCCAGCATCAAGTTTAATTCAGGAGTAAGAACCAAACGGCCAATTTCACCTCGCCAATGTTTCCCAGTATGATTCTGCCATCCCATGAACAGGACATACCGGACTCCTTTCGCTTCATAGCAATTTCCAATGCTAACACCATCTGAAAAAAAACTTTCTTCGGAACCATTCTCGAAAAAGGGGAATGGATGATCGGCAATAATCCGCCGTTGCAAAACATCTACATCCACCGCTCCTACGGAGGAACGATTCTCCGTATCTCGTCCGCAGTAAAAAATACGATATATGTCTCCGTTCATGTGAACGGGCAAAGGATTCGCCACATGAGTCAAAAGCTTGGAATGACGGCTCTTAGCCTCGGGGGCGTAAATTAGCCCAAGTTTCTGCCAAGTCTGTTTCAGATTCCCCTTAACCTTGAACTTGGAACCCTCGAACGATCTGTAGCGGAACCGATGTAAACTCCCTCTTTGGCAACATCTGAGAGAATAAGGGCCCCTGCACCAATAACGCTTTTAGCTCCCACCTTGATGTGATCTCTTAAAGTGGCATTTACTCCGATGAAACATTGCTCTCCAATTTCAACTCCTCCTGAAACCACGACATGGGAGGAGATGAAGGCATGGTCCCGTATAACAGAATGGTGACCGATGTGATTACCGCTCCAAAGCGTGACGTTGTTGCCGATACTGACAAAAGGTTGGATCGTGTTATCTTCAAGGATCAGGCAATTTTCACCAATCCGCCCTTCGTTGAGTACAGTTGCCTTTGTACTAACATAGTTTGCCAGACTGTAACCAAAATCCTTGGCAGCCAAATATTTTTCCATGCGCAGAGAATTAATTTTCGAATAACTCAGGGCAACGAAGCAATCATAATCACTTGGCGAATATTCTTCGGATACATTTTCAAATGCGACCACCGGCAAACCGCAGGACATCGACTCTTTTACGTAATCTCCATCAAGTGTGAATGCAACTACCTCGTAATCAGAATCTTCGACAAAGTAAAAGTGAGCAAGTTCTGCCAAATCACCCGATCCGAAAATTATAAGTTTCCTTTTCATAACTGTTTTCTGACAAGAATTGTAAACTCATATAACCCATAGTCGTGCAGCAGTGTTACATTTCGTGAAAATCTACGCTTGCAATGGTCGAACAAATCCCGTGGATCAGCATAATAAAGATCATCACGCCTTTTATCTTCATCCGAGTATGACGAAAGGCAATTAAAGGCAAAACCCTTTAAGCTGAACTTGTCTAGTGCTCGAAGCGTATCAGACAAGTAATCGAACCAATCATCATCACTATTATCAAGCCGCACGTTGAAAATACCGCTCGCTACGCAGTAATCGCATTGCATGTCAGGCTCAGGAGCGAAAACAAAACGAACCCCAAATTTACCTTGGTGCCGATTTTCAGCAACTTGGATCATGCTTTTGCAAATATCAACTCCAAGATATGAAAAGTTATAAGTCTGCACGAGATATTCATACAAGGCACCATATCCGCAACCAAGATCAGCCAAAGAAAACCTCTTCTTTTGTGGAGAAATAATTTTGCCAAGCTGTTGAAAGCGCAAGACTTGACTTTCCTTGCTATTCCAATCAACCCCGCTTGGCGTGTCGCCATGCATTTTCAGCTTTGCGGAATAATATGCTGCGACATCACCGAGCAATGATGAACTAGTGTCTTGAGTCATATATTGAATGTTTATTAGCCTTCACTGCACCGCGAATCCAAATACTGTTCAACCGATTTTGGTTCCTGATAATTGTAACCAAGTAAATCAATCTCCTCACGCGACAGTCCATGCCGACTAATATTTCCAGGCAACTCAATTTGCTGCTTCAAGTAAGGTATCGAGTAAACATTATTGATACCCCTCCTCTCTTGATCCGACCCATTGACTCCTCCGCTATGAAAAAGCATGCTATCCAGCAAAATTGTACTGACCTGCCTTGGCTTCCAACTGGAAAGCATGTCGTCGAAGATAATTAGAAGAGGGCAAGGATTTTGCTTTGTGTGATGCAGGCAAAACAAAAGTCGAACCATTCGCCGTGGTAAAATCATCAATGCAAAACAAAGCGTTAACGGCAAGCGGAGTACTGGATGTAAAATGTTGATAAGGCAAATCCCTATGCCAAGCCGCTTGGTTATAGATCTCTCCGGGTGGATTGATAATACCGTTTTGCTGATTCAGGATGAATTTTCCTGCAATCAGATTCTCAATGGAGCCTAAAAGACGATCATTCGTGGCCACCTGCAAAAAAGTGCCGCTTCCATGAGTGAGAAGTGCTCGAATTGTATGGAATTCGTTAAGGGCCCGAAGACGAGTCTCTCCATACGATTGAGTGTATTCTCGGTGAACCTTATCGAAAGACTCGGAGATTTCCTCTAACTGACCGCTGTTGTAGCCAGAGTCAAGTATAGAGAAACCAAGTCTTTTGACCTCGTCTGCAACTTCTTCCTCGGTAGAATCAAACTGATCCTGCTGAAGAACGCCATACGAAATATCAGGAATTTGCTTGGAATTCATAATGCTATTTGCCAGATGACCCGCTACGATAGACTTTTTTAACAATAGAATATGGTCGTTGCTTAACTTCGTTGAAAACCTTCGAGAGATAAATTCCTTGGATTCCCAAAAAGGAAATAATCAACCCGGAAAAAAGCCAGATAGAAGCAATTATCGATGTATAACCATCAGGAGGTGTTGAAATGAAGAAATATCTAATCACGAGGTAAGCTATAAAGAGGAAAGCCGATACAGAAATCAATAGTCCTGCATAAAAAGTGAAGGACAAAGGAAAGCTACTGAAAGATGTGATTGCGTTGACAAAGTGGCTAAACTTTCTGGAAAAATTGTAGGTGGTTGGACTTGTGCGTAGTTTATTTACCGATTGAGAAGCTTGCTTGAATCCAGTGATCAAAAACAAACCGCCTATATTCAGTTCACGTTCCTTATGCTCAACCAATGCCCGAACGTATCGACGACTCATAAGGCGGGCGGTAACAATGTTGTCGGGCTGCTTTACTTTTGTCAGAAAACGGAACAACTGGTAGAAAGTCATACTGGTAATCTTTTCGAACAAAGATCCTTTGCGTTTGGTTTGAACTCCAAAAACCGTATCCAAATTTTCACGAGAGAACTGCTGGTGAAAACTTGGCAACCACTCCGGTTGTTCTTCCAAGTCACTATCAATTAAGAAAACGAGCTCACCATCGGCATACGACAAACCAGTCATTATCGCCTTATGATGTCCAAAGTTCCTAGCTAAATCGACGACTACGACATGAGTGTCTTCTTCACTAAGTTTGATGGCAAGATCCAAGCTGTCATCTGGAGATCCATCGTTTACCAAAACAATCTCATAATCATTGCCCACCATCGCCTTAGCAACATCACTGACGCGCTTGTGGAATTCCACAACATAAGGGGCAGATTGATAGAGAGTAGAGACAATCGATAGCCTCATGATTTGATGAACTTCATGTAATTTGACGATCTTCTTCCGCAATTGAAAAGGAGATCGAGAATACTTACACCATGGGCAAACTGATCCCATAGTTGTGGATACTCGGGATACTTGGAATAGTCGAACCAAGTAAGATCAACACCCAGTTCACTAAAGACGTTTTTATCAATATAATTCTTAGCGCTTGGCCCGGATACATATTCCTTGGCATTAGACTGCAAGCAAATGTTTGCCAAGCGTTCGGATTTATCATCAACAAGTGTATAATCGAAAGAATCTGAAATAAGCGTACTGATGTTCAAGTATTTACAAATTATTTTTATGAAGGATCGATTTAATTCCGATAGGAATTGGTGGTTCTGAGAAAAGAATATCGGTTCAATCAAAGTTGTAATTTCTTCATAATGTGGTGTACGTCTGTAGTTTTTTTCCAAGGATCCCCAATGCGATTGTATCCAATTTTTGCCATCGATCTCGGTTTCACGAATTTTTTGAAGAAACTTGCCCTTGACCTTAACAGGAACCGTCAACCATTGAAGACCTGTAGGTGTTTTGATTAGGTTTCGGTTCCGCCAATCACGTCGGGTATACTGCACATCATCATAAAGAATAAATTCATCGACAAAAGCAATCAAATCAAAATATCCTTTCCAAGGAATGTAATTGGACTGCAATATAGCAACTTTTTTTGGTCTTATGTGTTCGGGCATGAATTATTCGCTATATTCCTAGTTCTAGTTACTAACTATTTTGTATATTATGCTATTGTCTAAATCTACGGCACATAAAATTGGATCTACAAATGTGTGCACGAAGGAAATACTATGGTCAAATGCTACAAGTGATTTATTGTCAACATTACATTTCTCTGAGAAAGACTTGTTTGTTTTATTAAACGTAGCAGATAGCAAAGGTTTATAATCGCCTTCGATATTTTTATCATACATGATCAAGTGGTCAAAAAAGTTTTTCTCATGTGCATTATAACTATACCCAGTGAAAGAAATATTTTTGCCATCAGATCGATAACTAAAGTTACCATCTACATGATTAATTTCTATTGGATTTACTGATGTTATTTGAGATTTACAAACAGTAATTAAATTATTGTTCTTAAATGTTTTTATCTTAGGTAATATGCCGATTTCTGGTTTAGGGTGCAAGACTTTCAAAAAAGGGTTTTGAGGAATAATTTCAGAATAGTAGATTGCGAGTTGGGCAATTTTATATTTTTGTCCGTGTTCCTTAATTTTATTTATGCCAAACTCAAAACAGAGAGAGTATAACAAAATATAGCATATAACAGAATAATCACGTAATGATTTTATGTTTTTGTATTTTACAGTAAAAAAAAGACCGATCAAAGCAATATGAATCCATATCGAAACAGTAGGATACTGTGGAGCTAGTGCAAACTTTAGACCAAAACCACAACGTCCAAATGCTACAGCCATACAACTAACTAAGCCATAAACTAAAATAAGAAACATAGCATACTTAAATTCAGTGAGTTGAACTCTTTGACGAAAGATGGCAACTATATATACTTTGTAATGAAAAGCGACATAACACAGCATAAAGGACAAGACAACTGAAGAAACAAGGTAATTAGTCCAACCCATAGCAAAAGGAGCCCAAATTAAAATTGCAAAAAAGTGAAGAAGTCGAAGAGGGTCGGAAAAACCACTACTAATATCAGGGTGGACTTCTGGATGAATATAGTCCATAAAATAGAAGGCGATTGTGACTAAACCAATTATTGTAAAAGCATAGGAATACTTTTTATTTATATGCTTGTTGTAATCAGTAAGCTTATTAAAAATAAAAGGATTACACAGAAACCATAATATCATTCCATTGGCATATGTAAAAGTAGACAATATGCTTAAAATTGTAATGGTGCTGAATTTCGCGAAACTACTCTTTTCTGAAAAGAGTATAATTACAGATAGCAAAATGCAGATAGGAACGATGAACCCTATAAATGTCATCCCAAAAAGCATATTATAGTATTGTGTAGGGATGAATATTATCAGGAGTATTAAACAAGAGAATGGCAGACTATACTCCTTGATTTCAGATCTACTTATATTATATATTAAAGCACAGCACACAAACGATAATATAATTCTTATATAAACAGCTATTTGCGTAGAATATATACCCATATTTAATAGAATAAGGCTATAGATCTTAGTCAAAACTAAACGACTCTCATTATGCTGGGACAAAAGTTCGGAAGCATCAATTCCCCCGTTGTAATATGAATAAAATAATTCCCCAGGTGTGCCCCAATCATCCATAAGGAGTACATTTCTTGATTGCGAAACGATCGTACAGTTTATATATATAACTACAAATATAACAACAATAAATGCAATTCTTTTCATATAAATCTCTATAGCTTTCATGATATTTATATATATTTATATTGCATATTAAATGAACTCGAATATTATGGGTAATTACTATTAAAACGAAAGTAGGAGCGCAAGAAGATTAAAAGAGCCTAATGATCCAGAGCATTGGCACCACTGTAAAAACTGCAGGGAAGTTTACGTAAGACGAATTTCGAACGATTGAACACATGGATCGTATTACAAAATCTTTTGTATAATTGCTATTATTTCGGAATGGTTAGGCAGAAAGCATTTAATGCTATACATGTCATTCAGATATTCTCTCCCTCTTATTAAAAAATCGCAAAATGAATCAGAGTCCCAAACATGATAATGAATACTGTAATTCATCTCATCCAAAATCACCCTCAATTCTTCAGAACTCAAAGAGTCAAGATCATGGTCAATTAACAAGTCCCTAAGTCCTTCATGCCATTTGAACTTTTCAATGTCATTTTCAATGAAGCTTATCTTGCAAACTTTCTCAACCCACTCCTCATAGTGTTTGATTCGAGAATTTTCGGCACCCATTTTGTCATCACGAACAAGATGTTCGAATTGCGTCCTTTCTCTATCACAATCAAAACTAAATCTTTTGTCTGGGATCGAGTAGAAGCACACACCTCCTACTTTCAACCTTTGCAAATGAGCCCTCATGGTTCCCAAAGGGTTCTCACAATGTTCAATCATGTGATTGGCTACAATAAAATCGAGGCTGTCCCTTTCAAATTTGGATAGCATTTCGCCGTTATCAATGATGTCTGGGTCGACGAGTGACGTTTCATGTAATTCCGGATAATACAACTTTAATTCGTTCGCACCCATTCGGTCTACATATCGGACACTTGCCTCGTTAAATGTCTGTAAAGGCGTATGTAGAGCACCTATTTCAATTCCCTGACCAAAGAGAAATCTCTTACTTAAGAAATTTCGGAGGGATAAAACATCTTCTGGTATAATATTCTTTGACATAAACTTCTATTAAGTTCCAACAAATGAGTTACTTCCCGCAAAAGTAGTAATTCCATTCAAGAAACATTACTAGGGCGTAAAGAGCCCTCTCGGTTCCAGGAGTTCCATTAGTCCACCTATCAATTATCTCAACAACCGCATCACGGTCCAGACAATCACAGTTGCGATCATTAACGAAGCTCTCCGTCCCTCCATTCGCTTCCAAATAGTTTTTCAGCCATAAGGCCATTGGCAAAACGAATCCCTGCTTTTTTCTTTTCCAAGCAATCTCTGGAAATGACTTTTTAGCCAAAGACCTCAAAGCTACTTTCGATTCTGAACCATAAAGTTTTTTTCCAAATGGCAATCGAAATGCATATTCAGCCAGATTTTTCTCTAGAAACGGACATCTCCCCTCCAAGCTCATAGACATGGTCATGCGGTCGAGTTTCACAAGCAGATTGTCAGGCAACCATGTCAAGACATCAGCAGCGCAAGCCCTTCGCAAAGGATCTTTTAAAGTATCCAAGTATGAAACCAAGTTGCGCTCCCATTGGTCATCGGTTTTGCCAAACGATTGCACTCCCAATAAATTGCGGACTTCCTTACTCGTAACCAATGGGAAACCAGAAGGCGTGATAGCAAGAGACTCATCGATCAAAGACGAGACTTGAGGGAAGGACGAACGTCCTAATAGTCTTTGAAAGAAACTGTCCCTTCGTGCAAAAACGTCATAATAGCCGTATCCCGCAAAAAACTCGTCAGCTCCTTCACCCGAAAGAACGACTTTTACATACCGAGACGCCTCTTTGCACAACTTGTATGTGGGCAATGTGGCCTGATCACCAAGCGGCTCATCTAGAACAGAAGCAACTTTTGGCAAAAGACGAGAGAAGTCTTTCTCACCGAATTGCACCAAATGATGATCAACCTCACATGCATTTGCAAGAGACTTTGCGTGCTTGCTTTCGTCATGGGGAACTGAGTCGAAACCTATGGAAAAAGTCTTGATTTGAGGCATGCTCTTTGCCGCCAAGGCCGTAACGAAAGAACTGTCCAACCCTCCTGACAAAAAAACACCAACCGGCACGTCGCTAACCAAGCGCGATTCTACAGCCTCTTTCAGGAGATATTCGAGTTCTTCCGCATTGCTGATCTCTTCTTCGGGCTCAAGCATTTGATAATACTTGAACCGCTTGCAAGTGCCATCAATCAAGGAAAACTCCATTCTTTCTCCCGGAAGAAGCCGTTCGACCTCTCGAAAAATTGTCCTCCTGCCAGGAACATAATGGAGGGCAAGATATCGCATCAGACTAAATGGATCGATTTCTTGAGACAAGTGAAGGGAACTCATCAGGGCCTTCATATTCGATGCAAACCCAAAAACCTTATGACCGAAATGGAGGTAAACGGGCTTTTCGCCAAAACGATCACGAGCCAAATGAAGAACTCCCTGATTCTCGTCAACGACGGCGAATGCGAACATTCCATCTATCCTGGACAAAAGGCCTTCGATACCCCACTCCTCATATCCATGGATCAAAACCTCCGTATCCGAAACGGATTTGAATGAATGTCCCTTTGACATTAATTGTTCCCGCAAGGATCTAAAATTATATATTTCACCATTTTGAACGACATGCACTTGGCCACTTTCATTTGACTGGGGTTGCTCTCCGGTCAAATGATCGATTATCGAGAGTCTCCTCATCCCAATGGCGTATTTGCCACCGACATGAGACCCAACACCGTCGGGGCCTCTAAATCGCATTGCTTCAAGGGTACGCTCGAGTGTCTCTCCTAACAGAAGACAACCCGAAAGATCAACGAAGCCCGCTATTCCGCACATTAGAATAAAAGGTTTGCTCAGCTTGAGGAAGCTGACTCGAAGAAAATATCCTCGTATTTTTGCAACATTTCCTTGTTGGTTCCAAGCGATTTGAGAATATTCCTAGACTCGGAGGAAAGCCTGTCCCTAAGCTCCTTGTTTGTAATTATCTTCTCCATAGCTTCTTTAAGAGCAGAGAAATCTCCGGACTGATAAAAAATTGCATTCAGATCCTCTATGACTTGTTCTTTTATACCGAATACAGAAGTCGTAATGATTGGCAATCCGGCCCTCATCGCTTCCAGTATGACCCTTGGGTAGCTCTCGTTCTTAGAAGAAAAGACGAAAGCACAAGCCTTCTCGTACCACGGTTCGATATCTTCAACGGAACCAAAAAAAGAAACCTTTTCTCTAATTCTTGAATTCGCGTGGACTCTAGATTCCAGTCTCTTCGCATAAGAGGAAGACTTGTCACCAAGGAAAACCAAAGCCGTATCTTCTAGTGCACCCTCGGGAAGAGTCTCGAATGCAGTTATGATTTCCTCTTGGGCCTTTCGACTGCATACGGTTCCCACATTAAGCAATAAATTGCTTTCTTTGGGGAAATCAAGGTTTGGCGCACTCGAGTTTGTTTTCTCCTGAGGAGCGAGTACATTTTTGATCAAGGCAAAGTTGTTCGACTTATTGTATTTCTCGAAAAGTTCACGCGTTGAACCCGCCACAAAAATTATCCTGTAAGGGTATTGAAAAGTCTTGAAAGCTCGGTGAGCTACCGCATTAGAAACTCGCCCAAATGATTCCTTGGCATAACTGCTTTCCCTGATGTTCCATACAGAAGGGACTTTCTCTGTATGGGCGGCATCTATTGCAAAAAAGCAATTCATCGTGTTGGCGTAAACCATGTCGCAATCCCGCATCCTGACTCTTTCACTCCATCTGGTTAGATGACTGTTATAGTATCTTGCAGAGCAATCAAGAGCATCGAATGGAAGAACCCGGACGGAAATGCCAGAGGCTTCGTAGGCTTCGCGCAAAGGACCGTCCTTGAGGGAGACAATCCTTGGTTTGATTTTTCCCATCCTGGCTAGTCCAGTAATCATTTCCATCATGCTCAAGGGGGCTCCCTCCAAATTGAGATTGTGGGTTATTGCCAAGACATTGACTTGCGAGTTAAAAGGCAACGGCAAGCAGTATGGAATTATGCTAAACTTTCCGTTCTCAGAAGAGAAATTCGGACTAAAGAAAGGATCTCTTTTGTTGCCATATTTCTCCTTGAAATAAAATATTTCATTATAATCGTCTCGGAATCCTCTAGATGCACCCTCTTTGTGAATTAACTGGGCATCGGGACAATATACGCACCTCTTCTTGGCATGCTCAATCACCCGATAGCAGAAATCGACGTCATTGTAGGCTACGGCCAAATTGGATTCGTCAAAACCGTCTATCTCCTTAAAGAGCTTTCGAGTCGTAAGCAGGCAGGCAGCGGTTACTGCCTTGTAGTTTCTAGCTACCCTCAGATAATTAAGGTAACCCGCATCCTTACCGTCGAAACCTCGGAACGCAGGTGCTGGAAGTCCGTCGAGTATACCGTTAATGATCCCTGCATGTTGAATTCTTCCATCAGGAAACAAAAGCTTTGCCCCTACAACGCCCACCCCATCAATACTCAAATATCCGACCATTTGACTTAGCCAACATGGTGCAAGAACCTCTGTGTCATCATTGAGCAAAAGTACGTATTTCGAAGAAGACTCCTCCATACCCTTATTAACAAGATAGGAAAAATTAAATTTGTTCTTCTTGTGAGGAATCCTCAATACACGATGCTTAGTCTCTTGCAAAAGATCGAGTGTTTCCGGGTCGTCACTCTCATTGTCAATAATGGTAACTGAAAAATTCTGGTATGTCGTCAGTTCGAGAGAAGCGAGGCATCTCTTGAGAAGTTTCGCATTATTCCGGGTTGGAATTATGATCGTAACACTCGGTCCATTGTCAGGGAAAGTGGGTTTGAAAATGCCCAAACCCTCTTTTGCCGCCCAATCGGGTTGCGATACGAGAGCGTCTATGCCCTGGCGATTAATGCAATCTTGGACGGCACGCCTACCGGCATCAAAAGAACTCGGTTTGTTAAGTCCACTTGCTGCAGTTGATGACGGAGATGCCCGCCAATGATAAAGAACCTTTGGGATATGCCCCACGCTCCGGGATACTTCGCAAACCCGCAAGGCGTAATCATAATCTTGCGAACCATCGTACCCTTCCCTCACATTACCCACTTGCTCGCTAACCGAACGCCTAACGACTTTCATATGGCTTACGTAACAGTAGGAAAGCAATAGCTCGGGCGACCAATCGGGTTTGAACTGAGGCGAATACCGATTGCCCTCAAGATCGATCTTGTCATCGTCCGTGTAAAGAAAGTCCACTTCCGCATTCGACGTGACATACGAATTTATTTCAGAAAGAGCGGATGACTCGATGGTGTCGTCATGATCAACGAACACCAAAAATTCGCCGCTGGATAATTCTATCGCTGCATTCGTTGCTATTGCAATCCCGCCGTTGGACTCACGCATCGAGTAGATTATTCGACTGTCAGCAGAGGAGAGTTGCGTTAGGTAGTCATGAATATCCTGGTTCGTGCTTCCGTCGTTAACGACACACAATTCCCAATGCGGATAAGATTGATCCAGTATACTCGCTATCGCCTGCCTCAAGAAATCCAAAGGGGGGTCAAACACTGGCATGATAAAGGAAAAAATTCTCTCTTTCGACCCTTCCTCGACAAGTTGGAATGACTCCCAGAAAGAACGATGCCTCCTTCCGAATTCATTATAAGTTAACCACCTTGAGTATTCATTGTTCTTGTCACGAGTCGAAAAAAGTTGCCTGAAGTTTAGAAGCTCTTTTGGAGGAGGAGAAATTGAATAAAACAATCTCCAACCCAGGGAATGACATTGGCCTGACTTCAACTCCCCGTAGAGTCGGCAAAGCTTTATTCCGTTTCCGACGGTAAAGCTGCAACTGACTTCAATGCTCGCAAGCCTTCCATCATTCTTGTCGTAGAAGGTTTCCGTTTCGCAAGGTATTGATCTTTTCCCCAATCTTATAAAGAAGGATTCGAATTTTTCTTCATCATTTAAAGTTAGGACAGCACCGATGAAAACCGTACCGAAAACCAACTTAAGCCTTTGCTTAGGCTCCATCCAAGAAACCAACTTTGCTTGACCGTTGGCTTTACGAGCAGTTTTTCCGGCAGCAATTATTTCAAATTTATCAAGTTCTTTCGATAGTTCTTGATGTGCTTCTTCAAGGGCTAGGTTTTCCTTGAATTGCTCTTCTATCTTCTTCTCCAGAAGGTCGTTTCTCAGTAGAATGTCAGTAAGTTGTCTTCCTGCTATTTCCTGTTTCTCAAGAACCTCTCGTTTTTTGTTTTCAAGATTCGCTTCCTTCTCTTGATGGCTATCAAGCAAAACCATTGCCCTCATCACTTTGTATGCATGAGCGTAGCTTCTTTTTATTTCATTGGCCGAAGAGGATGAAAAGTTCAATTCACCCAATTGAATTGGTGAATCTCGTTTGGCTTTTTTGATAACCCCGAGCCCATGTCCATGATCGAACAAAAAGGAAGGGTACTCATCTTTGATTTCATCCCAAAACTGCCAAACCCCAAAACCCGGCTCACGACAAGTAACGTCATGCATCAAAACAATTCCGCCTGATGAAACTCCGTCTATCCATGAGTTAAAATCTTCGGAAACAGCATCGTAAGTATGCAACCCGTCAATATGCAAAAGATCGATTTGTCCGTTTGCAAATTGCGCGCGAGCATTGTCAAACGGCATTCTCAAGAGATAGGAAAAGTCTGCGTAGAAACAAGCGTTGTGAGACTCGACTTGTTCGTAGACCTTGTCATTGTAGACACCTGCTTGTTTATCTCCCGCCCAAGTATCAACAGCGTAGCAAAGACTTTCTAGCTTCAATTCTCTAACCGATTGGCAAAAGCAGAAGTAGGAGTCACCGTAATGGACACCGAGCTCGACGATTGTATTGGGCTGGTGCGCCCGCAATAGATCGTAGGCAAAGGGCATGTGGGGATGCCAGTTTTCTATTCCTGAAACATATTTAGGGCAGAAATCGAAGGAAGGAAACTTAATGTTACCCATCAAAATCAGGTTCTATTGCTTTTTCGCGATAAGGATGGTGTCTTTCCAGACTCTACTTTCTTCATCCAGATCATCTTCGTCACTATCAGTATGGCATTCAAGACAAGTTAAATTCGCATGCTTGCACAAAGCACGCATGCCATCTCCATAAAACCTCCAGCAATCAATAGGATATCGGTGCTCAGGCCCACTTGACGGGGCTATTACGCAACACAAAGCACCCCTTTTCATCACTCGAAAAAATTCTTCGAAAATAATCCATGGATATTCGACATGCTCCAAAGCTTGCCCGGAAATTAAAAGATCGGCAAATTCGTTATCGATTTCAGCCCAATTATACGGGTCTGAAAGAACCAGATCGACATTTTTACCCGCAGTCTGATCCACCCCCACATATTCCCATACATCTGGATCGAAAAGTTCCTTATAATTTCCATTTACACATTGGCTTCCAAAATCCAATACACGTGAAATCGAGTTTCCATTGGAGTTATCCAAACTGGAGACAAACCTCTCCATTTTCTTAAAAGAACTTTTATGCATTTACTTGATTTTTTTTAGAAACCCAGAGGGATTCCATGTTATACCAAAATTTTCACAACTACGATCTACCTCAAAAGAATTATCTTTATCCAAGAACGCTTGGGTCGCCTCGAAAGGTCCGGGCTTCGGACCGACGTCCAAACCATGATGGCATATGCCGTCCTCAACAATGAAATAGCTCCCAGCGGTAACCAGTTTGGAATATAAATTCAAAATATTCAAAGTCAGGTCAAACTCGTGTGAACTATCCTCTATGACCATTACAGAACTCCCTACATCTACCAATTTCGCAACTTTTTGAAAGACCTTAACGGCACAACCTTCCGTAAAGGTTATTCGAGGGTGATCAAGGACTGCATCATACAAATTAGAGTGATCTATATCCACACCGATGACTCGACCATGCCCCAATAATTCGAACATATGAGCGAATGCCAAAGCACTCCCCCCATTGAAATTGCCGATCTCAATAAGATAGTCTGGTTTACAACGGTGTATAAGCTCTTGGTAAACCCAGAAATCCATTGGGTTTTTCAATGTGGGGATACCCCAGTAGGTAGACTTCGTCATCAGTCTTTCCTGAATCTCTTCAAGGATTTTTTTCCGCTCTGGATTTTGACTCATAAAAAATTATGTATTACGTTTTCCATTGGCATACATGAAAATCATCCTTCGAGCGATAAACTTTTTGCTTCCATCGGTATGCCTACCAATCCAGTAAAAACGCTATCGCTGGTGGAACTAATAATCAAGGCTTCATGAATCCAGTGATGCTGTTGGAAATCGCCGCCTTCACAAACTTCCGCAATGGCAACACTCAGGCTATACGACCCTTTCTGCAAAATTGGCATTTGGAAGGTAAACGATGCTTTGAAATTAACTTTTTCAGACAACAGGGATCCTCTGTCGAATTTAATGCCAAAAGTGTTTTCGGAAAACAAATCCTGCCCCAATCTGTTGCGAAGTATGAAACCAGTAACTGGGCATGTAACCTTACCATCTACCTCTGCTACAATTTCAAGAACGACACGCTCTCCGCCTGCAAAGCAATTGATTACAGATAATTCGGGCAGTTCGAGAAAGGAAACGCTTTTGATTGTTGCAAGTCCGGAATACAATTCCGATTCCAAACCCTCCGCCCTCTCAAGGTCACGCCCACTGGTTTCCGACTCTCTGCAGAAATCTTCATTTCTCTCGGAAAGTACAAAGGAAAGGTATTTCCTCGTTGTCGCCTCCGTATCGCCTCTCGCTATCAACTTTCCTCCTGATAGCCATATGCATTCACTACATAGGCTCTGAACGGCAGCAATATCATGCGAAACCAGGAGCAAGGTCCCCCTTTTCTTGAAATCCCGAATAAACCTCATGCATTTTTGAATGAAGACAGCGTCTCCTACTGCTAAAGCCTCGTCGATGATAAGAAGATCTGCATCTACATGAGCAATAACGGAAAATGCAAGACGGAGAATCATGCCGGAAGAATAGGTCTTAACTAGCTTGTCTATAAAGTCACCTATTTCTGCAAAATCTAAAATTGAATTCATGCGATCCCCAATCTCACTTTTCGACAATCCCAAAATTGATGCATTAAGGACGACGTTTTCCCGGCCGGTAAAATTAGGATCAAAACCTGAGCCCAATTCAAGCAGGGAAGCAACCCTGCCATTGACCTCTACTGTGCCACTGGAAGCCTTAAGTGTACCAGCTATAATTTGAAGCAAAGTGCTCTTTCCCGCTCCATTCACCCCCACGATTCCAAGAGACGTGTTCTTGGATAGTGTAAGCGATACATCGTCCAAGGCATAAAAGAACCTTGGGTTCTCGGAGATTTTATTTTGGAAGGATGATTTTTTGTTACCTAAGAGTGAGGAAAGTAAGCTACCAACACTTCCAGACCCAAGATCAAAACTTTTGGAAACAGAAACGAGTTCTACGACATTAACGTCAGATGCTGAATCTCCCTTGTTCAAGGAAATGACACTATAGAAATCTCAAGCCATTGGGAGGCAAAACAAATTCGCAAGGGCAAGTTTACTCAGTAATGTCATCAATGCCCAACCATGCATTACCCGTCGCACCGCTTTCGGACTCAATGTTGATACTGTAGTAACCAGGAGCAAGATCCATTATCAATCCAGGATCTTTTTCATTTAATGCTTGGCCAAGTAGTGATTGGGCCTTGGATGCAATTTCCGCGGAATTGGACTCGGTGGTGTAGTCTTTACTGCCAACAATGAGAGTAGCAGTACCATTTGAAGTGTCGAATTTGTACAAATTAAGCATGATATCCGAAAGGACGTTACTCACTCCGAAACTAGCCAAACTGGCACCCCTACCCCGCAAAAAGATCTTCCTTGTACTTCCAGAATCACCAATTATCTCAAAAGCCGCAAACATGGCGCCATCACCGGGTTTGACAATACCTCTAGTTGCTACACTTAAAAACTTAGCGGATGAGTTGGTTTCCGTCATGTCAATCCCCACCCATCCTATCCTAGACCCATAGGAAGATGAATATGATTTATCTCGTACGTTACTAGAGTAAGTTCCAGTGCTATATTCTGCAATACTAGCGGATTCGCTAGTTTGTATAGGAATCGAGGGATAAAGAGAGCTGGAAAGGGAAGTGATTTGAGAAGCTTCGCTGCGGGACGTGTAGTTGTCATTACTGTTAGCCGATATAGCAGTATTTCCGGAGTACATGGTCATTTCGGGATCGAGCAGAGAAACGGTTGCCAAGGATGCAGCAAGTTTGCCGAGGGCTGGACCAATAGCACGCACCATTACGCTTCCAGTACCAGATATTTTAAAAGCCACGAACCTCTCATCGTCACCCGTTCCAATATGTCCACGAACGCTAATTCTCACGATTCTGGGTGTACCGGTTGCATTCGAATCCGAGTCAGGAGGGTCTGAGCCCGGAAGTGAAGCCAAGATCGTTGCGGTGGAAAGATCAGGGACTGTCTCCACAGGAACATCGAGAGCTGATGCGGCTACGGAGAGATTGGTCCAAACGCTGTCGTCGCCTGTACTGTTGTCGGGAGGATTCTTCCCTGTCGAGGCAGCAGTCGCAATGTAAGACTGGTCTCCCACCACAACCAAGGCTCCTATGGCGTACGGCTCCTCGGAATCGTACTCCGCCGGTGCGTTTGATTGACCGGATAGCGAGAGAGAAAAGAAAAATCCCAAAAGGAAGAATGATGATTTCAGGGGCATAGTCATAAAAGTAAATATATTCTCAGTCCTAAAGGTAAAGCAACTCCAATCTAAAGAAACATTGCCTCCGATCACAAGTCAAAATTCAAGACAATCCATACCGCGCCTTCAACACGAAATTGAGGAGCGAGGAAGGAAGGATTCTGCAAATGAGAGGGGCAAGACGGGATTGGAACCATCCGCCTCCATAAAAAATCCCGGATTTATTTTTTTCCAGTGCCTTCACTATTTGAAGGGCGGCAACTCGAGGCACAGGAGAATCTACCAGTTGACTCTCTATTTTCTTCCATGCCCGTTTCATGGATTCGGGTTGTTTCGATTCCTGCTGCTTGGGGGCGGATTGGTTGAACGAGGTACGCACGTCACCCAGTCGAAAATCGATTAGCCTCGGATATTCGGGGTATTCGAGCATAAGCGACTGGGTAAAACTCGAGAGCCCTGATTTCCCGGCATTGTAAAGAGGCATGTAGGGCAAAGGAAAAAGAGTGACCAGTGAAGTAACGTTAACGATTGTTCCCTTGCCCGATTTTGCCATGAGGGGAGCAAAAGCCTTGCAAAGTAAGATTGGGGCGGAGAACAAGACCGCAGTTTGTCGAATGATTTCGTCCTCCGGAAATTCCTCCCACTCGTAAAAGGCGCCATAACCCGCATTATTTACCAAAAGATCGGGTGTCCCGTTTTCATCGATAAAAGATTTTCCGTAACGGGTAACTGCATCCAAGTCGGAAAGATCCAATTTCACGGGATGAAGAAATTCATTGTCTTTCTCTCGGCGAGGGTTTCTGGAAATCGAGTGAACTTCCATGCCCCGATCCAGCAATCTCTCGCAAATCGCCAAGCCGATCCCCGATGAACCACCGGTTACAATTGCAGTCTTCTTTTCCATCTTTTCCAAGGCTACCAAAAATTGGGCTTTGCAGCCAAGCTGAAGATTTCGAATATTGGAATATCGTCAAATGAAGAAAAAAACCGTAGTATTGGTAACGCACGAGTATCCCCCGAAGCGCGGGGGGGCCGGCACCTACTGCGAGGAACTGGTCTATGCCTGTGAGCAGTTGAGCATACCCATGGAGGTCTGGGTTCCCGAATATGCAAGGAAGCTGACATCCGAGAAATTCAGGGTTTTGCCGGTCAAGGGAACTCAGGGTTGGGTTTGCTCAATGAAGTCGATCCGGGCAATCGCCAAGAAACTAAAGACGGATTCGGATCGAGTGACTCTCCATTTGGCCGAACCGGGAAGTTTGCGTGCCTTCGTCCGGTTTGGGTGGCTGCTCCGCAAAATGCCCGACTCAATCGTTACGATTCATGGAACGGAATTGCTCAGGTTTTGCTCTAATCCATTGGAGAAATTTCTTTTCCGGCGCCTATTGAAAAAGAGTCGACGGATTCACGTTCTCTCAAACTACAACAAAACCGCTCTATTGAACCTTGTTCCGGAAGTGGAAAATCGGGTTCTGCTTTTTCCCGGCGCACCTGCCCGTCGCTTAATGGGAAAAGGTAAAAACAAAAGCTTGGGCAAAGATGAAAAACTCAAGATCTTGTGCGTAGGGCGGATCCATCCGAGAAAGGGTCAAGACCGACTGTTGGAAGCCGTTTCCAATCTTCCCGAAAAGTTGGCGGGCAAAATTCAGTGCCTGTTAGTCGGCCCTGTCGTAAAACGCAAGTTTTACGACAAGTTGAAAAAATTCTCAGGGAACCTCAATTGCCAGGTTTCGTTTCTCGGCGATCTTCATGACGGGGAATTGGAAACCGTTTATCGGGAAGCCGACGTTTTTGTCATGCCTTCCATGCCACGGGAGAAAAGCGTGGAAGGATTTGGTTTCGTTTACCTGGAGGCAGCCTCGCACGGACTACCGGTGGTTGCCCACGAAACGGGTGGGGTCAAGGACGCCGTCCAACATGGGAAAAACGGCTTTCTGGTCAATCCTGACGAACCAGACTCCCTTGCGGAATGCATTGGCAAACTCATCGAGGACGAGGACCTGAGAAAGGAAATGGGGGAACAAGGACTCAAATGGGCGAGTTCGCATTCCTGGGACGAAGTTGCCATGCAACTTTATTCCGGAATCTAAAGGACATCCGCAAAAGCAGGACGCAGGCGATTGAAAAACCAAGCTCCGCAGACAAAAACAACGATCCCAAAAACCCAGGCATACCCCACCTTCCACCAATCCAACTCTCCTCCCCAAAGCGTCACTTGTCGCAATGAATCGATGGTCTGAAGGAGTGGATTCCATTGCAAAAACTTCCATATCCCGGGTGCCGCCTTCTCCGCCTTTTCAGCCGAATAAAAAACTCCGCTCGCATAAAGGAGAGCCAACCCGAGAAAAGAGCCCAAGTGGCCGATGTCCCTCACAAAGACACCCAGGGCGGAAAAAAACCAAGACAAGCCGAAGGACATAAGAAACACCGGGCCCAAAATAACGGGAACGTAAAAGACGGAAAGAGTCAGACCAGGCCCAAGAATGGCAATCCCAGTCAAGCACAATCCAAGACCGATCAGCAAATCGTAAGCCAAGGCTCCGGTCATGGCCGCAGGCAAAATTTCGAGGGGAAAAACGACTTTCTTCACGAAATTCGGTTGCCCCACGATGACCCCGGGAGAGGCTCCAATGATGCCTGAAACCAGACCCAGTACGTTCAACCCCAAGAAAATCCCGAGAGCAAAATCCAAGGTCGATTCGTCCGGAGAATCAGTGAATCTCCCCCCGAAAACCACCCCGAAGGCAAAGACGTAAAGACTCAACATGAGCAAGGGGTTCATGACTAACCAAAGAGCGCCCAGCACGCTTCCACGGTGGCGGGACTTGACGTTCCTCAAGAGAAATTGCCAAAGCAACTCCCTGCGCTTGAATAGGCTGACAATCGGTTCCATGAAACTTGCCAATCTATCGAAAGCTTGAAAAAGTACGAGAGCAATCAAGCACAATCAAGGCACTTGAACCCAATCGGATTTCTCATAATCGAAAAATGCGGATTTTTGAGGAGTTGATTGCGAAAGCTCAAAGTAAAGCCAACTCGCTCGGTCACTCGAATAGATAAACGGATAAACCGACAAACCCGACCACCACCACCCGATATTAGGCTGCCAAGCCCAAAAGCTTTCACGACCGGCTTGAGGCAAATACAACCATCCATGGGAGGAATGATAATTCCAGTTTGATGCCTCGGGGAGGAAAAAGCCGAACCAATCCGATTCCAACCAACCGCCTTGTCCGGTCTTTCGGGCTTGGCTCCAGGCAGGGAGATAAGCCTCCAGCCAACTCTTGTGGTTCGCCAAACGCGTGTACACGGTCACGTCGCCATAGGTGGAATCGGATGAACCGTAGGAGACGGAACCGACGATTCTCCACGCATCCGAAATTTTCATGAAGGCAGGACCACCGCTATCGCCGACCGCCGTGCTTGCCTCAAGATCCACGGGCGTTGCATCACTTGTGCCGGTCGGAACGTAATCAATGGCCGGTTCATCGCTTCCCAAGCCATTGACATCCAATTGCGGGGAATCAAAATCAATCGCGAGCAGACCTCCCAAGTGTTCGGCAGGCACGTTGGCATCCTCTACTTGAACAACGACCCGATCCAAGGTATTTGCCCCACCCACTCTCCTTTTGTTCAAAACGCCTTGCGAACCGGTCAATCCGTCAACCAAATTGCCAAAGCCACCGAGTATCACCTTTGCTCCAATCGGCTCCACGCCTTCCGCAGGCAACTTGGCCGGGTAAACCCCCACGACTTCCTCCTGCAACAAAACAACAGCCAAATCCACCCCAAGCATATCCCCATCTCCCCGTCCTCCGAGCTGGGAAAGCCGAGCCACCCAACCCGGATGCAAAACAACCTGCGAAACCGCGAATTTTTGCGATTCCGAGGCTTGATCAAAAGGAGAATGCAAAATAAATTGCCAATCCATCGCTTGAGGGGACGGACTTGACAGACTGTTTCTGAACAAATGAGCAGCCGTGACAACGACGGAAGGCGCAACCAACGTACCCGTCCCCAAAACTCCCTCTTTTGAAAGCAGGGCTCCGACGGGAGAAAAATCGGGAAATTGACCGGAAGATTCGTACGGGGAGGAATTCAAACCCAAGTCGTAATAGGAAGACCAAGTCAAATTATCCAATTTCCCAAGTCTGCGTGTCGTCCCTTTCGAAGGAGTGATCAGGCAGCTAGACAAAGCCAATGCCCAAAAAAACCTGAGTTTACTCTCCTTCTCGGGAAGGTTCGATATTCGGCGGAGCACTTGGCGGCAAAATATTGGGGGGTGGAGGAGGCGGAGGAAGATTAAGAAGGTCCAACTCGTTTTCGGTGACGGGATTCGGCGTTGGGTTTGGAGTAAAAGCAGGGTCCGAACCGGGAGCCGAAGACGAAGGTACGGAAGCGACGGGCCTTGATGAACGGGGACTGCCCGGTGAAACGGGTGCCGTCGGGACAGGAACCCGTTGACCGGAGGAAACCCCCGGAAATCCTGGACCGCGTCCGGGGAAAGCAGGAAAGGGACTTGGAGTCGGAGCCCTTGTGCCAAAAGAAGATGAAGATGGAGGCGTCCCGGTACTTGAAGGCCGCAGTGGGGTTCCAATCTGCTGCCTCGTATTGGCTACGGAAGGGGGCAATGGCGGTTTGAATTGCGGCACCGGAGGCATCACCCTCGGTTGTCCGCTTGATTTGGCAGACGCTCTGGCGGGAATCGACGCAGGCCGGGAAACGGAGGGGGAACCGATTGAAGGAGCGCGACTCGGGCCATACAGGTTAAGGTTAAACTCAGGGTGATTCTTGTAGGCAACGACAAGGGTTTCGGATTCCTCGCGAAAGTCTACCGCGTTGAACCCCTCAACGGTAGTGCCTCCACGAGAAACCCATTCGCTGAAATTGGCCTTCACGTTGTAAAGGCAGAAACGAGGCTTTCCGTCCAAGTAGAAATACCCGCGGAATTCCACTTCTTTCGAATGATCTTCTTGTTTGTTTGGTTTCTGGGCTAGATTTGGGGGGCTGAAACTAGGCTTGGGAACCGAACGCTGACGAATCTGAGCATTGGGATTTTGGAAGGGGGAACGTTTCTCTGAAAACACAAAACCCAAGCCCTGCGTAAGAAAAAGAGCGATTAGCACGATAGGAAAAAAACTGTGCATGAGCCTAAATTTGGCAAAGAGATCGAAAAGTGGCAAGTTACAATCGCCTACGAGCTGAAAAAGGAATAGAGACGAAAACCGAGGAAGATGGCCAACAGGGTGCCAAAGAGGTTCAAGCTCAGGTAAATGAATCCGTGGGTCCATTGTCCCGTCTTGATGAAATCCATGACGTCCAACCCGAAAGTCGAAAAAGTCGTGAAACCTCCGCAAATACCGACTATCCAGAAAGCCCGAAAGGTCTCCGCGTTGGTCGAGTTTTCGGAAAACCTGACGAGAAATCCGATGAGCAAAGCTCCCAAGAGATTGACCACCAGAGTTGGCCAGGGAAGAAATGATTTCATGAGAAAGCCGACAAAGGCCCGCAAAACCGAACCACAAGACCCCCCTGCCGCTACGAGAAGGAAAAATTTGATCCCCATGAGAGGCTGAATCCTATCTGGGGAAAAGAGTCACTCGGACTCTTTTTCGTTCGCGCTCTCGGTTTTTTTCTCGTCCGTGCTCTCGTCCCCGCTTTCGTCCTGAAAATCTTCCGACTGCTCGTCATCGGGTTCCTCGATCTCCGCTTCCTCAAGGGAATTGAACCGCAAGACCCTTTGGTGTTGAGGAAGGGGGGACAGGGTAACGATAATGAACCTACCGTTGAGCTTCGGTTGATCATCGGGTTTGCCAACGCCTTCCAAATCCTTGATAGCCTGACGCACCAATTTCATGCCCAAGTCAATGTGTTCCATCTCCCGCCCCCTGAACATCAAGGTGATTTTCAATTTGTTTCCCTGATGCAGAAACTTTTCCGACCGGCGAACCTTGGTCACGTAATCGTGCTCTTCGATTCGAGGACGGAATTTTGCCTCTTTTATTCTTTTCGAGGTCTTTTCCTTGTTTCTCTTGTTTTTGCTCAGTTCGTACTTGTACTTGCCGAACTCCAATATTCTGCAGACAGGAGGATGGGCAGAGGAAGCAACCTCGACCAAGTCAAGAAAATGAGACTTGGCGATCTTCAGAGCTTCCTCGGGCGGCATGACGCCGAGCATTTCTCCACTGGGACCGATGACACGGACTTCACGAGCCCGTATCTTGTCGTTCTTCCTAATATAATCACGGTTATGATACCGTTTTTTGTTTTTTCCACCTGGTTTCTTTACCATGTGGTTATCTGAGGGTAGGGATGGTCAAAATAGTAATTAGAAAGTGAAGTTGAACCTTAACTAAATGAAATCATAGAACTACTTAGGCAAGCCTTAATTTTATCATTGCGTTCACAAATTGAAGCTCTCCCCGCAACTGCAACTTGCCTTTGCGTTGGGATTCGAGAACTTGAATCCTCCGCCCACAAGCTTGTCGGAAAACTCCAAGGTCGTTCCGCGCAGATAAAGAGCCGTTTTGGAATCGACCAGCAAACGGACTCCCTCACTCAATACCGTGATGTCCCCGACTTTTCCACCCTCCGTAAACTTCATCTTGTAGGAAAGCCCATTGCACCCTCCGCCCGTTATGCGAATCCGCAGAAATTCCCCGGTGCCCTCTCTCTCGATGAGTTGGAAAATCTTGCAGGCAGCGGGCTCCGTTACCCTCACCAATTTTTCGTTTCCCTGCAATACGCCGGGTGGAAGTTCTGCCAAATCGTTCACTTGTCCAAGAATATGCAGTTTTGAAATTTCCGCAACGCTGACTTTGCCTTCATCGGGAAGATTGACTTCTTGCAAAACCACGATCCCCCTCGAGAAAGAATTCCACGAAAGATCGTCCCAGTGAGGTTTTTGGAGGGGACGAACCATCAATGATTCCCTTTGCCCGCCGGGTGGGATTGCCGGTTTTCATCAGGATCTCGCGATAGCATTCCTTCAATTCGGTTCTTTCGTCTCGCGTTGCCCCTCTTCTTTTCAAGCCGACCAAGTTAAGCCCGCAAGCACGGTTCCTCCCCGAAACAGTGACCTGAGGAGGCACGTCCGCGGAGATTTCGGCCAAGCCGCCAATCATGGCGCCCTCACCCACCCTGATAAACTGGTGCAAGCCAGCGCCTCCGCCTACGAAAACATCCGTTCCAAGGCTGACGTGTCCTCCAAGCAAGGCCCCATTGGCCAAAATCGTCTTGTCCCCAACATCGCAGTCATGGGCTACGTGAGAATATCCCATGAGAAAGCAGTCCCGGCCAATTGCGGTTCGTCCATTCTCGTACATCGATCTGTGTACGGTTACGCCCTCACCCAACCTTGTCCCATCCCCGAGCGAAGTGCCGGAGGGGGTATCCGGATCAAAGGACAAATGCTGAGGATCTCCTCCCACCACGCAGAAATGGCCGATTCTGACGTCCTTGCCCAAAGTGGTGGATTTTTTGAGTACTGCGTGAGAATCAATCGAGCTGCCGTCTCCCACGCTAACGCCTGCCTCTATGATGGAATAGGCTCCCACGATGACGTTCGCCCCCACCTCCGAGTCTGGGTCGATGATTGCAGTCGGATGGATGGAACGGGTCTTCATTCCTCCTCCGGAAACATCTCCAATTGGGGTTCTCTGACCAAATCGTAAGCCTTCATCAAACACAGAATCTGAAAAATCGATTTTCCATGATAAGACTTCGATGGCAAGGACTGACGAAGCAAGTTTTCCAACATGGAGCGCATCGTGAGCACTCCATCCACACCCAAACCTTTCAGGAAAGAGAAGGTTTCCCTGAGTTTGCCTTCGGACCGTGGCAGAGCCGGCACCACAAGCAAGCGAAGGAATTCGCCAAAGCCGGCTCCCGTCAAATCCGGACCCGACTCCAGGGATTCGGCGACCCGCTCATCCTTTGTCTCCTGCTTGAAATACTTGAGAATTCGGGCATCGCTCGTAAGGATGGAATTCGAGAAAGAAGTGTTTTCCCAGCCAAGAAGACCAACCAGAGCGGAACGGATTTTGGTCAAGTCACTCGTAAACAAGCGAAAGCCCAAATTCGTACTGTTGCCTTGAGCCAATGGATTGAAAATCGCCATGGATGGAAGAAGATTCTGCTTTTTGGAGGAGGCTGCATCTCTTGACGAAGCAGTCCCTTTGACCAGAAAGCCGTTGCTTTCGAAATAAGACTCGACCAACTCGCGTTCCATCTCCATGGCAACTGAGCTCAGCCGGCGCCGACCGATTTCCAAACGCTCTCGACCTCCCCTGCTCCGACCTCTCCAATAACCTGAGAAACGCCGATTTCTTGCATCAGCACGAACCTAAGTTTGCCTGCAACGACCTTTTTGTCTGATTCCATTACGTTCATCAAGTCCGGCAACGGCAGGTGTTTGTCGAGGGCAACGGGAAGCTTGTAGGAACGAAGCAATTCGATCAGGATCTCCTCGTCATGATCCTGGCAACCACCCCGGATACGGGAAAGCCGAAGGGCACAAACCAAGCCAATGGCAACAGCCTCACCATGCAAATAGGTACCGTAACCGGAAACCGCCTCGATCGCATGGGCAAAAGTGTGTCCGAGATTAAGGAGGGCTCGGCCGCCGGCTCCCTCGCTGGTTTCCTTCTCATCCTGTTCCACGATTCGCGCCTTGTCCGAACAGCAGCAAAAAACAATCTCCTTGAGTTCGGGACTTGATGGAGAGAGGGGAACGGTTCGCCCAACGAGTTCCTGGTAAAGAGTTGGGTTTCCAAGCATCCCGTATTTTATGACTTCCGCCATCCCGGCCGAAAATTCGCGGGAAGGAAGGGTGCGCAAGCAATCCACGTCTACGAACACTCCCCTTGGCTGATGAAAGGCGCCGACCAGGTTTTTGCCGGAAGACAGGTTGATGCCCGTCTTGCCTCCCACCGAACTGTCGACCATGGCAAGCAGGGTCGTAGGGACTTGGAAGAAAGAAATGCCACGAAGATAGGAAGCAGCGGCAAAACCGGACAGATCACCGGTAACTCCGCCGCCTACGGCAAACAGCGCGCTCGACCTGTCGACCTTTTGCCCGGAAAGAAAGTCCCAAAGCCCAGCCAGACAATCGACCGATTTGGTCGACTCCCCCGAAGGTGCCGGGAAACAAGGTATTCCGGCCCTGAACTCCGTGCAAAAATCAGGATTTGCCTCGACCAAGCCTTCATCGAAGACCGCCACGACCTTTCGACCTTGCTTCAAAAACCTACCGCGTTCCTCCATCAACAAGTCACCCAACCCGGAACCGATCGTTATGGGATAGGTCCTTTCCCCCAACCTGACCTCCAATTGCTTGTTTGTCCCTTCTTCCATCTTTCCTTGCTCCACTTGCATTCTTGTTTTCCCTAGGCGGACGTTTCCGCGACAAGGGGAGGGAAGATGGAATCGAGATAATATTCGATCGAAAAAGGCTGCAGGTCCTCCGGTGACTCGCCAAGACCGATGAAGTAAATGGGCAACCCAAGTTCCCGGTAAATCGAAACAAGAGCCCCCCCCTTCGCGGTGCCGTCCAACTTGGTTACGACCAACCCGGTAAGGCCGAATTTCTGATGAAACACCTTGGCTTGCTCCAAACCGTTCGTTCCGGTCGAACCATCGATTACGAGCCATGAATGATGAGGGGCATGCTCCTTTCTTTTTTGCAAAACCCGTCTCATCTTCGCCAACTCGTCCATCAAGTTGTCTTTCACGTGCAACCGGCCGGCAGTATCGATCAAGACAAAATCACTGCCCCGGGATTCCCCTGCGGAATAAGCGTCAAAGGCAACGGCAGCCGAATCCGCGCCGTGATGCCCGGTCACGATTTCCAAATCAAGCCTGTCGGCCCATGACTTGAGTTGCTCCGTAGCCGCTGCCCGAAACGTATCGCAAGCCCCCAAAACCACCTTGCTGCCTTCGGTTTTCAACCGATAAGCAAGCTTGGCGCAAGTCGTGGTCTTTCCCGAGCCATTCACCCCGATCAGGCAGAGAACTTCGGGCAAGTCTTCCCCCCGCTTGAGTTCGGCCTCCGAACCGGCCAAGGTTCTCCTCAGGACAGTCCGAGCCAGAACACCCGCGTCTTCGCCGCGAAATTCTTTTTCGGTTCGATAAGCCTCTCGAATCGCATCCAATATCTCTTCCGTGGTTTCTACCCCAAAATCGCTTTCGTAAAAGGCTTCCTCTATTTGCAGAAGGCTATCCTCGTCCAGTTTGCCGCTTCCGGTCACGGAGGCAAATGCTCCCTGAATGGTTTGGGCTCCCTTTTGCAACCCTCTTTTGAATTTGGAAAAAATACCCATGATTATACGAAAGGAAAATTCCTCGAATTATATGCCCGAACCGAACGAAACGCCCTACTTTGGCTGAATCAACAGAGTACAGCAAGAATACTCGACCATCTTGTTCGTACAGCAATCCTTGATCTTGAACGATTGGACCGTGAGCATGAGCAGGCGATCGCTCAAGACCCAAGTGTCCGTGACATATCCACCCGGATCCCCCATGGGAACCTGCTTGAGCTTGGGAAAGTCCCGAAACTCCCTCTTGGCTCCGTATTTCTTGACCAAACGCTCCCGGAGGTTTTGCCATTGGGGATTGAGAATCTCGTCGAAGAAGGAAAATTGCCAACCTTTTTGACCCTCCACGAGGCAAAGGGTCAGTTTGCCTTTTTCAAGCTTGCAAGTCAGTTCGTATCGAAAGCCATTCCAGCGAACCGAGCATTTGACAAGTTCGCGGTCCCTTTCCTCGTAAATTTGGATGAAGTCGGCCTTGCGCAACTTTTCCAGAACCACTTCACGGCTATCTCCAGCCTTCAAGTCCGAATAGATGAAACCGGATCCCAGGTTCGACATCCCGGGAGACTCGGCAAACAAGGAACAAAAACCCAACGAGAAGACGGTCAATTGGCTGAGAACGAAAGTCCTGAGTTTCATCTTCTTCGGAAGTGTTCGGGGGTCATTGGAAGCTCAAAGAGAGTAATAAACGCGCTCCAAGGCAAGCAAAGCGTAGGATGTCACGAGAATGGGGTCTCTTTCCCACCATCTGCCGTTTTCGTTGATCCAATAACCCTTGGGATCTTGCTTGTTGAGAAGTTCGAGAGCCAATTCCTTTCTCCAGTCACGTTCCTTGCCCTCCGCATCCTTGATCAACTTGATGCCGGAGAGAGAAAGCGCCTTGGCCATCGTATGATAGTAGTAATAAAGGCCTTGTTCGCCCATACCCGGGTTTTCCTTGATGCTGTAGTGCGCCTGCAACCATTCGCGAACCGCAAGGAGACGGGAATCATCCTCCTCCATCTCCGCGTAAATGAAGCTCAACAGCCCCGCATAGCTCATGCTTCCGTAGGACCGAAGAGCTTTTGAGCCATTTTTTGATTCCCGTTCACCGGCCATGCTGCTCCCTGGGAAATAAACGAATCCACCCCGATCGTCCTTATGCTGACTGACCCACTTTTCCTTGTTGGAACCCGGGAGATTCTGGCATTTCTGGACAAAGGCAATGGCGGCGTCCCAATCGAGATCCAATTCATCTCCTTCCTTGGATTTGAGAGAATGCTTGGCGTAGTAGAGTGCCTCCATGGCCAAGTGCGTATTGGACAAATCGGAATGGGCCCATCGGGAACCATAACCTACCCCACCGTCAAAAGTGTTGTCCAATTCGCCCTTCTTGTCGAAGTCGGCTTGCTGATTGATTAAGAATTTTCGGGCCTTTCTGATGACCTCTTCGTACTTCGATTCTTTGGCTTGCAAAAGGGCCATCATGCAAATGGAGGTGTTGTAAGAGGCCAAACCCTTGCCGTAAATCCCCCCGTCCGACTGGACTTTGGACAACACGAATCCAAATCCGGCCTTTCTGTTGTCGGCAAATTTTCCAACCAGAGAGGAGTCGGGATGCCCCAGGGTTGCCCGCAAGGCCAAACCGGTCAGGGCGGGGTATTCCGGCTCACCCCAATGTCCGGAAGTGGCATTTTGTTCGCTATTCAGCCAAGTCACTCCTTTGTCGAGAGCCCGGCCTATCTCCAGTTTCAAGGAAACGTTTTCGACGCCCTGCAATTGAAACCCGAACAAGAAAAGGAAAACGGACACAAACCATGACCCGATCGAATGAAAAAAAGGGAAACGAGGGATATTCATTCCTTCAATTTAGTCGATCTCTCATCGCGTGGCAAGTGGAAGCGGATGATTACGGGACATTCCAAAGGAGGCATCTTCGACTTGTTCGCATACCATACGTCGTCATTGTTGTTGTCATGGTCGGAACTGTTCAAGATAGAATCTTCATCCGCATAAACCGCCAAGATTGAACCGGAAGACTCGGCCATGAAGGTCCCCTCTATGAATTTCGAGCCAGTGAAGACAAGGGAATCAATAGTCATCGGTTGATCGTTTTTTTGGTTCAGCGCCAATTGCTCAATTTTTCGCTCCTGCGCGGTGCCGTTCAATTCCCAGCTCACCGTGATGGATACCCGATGACTCGAATAATCGATTTCTCTCGGTTTTTCCGCCCAGAGGTTCTCAAAAAATCCCTTGGCAGGCTTGAGCTTGAGCAAAAGAAGGGAGGTATGGATGATTTGAGGGCGAACGGGCGTTCGAAAGAGAGATTCGTGAATTTTCCCGGATTCATGGACCACACCGTACTCAATCAAACCGTTCACCTGATTCGAAACGGCGGGCAAACTGACTGTCTTGGCTTTGCGATCGATCAGAACCTTCCCAAATCGATACAACCCGTCGCCTGCCTTTGTTATTTCAGGCAAGCTGGTTGAATTGCTCTCACCATATTGGGTGAAAGGAAGGCAGAACAGGATCAAAAACAACCCGATCCCTGAAGTTTGCCTACCCACGAAACTCGATTTCATTGGTAAACTTATGCCGTGCGGGGACACTTTTTGCAAATCCTTTGAGTCACTGCGTGGAAATCAACGTCCCGAACACGTCGAAAGATCGACTCTTTCTTGACCTTCAAGGACAATCGGACTTAAGTTATGGGCATAGAACTCCTAGAAACGCCCTAACCAACTTCAATCCATGGATCAACAAGCGGAATACCCCGAAGAACCGATTTACGAACCCGAGGAAGGACAGGAGTACGAAGGCGCCACCGTCGCCCCCCCTCTGGAAAGCGCATTTGGCAAATACCTGAGGGAGTATCGCCTGCTCAACAGTTTGCTCATGTCCCTCCTGTTCATGATCATCTTTTTCATTGCGATGTGGAACTTGATCATCTACGTGGCGATTGGTGGCGAGGGTGATTCCGACTTTTCCGACGGCGGAGCGGCTCCC
>JABGWD010000218.1 GCA_018645725.1 Opitutia bacterium
AGAACGGTCGGGAACAGATCGATGGAGGAAACCACGTCCTTGCGTTTTCCGTTTTTCAAATCTCCGTTGGGCCAGGAGAACATGATGGGCGTGCGAATGCCGCCCTCGTATGGGGTTTGCTTGGATCGCGGGGCGTACCCGTTTCTTTCCGGATTCTGGATCCATCCATTGTCGGTGACGTAAACGATGATGGTGTCGTCGCGCAGGTTGTGCTTTTCCAAAATATCAATGAGTTGCCCGCAGGTCTCGTCGAACCAAGTGCACATCGCATAGTACTTGGCGATGGACAGGGGAAGACCCATTTCCCTATAAGGCTTGAGCAGCCGCTCGGGCGGGTTGTGCGGGGTATGCGGAAGAAAGACTCCGTACCACAGAAAGAAAGGCTTCTTCTCGGCCACGGCATGATCGACGAACTTTTCGATCGGTTCAAGTCCAGTCCTGCCGATTTTTAAACCGTCGTCCCCATGACGCCCGCCTTTTTGAGGGAACCCACGGGTCATTCCGTGAGTGAACCCACCATGCTTGAAGTTTCCTTCCCACCATTTTCCGCTCTGGTGGCTGAGGTATCCCTTTTCCCCCAGCAACTTGGGCAGGGTTTCAAACTTGTCGAGGTAGGAGATGAGTTGGGCTCTCTTTTGGTTGTAGACTTCCTTGTCACGGGAATAGGTCTTGGGTGATGGATCGTTGCCGGTCACCATGTGCTTATGGGCGTACTGACCGGTGGCCAAGGTTACCAAGGACGGTCGGCATAGGGCTGTGGGGACGTATCCGCGCTCGAAAAGGACGCTCTCCGTTGAAAGCTTGTCCAAGTGCGGAGTCTTGATTTTCGGGTGCCTCATGAAACCGTAATCGGTCCAGGACTGATCATCAGAGATAATATAGAGAACGTTGGGAGACTTATTTGCGAATGCGAAAGCACAACCGAAAAGGAGACACAGGTAGACGATGGCGTATTTTTTATTCATATTAAAATAGAAAAACATTTTAGAGATTAGCGGTCAAAGAATTCGTGCTTTCGGTCACCACCTGAAATCAAGTAGGCGAGCAAATCAAGGATATCCTCTTTCTTCATGGTATTTATCAAACCGGGCGGCATCATGGAAATAGGCGACGGTTCGATCGAAGTAATGAGTTCGGCTTTCACCTTGCTCACTGTACTTGGCTTCATCATGTCGGTATTGACCCAGTATTCGTTATTCCTCATGTTCATGATGCGTCCGTTCAGCTGGGTTCCGTCCGTCGTGGTAAAGACACTGGATCCGTATTGGTCGCTGATTTCCTTGGTCGTTTCCCCTACGATCGCGCCCTTTTCGACCTTCCAGAATTGTTCCTTGCCCATCCATCCGCCGAGGTCCTTGCCATTAAAGATGCTTTTGAATTGCTGTCCGGACAGGAAAGTCAATCCGAATGCCAGAAACGAAAGACTAGTGAAGAATATAGAGTATGGGGTTGAGTTGGTTTTCATAAAATGAGTTATGCAAGGTTGCCTTTATGAATAAGCAGGAATGTCGATAAAGGTTTTGCGAAGAGTTGGACTTGCCTCTTGCAAGCTTAAGAATCGGATGCGACCTGCCAAATCGAATCTTGCGAAACGCTAAAGGATCCCTTGATCTTTTCCTCCATGTGAATCCGTAACTCATCGAGCTCGGCTAATTGCTTTTCTTGGGGGAATTCGGTCAGGAAAAGAGGCCACTGGGGCTGTCCCCAGTAGGTTTTTCCATAGGAATCCTTTTGGTATTCAATCAAGAGAAGACCCGAAGTCATCGTCATGCTGCTTTCACCGAAGAGCAGATCGATTCGGACGGGTTCGTCGCCGACTTCAAACCATTTTCCCGAAGCGAAACCGGCCCGGGCATTGAGGCATGGAAGGAAAGGATGGTTTTTACGGGGGACCTTGAGTTCGTTTTGAAAGTGCGAGTCATAGCGGGAGCCTTCGAAGACCGGTTTCTGGTTGATGGCAACGAGCAGGTTGTTGTCTGCATAACCCCAGAAACGGTATCGTCCGGTTTTGGGTGCTTTGACTTGCCCAGAGTACCAAGCCAGCCAACCGCTCTCCACGGAATAGGGCGCTAAGCTCGTCCGCATGGGGAAATTGTCATAGGTGCCGGCAATTCCGGTAAAACGCAAGGGACGGCCTTGAACAAAGTTCTTGAATCTGGATTGATTGCTGAAGCCCGAACGGACCAAGGGGACGAAATTCCTAACGATGGCTCGTTTCTTGATCTTTTCTTTCTCGGTCGTGGCTGGAAAAGCCCCCTCTTTGATGCCGTAAATCTTGCCGGTGAGGGAGTTTTCGGTGAGCGTCATGGGAGGCAGGGAAAGTTCGGGCACTCCGCTGGGTCCGCGGGCGCGAAGTTTCACACTGCCGTTTCGATCGAAGTCGGCAGTCGAGCCCTTGCTCATGAGTTGAGTGGGCTTGTCGTTCCTTGCTCCAACGGCAATTTCACCTTCCAGGACCAGAACTTTGGATCCCTCCTTGCTGGCTTGCACAACGAAACTGGTGCCGAGATCCACAAATTTTCTATCCAGGGTGTCGACGACAAACCCAATGCCCTGAGGTGGAACGACCAACTTGATCTCGCCCTCGTTTAAAAAGATACGGTCGTTCCCGAGCAAGGTCATGTTCAATGGTCCCGTGCCGATCAGGTGAACCCCGGTCTCGCGAAAGGCCATTTCCACCAATCCTTCTTCAATGGCGAATTCCTCTCCCTTATGCAAAACCCTTTCCTTATCCACTGGCTTTGCAATTCCTTCCAATCGAATGAGCTTGGCCACCTCTTCTTCGACCGGCTCGTTCTTTAAAAGATGCAGAAATGCAAAGACCAAGGCGACGGCAATTCCCAACCCCGCCAACTTTGGAAAAGTAAGTATACTACTTATGCCGTATCCAGGAGTGTTTGGTTGCAACCTTTTCATTACTTCAAATTCGAAATCCGGGGAGGTTTCCTTTTCCGCCCCAAGCTTGTCCTCGAGTTCCAACCAACGCGGTTCTCCTGTTTGTGCAACACGCGTGAGCCCCGCCATTTCGATTTCACGCGCCAGTCCGAGGCGCAAACCAGAGTCTTGTTCGAGCCGTTCAAGCAATTCCTTTTTTCTGGCTGGGCTAAGGTTCTTGTTCTCATGCCAAGCAGCAAGCATGTCGAGAAAGTCGGGGTCGTTTTCGTAATTGCTCATTATTCGAGTATTCCTTCCTCCATGCATTTCCTTAGGGCAAGGTGGGCTCTGTGACGGAGTTGATAAATGGCGTTGGGTTTTAAGTTCAATTCTTCGGTGAGTGATTCCATGCGTACGCCGTCCAGACCTGCCCGGATTAAATGACGACTACGGCCCGGCAACTTGGAGATGCAATTGAGAAGACGTCTGACACTGTCTTGCTTGAGCTCATTAGATACCTTTTGCATTTCAGGCTGAAGGGCGTTGGCAATGTCGTTACGGAAACGCTCCATTGCATTGGCCCGTCGATTGATTTTCTTCCAGTGGTTGTTGAACTGAAACTTAGCGATACTCAAAAGCCAGGCCCTGAAATTCGTGCCGATCTCATATGTCGACAGCTTGGAGAAGGCGACGAGAAAAGCTTCCTGGGCCAAATCTTCGGCGTCTTCCAAGTGATAGACCCGGGCAGCAAGATATCCACGAACAAGCATCCCGTACTCGCGGACAAGCAACCGGAAACGATCCTTTTCCCCAGCGAGAACTTGCTTGACGACGGAATCGGGATCAAACTTTTGAGAAAACTTTGACATATTCAAATATCATATGTCCTTGATTAAATTATTCTTACGAAAAATTCTACTCAGCGTAACTCAGTCCCTGTTGGTCGAGTAATTTTCTCTTTGTCGCCTCCCATTCCAGTTTACCGAATTCGTTACCGGTATAGTTGTCCTGCACGATACGATAGGTCTCCTCGACAATTTGTTCATCTACGACGGAGTAATCAGAATCCGACTGGGCGCAGGAGAGGGTCATGATCTGGACCTTACAAGCCTCAATCAGTTGGTGCGTCAGGTAGAACGCTTCATAAATACTATCGCCAATCGTGATGGCTCCGTGGTTGGGAAGGAGAAGGACTTTATTTTTAGGCCCCAAATCCTGTATCATGCGGCAGCAAACATCACTTGAGGAAGATGTGGCATGTTCAAAGTCGTGATAGGAAACTCCCCCGATATCCATCGAGTAAACGGAGAGCCCTCGGATTAGTCCGCCTTTGAGGTTCGCCACGGCATTTACTTCTGGCACGTGAATGTGCATCACCCAGTTCGCAGCTCTTTCGGAAAGGTGAATGGCCGAATGAATCTTGAATCCCGCAGGATTGATTGAGCTTTCGGTTGATCCATGATCGACGATACCTCCTTCTGCATTCACCTTGACGAGGGAACTCGCCGTTATCTCATCCCAAAGAAGACCGTATGGGTTGATCAGGAAACATTCCCTCTCTCCTGGTACCCGGACGGTAATGTGGGTGTGAATAAGGTGAGTCCAACCGAACATCGCGAACACACGGTATGCGGCCGCCAATTCAACCCGCAGAGCCCATTCATTCTCCCCCACCCTTTGCCTGATTGATTTTTGTTCATCCTTCATCTATCAATTGCACAGCATGGTTCCTCGACACGCAAGCTCTTCCATACACTTAAGATTACGCCAAAAAGGTCTCAATCCAGAACATAAGGGTTGCCTTGCAATGCGATGAATACAAAATCTTTTGGCATGAATCGCAGGATGTTTTTGCGTGGATCCATGGGTGCCTTGGCCTTGCCGGCTTTGGAATCTATCGGGTTACCAAAAGGACAGGGAGTCGCAGGTGTTAGAGTTGCGGACAGCGCTTCAAAGAGGTTGGTTTGCGTCGGCAATTCCTTCGGTTTTCATGCCTCGCACTTCTTCCCCCAAAAGGCCGGGTTAATCCATTCCCTGCCCAAGGCTCTTGCTCCCGGCCAAAGACACCTCAAGCAGATGACCGTCTTTTCCCATTTGGATCATGGCGTGAAAGGAGGACACTACGCCGTTCATTCCTTTCTTTCCGGAGTCAAGCAATCGCAGGCATCTTCCATGCCAAACGGGAACCTAACTCTTGACCAACGGGCCGCCGAGGCGATTGGAAGCCAAACCCGCTTTCCTTCCTTGGTCATCGGCTCGGAAAACGGACTGCACGGTGGATGCCAAATGTCATGGACACGAACGGGAGTTCGCGTTCCACCGATCGAGGGTCCCCGTGATCTTTTCCGCAAGCTCTTTATCTCCGATGGGACCAAAAACCAGAAAAACCTGCTCGATCAATTCCATCTAAGGCAATCCATTTTGGACTCCAATCTCAAAGGGGCTCGTGATCTTGGCAAGCGGCTCAACGGCCGGGACCGGGACAAGCTGGACGAATATTTCACTTCGATCAGGGACGTGGAAACCAAAATTCAGCAACGGAGCAAATGGCACTCGGTCCCTAAACCCAATCCCTCCATTGAAGAACCGAAGAACCGGAACCTGGTGGAAGACATTCCTCTGCTTTACCAACTGATTGGCTTGGCCCTTGAAAACGATTCCACCCGAATCGCCAGCTTCGAAATGGCGGGAGCCCAATTCAACACGGGGCTGCTTGGGCTTGGGAATGGATACCACGCTTATTCCCACCATGGAAAAAAGCAGGAAAATATCGATGCCTTGCTTAGCCTCGAAACCTACCAGATGGAATGTTTCGCCAAGTTTCTCGATCAACTCAAGGCGTCCAAATCTCCGAACGGCACCTCGCTTTTGGACGACACGACCGTTCTTTTCGGAAGTGGAATGGGCAATGGCAATGCCCACACCAATTACGACCTACCCATTCTCATGGCCGGTCGGGGTTACCAAACGGGTGCCCATTATGCGATGCCCGTTCCCAAGAACAAACGCGTGCCGTTGTCCAACCTCTACCTTTCGATCCTCAACCAACTCGGTGTGGATGACGATTCCTTTGCCCACTCGACGGGAACCTTGACTCTCTAGAATCAGTTTGGACATGTCCAAGTGGTTGAAATGTTTTTTGCCGGTGTTTCTTGGTTATACAGTGGCAAACATATCTGCCCAATCAGACTCATTCGGCTCTGATTTCGAGTCCACCGTCAGACCATTTCTGCAGGGTCACTGCAAAAAATGCCACGGTCCCGACAAGCAAAAGTCGGATCGGCGTTTCGATCAGCTTGTTTTTCCCGTTACCAATGACGAGCAATTGGCCGATTATCAGGACATCCTCGATCAGCTCAATCTGGGCGAAATGCCGCCCGAGGACGAACCTCGCCCTCAACCCGAGCAGATTCAGCAAGTGGTTGCTTGGCTCACCGGGGCGATCGCCAATGCCCACTCCAATCGCGAAAGCACGGGCGGGGAGACCGTTCTTCGCAGGCTAAACCGAAGGGAATACCGTAATACGGTCGCTGATCTTCTTTACCTTAATCTCGATGCCTTTGATCCGACCGAAGGCTTTCCGTCCGATAAGGAAATTCATCACTTGGACAACCAGGGCCATGCTCTCGTCACTTCAGGCTTTTTGCTGGATCAGTATTTAAAGGCCGCCGACTTGGTGATCGAAAAGGCCTTGCCATCCCTCGATAAACCACCCGACAACGAGTGGATCCAAAACGACAATTTCGAACAGGGTGAATTCACCGGATTCATTACCGAGGTTCTGATGCGGGAATCCATCGACAAGCCACTTCGTTCGATGAGGGGCAACCTGAAGAGCTTAACCGGTTCTCTCGATCCCGAGCAGACCTCCAAGCGCAGGAACACCATCAGGAAGCAATTCGAATCAACTCTCCAATCCGCCGAAAGCATTCCCTATGAGATCCGTCTCTACGAGCACCCCAGAACCCAAAGGCACATGGGATCCTACGGTTATATGTCGAAGCTAAGCCAAGGCGTACCCGCCGATGGGTATTACTTCTTCGCCATCGATGCCACTGCGCTCAATCGGATGCCTCCTTACGAGAAGAACTTCTCCGAAACGCGAACAGACGAACCTTTTCGCCTGGCCGTGGTTCCGGGAAATGAAGAGGTTGGTCCTCTTCATCTACCGCAACCTTTGGAACCCCGCCTGGCCCATTTTGAATTGGTGGACGGCAAAAGAAAAAAATACAAAGCCCGTATCTGGCTCAACAAAGGATCGACCCCCCGCTTGATCTTTTTGAATGGTTCCCACAAAGCCCGTAGCGCTCATATCGAAGCTTCGCATTTTCTGCGTCAGCGCGACGGCTTGCCTGCTTTGCAAAGCGGAAACGAGAACCTGCTCTACGGCCTGCACAAAGCCAAGCTTCCGCAGGTGCGCATCCATCACATGTATTTGAGTGGCCCTATCATCGACCAATGGCCAACCCGAACTCAAAAGGATATTCTTGGTGGTGCATCCTTCGATTCGACCAAAACCCGGGACTACCTGAGTGGGTTTCTTAAACGCGCTTATCGCCGCAACCCTACGGAGGCGCAAGTCGATGCGATTCAAGGAGTCTTCCTTGCACGCATGAGCAAAGGGGTTGATTCCTGGCAAGCTTTCAAGGATTCGTTGAAGGCGGCTCTTTGCTCGCCCGGTTTCATTTACCTACAAGAAGAAGCGCTTCCCGAAACCGGCAAGCTTGATTCCCATGCCACCGCATCCCGGCTTAGTTACTTTCTTTGGTCCTCCCTGCCCGATGCCGAATTGACGAAACTTGCCGACAAGGGAAGATTGAGCGACCCCGCGGTTGTTTTGGCCCAAGCCAAGCGCATGCTTGCCGATCCCAAGTCGGAACGCTTTGTCGACGGCTTTCTCGACGCCTGGCTCACCCTGGGCAACTTGGGTTCCACGCCACCCGACGAAAGACGCTTCAAGGAATATTACGTCGATCACCTCGGACCCGCCATGAGGAAGGAAACGCATCTTTTCTTTAGGCACTTGCTCGATCAAAACCGGCCCACCTCCGAATTTCTTACTGCCCAGTATACCTTTGTGAACCCCGCCTTGGCCCGGCTCTAT
>JABGWD010000219.1 GCA_018645725.1 Opitutia bacterium
CGCATTCGTAATGCGTAGGTCGTCGGTTCGAATCCGATTCTCGGCTCCATTTTAAAAAAGCGGGTTTCCTGCTTAAACAAAGGCTCTCAGCGATGAGGGTCTTTTTGGGGTGGACTTTGATTTTGCCACTATGTAACACTAAATAGTAGTATTATGGGGTTTACTTGTAACAAAAAAAGTCAACAAAAACAAATTGGTTCCTAAAGAGCACATCGTGCGCGGGGAGGCGAAATGGGTCAACTCTGTCTATCACGAAGGTAAGCGCAGGAGGAGTTTTTTGCTTCCTTCACTGAGGCTCGAGGTTTTGATGTGATGGCGAGGCTCCTTAATAATTACTGAAAATTATCATGATGAACAAGACATTCCACCTTTTCCACCAGATCGCCCTCTTTGTTTTCTTATGCGGATGCGGGGGAGCCGATTCGCATGAGCCTTCTCCTCCAACTGGAGAAAAGATTAAACTTGCTTTGAACCTTAAACCAGGTGACCGGAAAAAGCTCACAGTAGAGGTCGACTCCGATTCGAAAACCCAAGTAGTCGGCAAAGAGATGGTCATAACCATGAAAATCGTGTCCGTGATGGATCTCGAAGTCCTCGAAGTCAATGCGGTTGGGGAACATTTGATCAAATTGACCTACGCAAAGATGTCTATGGATATGGATGGCGGACCTATGAATATGAATTTTGACTCTTCCGATCCCCAAGGTTCCGAATCTCCAATGGCTGCGGTGTTGTCCGGCATCATCGGTCAGCATTTCACTGTCAGGATGTCTAATGTAGGGAAAACCTTAGGCTTTGAGGTAGCCGAGGGAATGAACCCGTTGGTCAAACAGCAAATCGAACAGACCATGCAGAACTTTAGCTTGGGTACGACTTTCCCCGATTTCAGAGTGGATAACGGAGACACATGGAAGTCTGCCATCACCCAAGACGTGAATGCGATCAAGATTACTAACATCTCGACGAACACGCTGTTGGATCAGAGCAATGGTCTGGCAACCATCGGAGTTTCCGGCGTAATGGAAGGAGAGATGACCGGAACGTCCACCGGAATGATCAAGTTTGATCTTCGAACGGGATGGATCGATTCCGGTGAACTTTCCATGGATATGTCGATGGATAAACCAGGCTTAGAAGTGAAATCGGAAATCAAAATGACATTTTCCGGAAAGTAAGTTTCCAATTCCCGCTATTACATTCAAGCACTTGAATTTTTGGGTTTACGTCCCATGAATGAGTCCATTGGAAACCCCGAGAAATTATTTTGAAGACCGATGGCGTGGTAAAAGGTAAACGCTTTGTTTGCAAAAGCTCATCGCGCTGCCGTCTTGGCAATTATCGACAAGATTGATAGCCCAAGGGTTCCCCGCAAACAGCGGTTGTGGGTTTGGGGGAAATCGGGATTTCTAAAGTAAAAGGGATTGGCTATAAAACCTTACAAGGGATTTTGAATACGATTTTCGATACCATTCTTGTGAGCCTCAGCGCTAGACCTTGCTGAACGGGTTTTTACTTCGGGAAAATTGCCCGCGCTTTCCATCCCCGATAGTATTCAGTGCATGAACAATGGTAAGAGTGTCTTTTTGAGCCAATCCTTTGGAGCGAATCCTTGAAGAAAGTCGTTCCATGGGGTTTCTCAGGAGCCGTGGTCTCCTTGCTGTTCTTTCGGTTTGGCGTCCCTTGTTTGCCAGAGGGATGGGATTCGTTTTTTGAAAAGCTGTCTTCAGCTTTTACCTACTTTGGTTGGGCTGTCGGCGGGTTTGTCGTCGGAGCCGCTAGCGGGGCACTTGTCATTTCATTCGCTTGGGCTTTCAAAACGACACGAGGAAATTGGACGAGGGTTGGCCGCTGATTTGACTCGAGAAAAATCCCGGCGGTCAAAATTTACGAAGACAAACCAACAGTAGCCGTTTCGTTTCCAAAGCAAAAAAAACATTCGCCTTCTCGCAAAAAGGCGGTTGTGGAAGTTAACTTGAGTAAAGCAGTGAGTTCGCTACGCGGGCTTTGCCCGGGCCAACTCACTCCGGCTTTGGGAAAGCCTTACTCGGACGCGTTGGCGTCGTCGTGATCGTGACCTTCGCAGCACTCACCGGTATCGGAGCAGCATGCCGCAGCTTGATCGGTGCAAGAGGCGAACAAGCCTATCGAAAACATAGCGAGAATAGAGAGTAAGTATTTCATGATTTTTGACATTTGATGTTAATGTGATTCCATTTTGGTCGTTTTGTACAGTTTTGCCAATTAAAAAACTCAGGTATTTGACCCGCCTCCAAAAGTGCGTTATGTTGTCTGAATATTATTGATTACCCCTTCCTGTTCGTTTGAGCAGGGAGGTTTTTTTTGCCCCGCTTTCCCCTCAATGAAGTTACGGGGTTGCCTCTTTGCAAGAATCGGATTCAGTTCGAGAGGCGTGAGCCGAATTTTGTTTTTACTTTTTCCCGCGGGTCTTGCCTTGGCGAGTGAGTGGCCCCAAGCGGCCGGGCCGAACGGGAACTTTGGGAGCGCGGGGAAAGCCCCGGATGCTTTCAGCGTGTCCAAAAACGAGGGGGTCCGCTGGCGGGCCAAGCTTCCGAGTACGGGTCAAGGGACACCGGTCGTTAGCCGGGGCAAGGTATTCGTGACCTCCCATGACGAAATTACGGAGGATTCGCAGATGGGTTCGACAATTTTGGGAATGTGTTTCGATGCGGTGACGGGAAAGGAACTTTGGCGAAGAAAGATCGGGGGGACCCGGACGACGGATTTGTCGAGTTTGTTCAGCGACAACACGGCGGCCTCCCCGGTGGCCGATGGGAAGCGGGTGGTTTTCGTAAACGTCGGGGGGACGATCAAGTGTTTCGATTACGAGGGCAAGGAATTGTGGAGCCACGTCTGGACGCCTTTCGGGCGGCACCATGCCCGGGCTCACGAGCCGATCCTGCATGACGGGAAGGTGATCCTGATGCATGCCCCGCGTTACGATCTGCCCGTCTCGGCAACCACAAAGGGAGGTTCCCATTCGCTGGGCAGGGGGAAGGAGTACTGGACTTTTTTGCGGGCTTATGACTTGGAAACGGGCAAGTTGGCTTGGCAGGCGGAGGCGGGAACCTCGGTGCATTCCACTTCGATCCTCGGCAAGTTGCCCGGTGGCAAGCATGCCATCCTGACGGGGCGCGGGGGCGGGCACAAGCCACCGGAGGAACCGTACGGGCTTTCCCTGATCGATGCGTCGAATGGAAAGAGCATTTGGGATCGGGCGGTCAAGGGCTATGCGGCGGCTCAGAATGCGAATTGGTCGGGCAAAGCGGCTCATTTTTTCGTTGGCCAGGATCATCGCTCGGTTGCGATCGGTTCGGGTGAGCCAATCGGCACTCTTTCCTTGCGGGAGGGGGTAACGGTCACGAGCCGGAAGGGGGATGGCTACGAAACCGTTGAGAACGGGAAGCTCCCAAAGGCAAAAAAGCCGATCACTTATTTCACGAATCTGATCGTGGGGAATTATCATTACTTCCGTTCGTTCGGTGGGTTTTTCATCGGGCGGGTGCATTTGAAAAGCGGGAAGGTCGAGTATTTGCAGGTGCCCGTTCAGGTCGTCCGCAAGCCGGGTCGGAAGGACGAGATCCTCTGGGACAAGAGCCTGCCCAACGACATGAAAAATGCAGATGGATTCACGGCGACTCAGGACAAGCGAAATGCGGGAAGCGGATGGGGGCACGTTTCATCCGCTCCTCCGGTCGTGGTGGGAGATTTGATTTATTTCCCGACCATGGTGGGAATGGTTTACGTCCTCAAATGGGATGCGCCGGTTCTCAATGAGGATGCCTTGGTCTCGTGGAGCGATTTGGGGCCGGCTGGAGAAACCTGGTCCCTCTCGGGATTGGCTTATGCGGATGGGCGCTTGTATGCGCGTACCTTGAAGGAGTTGCTTTGCATCGGCGGGAAGGCCGAGTAAGCGGACGAGAGTTGCTTCTCGGAGAGCTGGGGGAGCGGGGAGTTCGGTTAGGCCGGCTTGCCGCAGTTGGGGCAAAAGTTGGCGGGTGGATTGGTGCGGGCAGTCCCGCAATGTGGGCAGAAGTTGGGCTTTGTGGCAACGGGGGTTGTGGGAGCTTGCGGTTGCTGCGTGGGGTTGGGGCTTTTGTTCTTATTGGCGAGGAAAACAACCAAAAGCACGATGGCCACGGGAACGGCCAAAAAAAGCAGCACGACAAAGATCAGGATCATTTCCCCGCCTCCGAAATTACCGAGGAACGCCAAGTGCAAAAAAGAATTCATATTCGAAGTGTTATGAGATTAAGAAAAGCAAGCCAAGGGTGTTGTTTCAGTTTTTGAGTAGGGGGGCGAGGAGCTTGGTCATTCGATCGTAGCCGGCTTGGTTGACGTGAAGGTCGTCCTTGTCCCAGATCCCGGGGGCGGGTTTCCCATCGGGACCGAGCAGAATGGTGGAGAGGTCGACGAAGGTAAGGAGGGGGTCCTTTTTGCAGAAGGCATGAATCTGCCCATTGAGCTGTTGATAGGTTTCCCATTTGCTCATCCGCTTGGGAGAGGGCTTGCAGGAGAGGTAGATGAGGGGAGTATTGGGAAGAACCTTGCGGATGCGCGTTACGAGGGTGGTGAAGTCGGTGAGCGTTTTCTCGATGGTCTTCCCGTCCCAGAGATCGTTCTCTCCGCAGTACAGGACGATCCGTACGGGTTTGTAGAGGGGGAACAGTTGGTCGAAGTGGTGATGGACCTGGGAGAGTTGGGAGCCACCGAAGCCCCGGTTGAGCACGGGGATTTCCGGAAAGTCTTTGGGAAGGGTCGTCCAGCGCCGGATGGTGGAACTGCCGGTGAAGAGGGTAAGGTTTTTGGTGGTGGGCGGGTTGGCTTTGTCCAGTTC
>JABGWD010000220.1 GCA_018645725.1 Opitutia bacterium
CTGAAAACGGACTCGCAGGCTCGTCCCTCCAAGAATCGTCGTCCCTCCAAGAATCGTGATAATGGAAACGGACTCGCAGGCTTGACCCTCCAAGAATCGTGATAATGAAAACGGACTCCAAGAATCGTCGTCTTGAAACTGGAGGGACGAGCCTGCGAGTCCGCACCCTTGGAATCTTTACAACAAGGCGGGCTTACTTGTCCGCCGGGTCGGGCTTTCGTCCGAGTTCCCATGCCGTGCGTCCGCCCAAAGCCCGCAGGTAGGGAAGGGCATCACCTTCGTCTTCGGCAACGTCGGTTGGCGTGATCCCGTTCGAACCATACCGGGGGTTTACCTCGAGACCTAGCGAAAGAGCTTTTCTAATCAAGGTTTTCTTGCCCGAAAAGGCAGCCCCGTGCATCAGGGTGTATCCTTCTTTGGCCGATATCTTCGGATTCGCCTTTCGAGAGAGCAGGAAATCGACCATTTTTTCCTGACCCGCGACCATGGCGATGAGAAGAGGAGTTGCCCCAAATGAATCCTGCTCGTTTATTTTTCGTCCGTTTTGGAGAAGCTTTTTTACTTTTTCCTCCTCCCCCAATCCGGCGGCGATGTGAAGCGGATTCTCATTCTTGACACCAATCCGGCGAAGCATATTGACGATTGCTTCGTGTCCGCCTGCACCGGCCAAGTCGATCAGGTTCGTGCCATGAACGTCCTTGGCATGGGGGTCGGCGGAGAGCGCGAAAAGAATTTCTAGGATCTCTTTTTCCCCGCGCAGGGCGGCAGTCATGCCCGGCGTTTCCCCTTCGTCGGTTCGGGCATCAACGTCCGAACCTTCCTCCAGAAGGACTTCCAGGGCCGCGACGTTTCTTCCCCATGCCGCGCTGTGGAGGGGGGTCGAGTCATGCCGACCTCTTGCGTTCGGATTGCCCCCGTTTCGCAGAAGATACTGGAGGAATCGGGCATTGCCCTTGTAGGCAGTGAAATGAAGAGGTGTGTGACCGAACCTGTCGTTGGCGTTGATCAGGGCACCCGTTTGGGTTGCTTTGATCAAGGCATCGAAATCGTTCGCAACAATGGCCCGGAAAAGATTTTCGTTCATCGAATCGATGATTTCCTGACCGAGGTGATGGGCGACGACTTCCCAACCCTGCATGCTCTTGTCCCTCGTTTTGAGCAAACCGGTCAATTGCGCGGGGTCGGATGAGCGGAGGGTAAGCCTCGCAAAATCTTGCGCCCAACTCAGTGCCTTCAACTGATCATAGCTCAGGGAATCGAGTTTTCTTAACTCCTCGTTTGCTTTTTGGATATCCAAGTCGAGTGCGAAAAAATGATCGCCAAGAAGCTTTGCCCGGGACTTCGAGAGAGGGAACAGGGGCTTTTTCATTTGAACTTCCCTGAGAAAGTCGAAGGTCGAAAGCCAAATTTTGCTTTTGTCTTCGGTCAAGTGAAGATTTTGGACGTCCAAAAGAGTATCAAGTGATTTTGCCGTGTTCAGGCCCGCCATGAACCGTTTGAACGTGATTGGGCTCGAAACGCCAATGCCAAGGAGAAAGGACGGTTCCAGTCTCGTCGTGGCTTGGTTTGAGCTAGATGGTACTATCCTTGATCGAAAGGTTCCTCCGGCAAGGACAAAGTCACCACTGGGAAAAGACAGTAACTCGGACGCGGATGCGTCGAAGCCGGGCAGGTTCGAGTCCTTGTCGATCTTTCCGTTGCTCATGAATTTGAGAGCATGGTCAATGGATTGGATTGCGGACGAACGAAACGAATCTCCCTGCAGGCTCATGCGAACGACCAAGGGCGCATCGCCAGGGATTTGTTCCAACATGGGGATGGGGGCGGCCTCGTCCTGCTCTTTTCTCGTTTGACCGGAGTATTCGGTGGCGGTCATCTTGATGACGCCTTGGTTTGATTGGAAATGAAATCCTATTTGCCTGTTGAATAGCTCATCCAAGGTCGGAAGCAGTTTTTTCCACTGATCGTCCGGCCAAAAATCCTCGATGATCTTTGCCAGTCCCGTCCCATCGAGGTAAAGCGCAAGATCGGAACTTTGGTTGAGATGGGCTTTCAGGCTTGAGGGAAATTTCTTGGCATTTGCCGGAGTCAGGAACGTGCTGTGGAAATCGTTCAAGCGCTCCTCGACCGATCCATTTTTCTTGGTGCTCGGGGCAACCCCAAGAAGGAAGCACACTCGACCTTTCCGCCCGATTTCCAAGGGGAAATCTTTTTTGCCGTACCTTGTTCCTTTTCCCTTTTTTTTGCTGATGCCGAGCGATTCCGCAATTTCAGCCAAGGTCCGGTCCGCTTTTTTGGGATCCTTGACCATGGCGATCAGACCAAAAGAGGGAAAAGAGGAATCCTTGCCCTCGACACGGGCGAAGAACCTCAATGGGCTTTGAAGATTCAGACCGCTCGAGTTGCGATCAAGCAGGATCTCGTGAAGAGTCGGTTGCGAAAGAGCGAGCTTTTCAAAAAGAGGAGCCCAAGTGCCACTTTCGAGAATCTTCGATTTTCCGATCAGGGCTTCCGCCTTGACGGACAGGACGAGAAAGGAATCGGCAGGCACGTGGTCGGCACTCGGAGGCGCGGCGCTCAAGGTTGAAGGAATCAAGCAGAGCAGAGGGAGGCTAAAGCAAAAATTCAAGCATCTCAGGTAAATCGAAATTGTCATCGGCATGAAACCAACCTACATTCCGATCACAATGGGTCAAATTATCTTTGAATCAAAACGTTTGTTTCGAGAAACTTACTCTTTCTTATGTTTGCCGGTATCGTAGAGGATGCGGGAAAGGTTCTTTCCTTGGAAGAACGCCCCGAAGCTTGGTTGCTAAGGCTTGCTCTGCCCTTTGTCGACAGCGACGGGCTTGAAGCCGGTTCCAGTTTGTCGGTTAATGGTTGTTGCCTGACTTTGAGGGAAAACAGTGACGGCAAGGAAGCTTCCTTCGATCTCCTGGAAGAAACCATGGAACGCACCAACCTGAGCGGTTTGACGGAAGGCAGTTCGGTCAACCTGGAAAGATCCTTGCCGGCGAACGGCCGCGTGGGCGGACATTTTGTGACCGGACACGTGGATGTCCTCGGGGAAATCGAGGTTTTCGAGGAACGGGGAAAAAATCTTTACCTTCAGGTCAAAGTCCCGTCCGATTGCGTTCGGTATCTCGTGGACAAGGGGTGCATTGCCGTGGACGGTTGCTCACTGACCGTTTGCGACGTCAAAGGAGATTCCTTCGCCATCTGGCTCATACCTCATACCTTGGCCAAGACTAACTTGCCCGGACGAAAACCCGGCGACTTTTTGAACGTCGAGTTTGATTTGCTTGCGAAGTACGTGGAAAAATTGACCATGTCGTCCCTGGAGAACAGTGGCTCATGAACCAGGCTGAGGCGGCTCACTCCTTGCTCTTGGAACTTCAGCGCCTGCGAAGCGAAGGCATTCGCGACGTCTATGTCGAAGAGGACTCCTTGCTTTCGCTGGAAAAGGTTTTGCAAGAAAAGTTCGGACGTCCCGAGTCAAGGAAACCGGAGGGAAGGGCTCCCGAGCCATCTTCCCCTCGCGTCTCGGATCCGGACCGAGGGCCCGAAGCCGAAAAAGAAGAGGTGGTCGAATCGTCTGCTGCCGTTATTCGGGCTTTCCCCGAAAACGAACTTTCCGAGATCCCCGATCCTCTCGAATTCGATTTACCCGATGGTTCCAAAGAGGAACGCTGGGGCTGGCTCCGCGAAAAAGTGGAGTCCTGTCCCACCTGCTTGTCCGAACTTAACCCCAAGGGGAAGGTTGTCTTTGGCTGCGGCGACCTGGATTCCGATCTTTTCCTTTGCGGAGAGGCTCCGGGAGCGGAGGAGGAGCAACAGGGTCTTCCTTTCGTCGGTCCGGCAGGTGAGTTGTTGACGAAGATTCTCGAGGCCATGGGCTTGTCGCGGGATTCGGTATACCTTGGAAACATAATGAATTGGAGACCGAGGCATGGCCAAGCCTATGGAAACAGACCCCCCACGGAGCAGGAGATGAATTTCTGCCTCCCGTACCTCAAGGCTCAGATCGAAATCATTTCCCCCAAGGTGGTGGTGGCTTTGGGCAAGACGGCGACCGACGGACTCCTCGGTCATGATCCGAAGAGACGGCTAGGCGATTGCCGGGGGAAATGGAGTGAATTCGAAGGAATCCCGCTCATGGTGACCTACCACCCCTCGTACCTGTTGCATAACCCAAGCAAGGCAAGCAAACGCAAGGTGTGGGATGACATGTTGTTGGTCATGGAGAAAATGGAAATGAACGTAAGTGAAAAACAACGAGGCTTCTTCGGCTAGTTTCCTCATGTTCTCCCGGGAATGAAAGGAGACAAGACCTTGCTGGTATTGGGGGGGAACCCTCCATCCGATGAGTTGCTTGCCTGGAGATTCGAGGAAGCCGATCATTCGGTTGCCGTAGACTCGGGCATTTTGGCCTTTCGGCATGCCGGACTTGAGCCAGAACTTTTGATCGGAGATATGGACTCCTGTGGACTTGACGAAACCCTGAAAGAGGGGGGAGCGTTCCGTGTCATCAATTCCTCGGATCAGGATACGACCGATTTCCAAAAAGCTTTGAATTGGGTTTCCTCTGAGACTGAGACCTCGGAAATAGTGATTCTCGGTGGGCTCGGAAAGCGAAGTGATCATTTTCTCTCCAACCTCATGATCTCCTCTGGATTCGATCAGTCGGTCGACGTTACTTTCGACGGGAACGAAGAATGGATTCGTCGCGTGACTTTCGAAACCCCGCTCCGCCTTGTGGGACGAAACGGCGTTTCCTTGAGCCTGCTACCGTTGACGCCATGCGCACGGGTCGAAACAAGTGGGCTGAAATGGAACCTGCAGGGAGATGATTTGGGCATTGGGCGGAAGATAAGCCAAAGCAACGAGGCTGTTTCCGATTTGGTTACCGTATCCTGTGAAAGCGGGAACCTCTTCGTGATTCTGCAAAAATGACTCTTGCTTGGTGTTTCCGGCAAGTTTTGCCCGAGGCGCTCGAATTGCAACGAAGCAAAAAAAAGGCTCCGCCTGTGCGGAGCCTTTTTTAAAAGTTCAGGTACGACTGACTTTCTTATCCCTTCAAATGTCCACGCTTTACTGCCTCGGCGTGATATTTGTCCGGGTCGCGTTTCCAACGACGTATGGCGCTGGAAGACCAAAAGTAAACTTTCTTGCCCTTGTAGACCTCGAACTTGGAGTTCGGGTTCACCACGCGTTCGGGGTAGATCGGGCAGAAGCGTTGTTCCATCAATTTCACCTTGTCGACTCCGAGTTTCTTCTTTTCGGAATCGGAGAACTTCTTGGCCAGAGCGGGAAGAGCTTTGATGTAATAAGCGGTGTTCGCGTCGAAGGCTTTTACGCAGGAACCGCAGCAAAAGAAAATCTTTTTGCCGCCAACCTCGGAAAATTCTTCCGGATCGATCTCATCACCTGCCATGATGGCACAGGTTTCATCGTCTGCAGCGTAGGAAAATTGAATGAGGAAAAAACCAAGGATAAATGTAAGAATTGATTTCATAGTCATAACAATGCCCTCAAATTTGTAATTTTTCAAGCCTTTCGAGCCTTTGTCATGAAAAAAGTCTGAAGAAGGGTTCCCTGAAGATGGTTGACCGAGGACTTGCAAACGTGATGGGGTATGGGTTGATTTCGCTAGGTCATGACAAAAGAAGAATTGGATCGTTTTCAAAAAAAGCTCTTGGCTTTGGAAGAGGAAGTTTCGGATTATCTCGCAAAAAGCGAAGACTCGGCCGCAGCTGTCGAGCCTGACAAAGGATTGGGGCGTCTTTCCAGAATGGAGGCAATGCAAGACCAGCAAATGGTTCTTGAATTGCGAAGAAGGAAGAAGAGGCAAAAACTCGAGGTTGCCAATGCATTGAGCAGAATTGAAGAGGGTGCGTACGGAAAGTGCTCGTTTTGTGGCAAGGAGATTGCTTTTGATCGGCTGGATGCCTTCCCCGAAGTTCAAACCTGTGTAATTTGCGCCTAAACTAACCGAGCGCCTCAAGCTCAAACCTTCAAATCAAGATGAACCTTTGTATTGCTCTTTTGTTCCTTGCCGGATCCTGCGTCCTTTATTCGGAGACAGCCAAGACGGCTTCCTCCGTTCCCGAGAATTACAAACTGGTTTACAAACAGGCTTTTGAATCGAAGGAGTCGCTTGGTGAGTTCGTTGCAACCGACAAGCGGGTTTGGAAATGGGGGAAAGAAAAGGGCGTTGGCTTCATCGAGCATTTTGGCAAGAGCAAGTACAAGTACAAAGTCCGTTCCCCTTATAATATTGCTTTGGTCGACGGAATCGAGGTCAAGGATTTCATCCTCGATGCCAAGCTCCGGCAAACGGGAAAGGAATACGGGCACCGAGACATGTGCGTGTTTTACAATTTCAAGGACCGTTCCCATTTTTACTATACTCACGTTGCCAGCGTGACCGACAATCATGCTCACAATTGTTTCGTTGTGAACGACAAGCCAAGGACCAAGATATCCCATGAAACGACCCAAGGGCACAAATGGAGCAGCAGGGAATGGCACGATATTCGTCTGGTTCGAGAGCATTCTTCCGGTAAAATCGAGGTTTACGTCAATGACTTCGACAAACCGATTATGCGGGCCAAGGACAAGACCTTCGAATGGGGGAGGGTGGGCTTCGGCAGCTTTGACGACACCGGACGGGTTGCCGCGATCAGGCTGTATGCTCCGGAGTCCCGCAAACCCAATGCAGGCGATCCCTTCGAGGAGGGCAGGCAGAAGTAAGGCAATGAGAGTGATCCGTCTCGTTCGGAATCAAGCGAGACTGCTCATGTCGATGACGAAGCGATATTTGACCTCGCTCTTGAGCATTCGTTCGAATGCCTCGTTGACTTCGTCCATTCTGATGAGTTCGACTTCCGACACGATGTTCTTCTCTCCGCAAAAATCCAACATTTGCTGAGTTTCCTCAATCCCACCGATAATCGAACCAGCCAGTCTTCTTCTCCCGAACATGAGCTGGGCGGCATTTACCTGACTAAGCGGTTCGACCGCTCCCACTACACACATAGTCGCGTCCACCTTGAGCAATTCGAGATAGGGGTCGACGCTGTGATTTACCGGAATGGTGTTGAGGATGAAATCGAATTCACCGGCCTCCTTGGCCATGGCATCCGGGTCGGTCGAGACCAACACTTCGTCCGCCCCGAGTTTCGATGCGTCCTCTCCTTTGCCCGGTGAGGTTGTGATCATCACGGTATGAGCTCCCAGGGCATGGGCAAATTTTACCCCCATGTGACCCAGTCCCCCCAGACCGACGATTCCGACCTTCATCCCCTCGCCGACGCCCCAGTGGCGAAGAGGGGAATAGGTGGTGATTCCTGCGCACAGAAGAGGAGCGGTGGCCGAAACGTCCAGGGAATCGGGCATTCTCAAAACAAAATTCTCATGGGCCACGATTCTTTGCGAATATCCACCATAAGTAAAACCTCCCGGGTCTTCGCTCGGGCTGTTGTAGGTAGCGGTGAAGCCTTGAGCGCAATATTGCTCGAGACCGTCGATGCAGAAGGAGCATTCGCCACAGGACTCGACCATTACTCCGATTGCCGCCCGGTCGCCGACGACGAACTTCGAAACCTCTTTGCCTACCTCCGATACCCGCCCAACTATTTCGTGACCCGGGACAACCGGAAACTCACTCATGTCCCAATCATTGTTCACGAAGTGAAGATCCGTGTGACAGACCCCGCAGTATTCGATTTCAATTCCTATGTCTCTCTCGCCGACCTGACGTCTTTCAATCTCGAAAGGCCGAACGGTTTCTTTGGCTTTTTGGGCGGCGTATGCTGAAGTTTTCATGTTTTCGTCAAGTTTGTTCAAAAGGAAAGCCCATACCAAAAAAAACAACCGCAAGAGGCAATTCCATATGGCTCTTTGATCGATCTTTTTTGTCCTTTTGCTAAGTTCGGCGTAAAAAACGGTTCAACGGGGAAACCGATCGGTTTGCATTTGTCCTTGGAGTATGAGAGTTTATGAATTACTTTTTTGGCATAGGAAAGCAGAATGAAAAAGAAGAGAATTCTCAAGGATCCCGATACGGGAGAAATCGTAGGCGCGACAAGAACACCCTTCTCGCACCAAGCGAAGGAACTGAACAAGCAGATTTTTGCCGAGGAATTCGAGAGGAAGCGGGTTGAGGAAGAAACGCTCGAGGAGTCCTCAGGAGGGAGAGGTTATCTTGTCGGGCTTCTTTTGCTTGGCCTGCTTGTCTTGGGGATATTTGTTTGGCCGAAAACTGAAGAGAATCCTCCCCTTGATCCGAAACCATCCCCTCCTGAAACGGTATCCCCGGTTGCCGCTCCGGTTCCCGTGGAAGAATCCGGTCCGGAATCCAAACCCGAGGAAAAGGCAGAAGAGGATCCGGTTGTTTCCGTTCAAATACGGGTCGTCGACGAGAGCAGAATTCAGTATCGTGGCACCGAAAACTTGATCTTTCTTCCGAACAGTGTGGCACCTTACTCCGGAGTGGTTCAATCGTTTTGGCCAAACGGCCAGAAAAGCAAGGAGTTTTCAGTTCTCAAGGGGATGACTCAGGGGAGCATTGGCACTTGGTATGAAAATGGACAAAAGAAGGAAGAGTTTGCCATGGAGTCTGGCAAAGTGGTCTCGGTCGAGGTGTGGAAGCCGAATGGCGAGAAATGTCCCGTTTCCATGATTGAAGAGGGTAACGGTGTTTACGTTTGGTACATGTCCGATGGTTCCGAAAGAGAACGCATCCGCTATGAGGATGGCCTCCCTGTGACTCCCGAAAACCCTCCGGAGGAGTGAGCCTGCTGCCTGGTTTGTCACCTCGGTTTCGTAGGTTTTCCGTTCAACCGGCGAGAAGTACGTTTGGCAATCGCTTGATGATCCGCCTTTTGTCCACTGGGCATTTTGCCATCATTGGATTCCTTTGGCTTGCTTCGCTCTTCATCGTGAGTCGGCCCTTTTTGCCTTGTGCGGGGGAAACGGTGAAGGACCGGGAAGGCGCCATCCGATCGGACAAGGCGAAGATGGAAAAAAGTGACCGCTGGGTCTATAACGACGTGAAAAGCGGTTTCTCGGAGGCCAAGAAAACAGGCAAGCCCCTGATGGTCGTCCTGCGATGCGTTCCCTGTCTGGCCTGCATGGGTATGGATACGAGCGTCTTACTGGAGAACCCCAAGATTTCCCCACTTCTTGACCAATTCGTCCGGGTTCGCTTGATCAACGCCAACTCGCTTGACTTGCAAAAGTTCCAGTTCGACTACGACCTGTCCTTCTCCGTTCTTTTCTTCAATGGGGACGGCACGCTCTACGGACGGTTCGGTTCTTGGGAACACCAGCGCAACCCGCAGGACAAGACAACCGCCAGTTTCGAAAACTCCTTGCGAGGCGCCCTCGAAGTCCACCGGGGGTATCCGAAAAACCGCGCTTTGCTGGCAGGCAAGCAAGGAAAACCCGTAAAATACCGAACCCCGGTCGACATGCCCGGGCTCAAGGGGAAGTTCCGTGACGAATTGAACTGGAGTGGAGAAGTGGTAAAGAGCTGCGTGCATTGCCATCAAATCGGAGACTCCCTTCGCCTCGAGCAAAGGGATCGGGGCAGGACCCTTCCGCTTAGTATCGTCTATCCATACCCCGCAGCGGAGAGCATCGGAATGGAATTGGAAGCAAGCTATCCCTTGCGCTTGAAGAGATTGGCAAGCGATTCGCCCGTTCACCAAGCCGGCCTCAGGGTGGGAGATTTTCTCTTGGGTGCCGAAGGCCAGTCCGTCATCAGCGCGGCCGACCTGAGCTGGGTCCTTCATCATTTTCCGGATGCGGGGGGGAAGCTTGAGCTCTTTGCCCGCAGGGGAACTCGTACCGCCGTGGTCCAGGTCGACCTTCCCGCCGGTTGGCGGCTGAAGAGCGACGTTTCCAAGCGCGTGGGAACTTGGTCGATGCGGGGAATGGCCTTTGGTGGAATAAGGTTTGTCGATCTTTCCGACTCCGAAAGACGAACCCTCGGCCTGACCGGGGATAAGCTGGCCCTCAAGGCCGAGCACGTCGGCCAGTACAACAAACATGGTGCGGCCAAGAGGGCTGGCTGGAAGAAAGGAGACGTCTTGGTCGGAGTGGAGAGCCTTCGCTCCAGGCTTTCGGAAAGCGAATTGATCGGGCTCATCCTGCAAACGCATTCCCCGGGGAAGAAACTGCCGGCTCAAATCCTTCGGGGTCGCAAGGAGATGAATCTGCAGCTCCCCGTTCAATAATTGCTTGATTCGTCCCGTACTTGATCCTTCGGGCAGTCGGGTGCAGGAAAACAAACGGACTGCGAATGACTTTGGACCCTTTAGGGTTGCAACTTCCCCCTATTTGCATTGATAGGCTTGGGTTTCCATTTAATGAGTACCGTTGATCAATTCGAGAGCGTCTTCAAGGCGGCAGCCAAGACCCATTACGTTCACGAGAAGCACCCTCTTGGCAAAGTGCTTTTGGTCACCGACATGGACAGTGCCGAGGCCGCACTGTACCTGCAGACGGTCAAAACGTTTCTTGAGAACGTTCTACCCGAATCCGAGACGGATTGGCTTTTGGTTTCGCAAAATGATTTTGAAAACGTAAAGGACCTCTTGGACAAGGTGGAAGAACACCGTCCTGACCTGGTCATTACGTACCGCAACTTGAAAAGCGATGCTTGGCGTTGGCCCTACAGTCTTGGCGAACACCTTGACGTCTTGACTCAGGTAACCTCCACTCCGGTTCTCGTCCTTCCTCACCCTGACCGTGAAGATTCAACTGATTTTCTTGCCCGTCCACCCGAAACGGTCATGGCGGTTTCGGGACACCTCTGCGGGGAAGGGAAGCTAGTGGGGTATTCGGCCGCCTTTACCCCAAGCGGAGGCAAACTCATCCTCAGTCACGTGGAGGACGAAGCGACTCACGACCGCTACCTCGCCGCGATTGAGAAGATTCCCGAGATCGATTCCGAGGTTGCCCGCGAAACCATTTTGTCCCGCTTGCTCAAGGACGCCAAGGATTTCTCCGAGTCTGCTCAAACCGTTCTCGGGGAAGCCGACCTCGGGATCGAGGTCGAATGCCATGCCAAGGTCGGACGCAGGCTTGAGGATTACAGGAAATTGATCGAGGAAGATCATGTCGACCTGCTCGTCATGCATGCCAAGGAGGATGACCAGATGGCAATGCACGGGATGGCTCATCCTTTGGCCGTCGAGTTACGCTCCGTCCCGCTCCTGTTGCTATGACCATTTTTTCTCCAATCCTCGCATCGACGGCCGGGCATGCCGTTGCACCTAACGTGACCTATCTCTTTCTCGGGTTGCTCGCGTGCATGATCCTCTGTCTCGCTCTCGAGGAAAAGATTCATGCCAAGAAATCGGTAATCGTGGGTATCTTCTCTATCCTGGCCCTTTTTCTCGGAGCCTGGTTTCACCTGCTTCCTTTCGGGGACGTCGGCAGCCTTGTCATCGGTGGGCACAAAATATCCATGCCCGTTTACATCCCCGGTGTGGACTGGGAAGTCATTGCCATCATTCTCGGATCATCCCTTTTCGTCGACGTCACCAGCAAATCGGGACTCTTCACCTGGGTCGCAGTCAAGTTGACCAAGTTATCCAAAGGCGATCCACTCCGCCTGCTTATCTTGTACGGTGTCATGACGGTTGTCTTTTCCGCCGTCCTTAACAACGTCACGGCGATGATCATCGTTGGGTCCCTCACCGGGGTTTCCCTCAAGAAACTGGATCGCTCGGAGAAATTGCTCGGATTCCTCCTGATCGAGGGCCTGCTGACCAACATCGGGGGATTGCTTACGCTCATCTCCTCCGTTCCCAACATCATCGTCGGCAAAACTGCGGGCATCGAGTTCGTTGACTTTTTCATCAAGGCCGCCCCCTATGTCGTGATTGCCACCGTGATCACCCTTTGGCTCGGATCCAAGCTCTTTAAGATCAGTTCCCTCAAGTCCGATGAGGAACGCGCCTCCGCGAAGGCATTGGTTGCCGGTTTTGATGAGAACGAGGGGATCGAGTCGCCCGGTTTCTTTCGTTTCGGGGCAATCATGACCTTTGTCTTTATCGGAACGGTCGCCATGACTTCCCAGTTGCCCGTGATCAACGAACTGGGCCTTGGCTTCGTGGCTCTTGCCTTTGCCGGGATCATGCTCATACGTTACAAAGCCGTGGCTGACCGTTTTTACAAGGCGATCGACTGGGATCTGCTTTTTTTCTTCGTTTGTCTCTTTGCGGTGATCAACGTGATGGAACATGCCCAAGTCCTTGCCCTGATCGGGGAGTGGCTCAAGCCGATCCTTGCCCTTGGCGACAAAACCGGCCCGGCCTGCCTTCTCGTAGCCTCTGCCGCCGCCAGTTCGGTGACCGACAACATTCCTTTGGCCGCCATGCTGGCCAAAATCCTCGGGGGCATGCCCGATATTGCGGCTAACCCGGACAGCCCCTATTGGTGGGCAGTCATTTTCGGATCCAACCTCGGTGGGAACATTACCCCCATCGGATCCGCTTCCACCCTCGTGTCCGTGACCATCATTCACAAGTACGGGCTGAAACTATCCTTTGCCGGTTTCGTAAAGATCGCTCTCCCTTATGCCCTCATTCAGTTGGCTCTGGGGGTAGGTTACCTCATTTTGGTTTCCTGATCACCAAACATGATTGGTTTTTCTTCATTCATTAGGCAGGCTCGCTTGCTTCAGGTCTTTTCTTTGCTTGCTTGCCTTGGCTCCGCTAGCGCCAAGACCATTAACTGGCCACAGTTTCGCGGGCCCGGCGCTTCGGGCATTGCCGAAGGATTCGATACGGCAAGCACTTGGGACGTCCCGAAGTCAAAAAACTTGAAATGGCAGACATCGATCCCCGGTCTCGGTCATTCCTGTCCGATCGTCTGGGGGGATCGTATCTTTCTGACCACTGCTGTGAGCGACAAGGAGAAAGACAGCCTGAAAATCGGGATCTATCATGAGATTGCCCCCGTCGAAAACGATGGTCCTCACACTTGGATTCTTTATTGCATCGACAAGAAGACCGGCAAGGTTGTCTGGGAGAGGGTATGCCACAAGGGCGTGCCCAAGGACAAGCGTCACACCAAGTCGTCACACGCCAATTGCACACCTGCCACTGACGGCAAGCGCATCGTCTCGTTCTTCGGTTCGGAAGGCTTGTATTGTCACGATTTCAACGGGACGCTCCTTTGGAAGAAGGATTTCGGAATCCTTGACGCTGCTTTCTTCCGTGTGCCGAGAGCGCAATGGGGTTTTGCAAGTTCTCCGGTCATTCACGAAGGCGTCGTTCTCATACAGTGCGACGTGCTGAAGAATTCATTCCTTGCCGCCCTTGACTTGGAGACTGGCAAAACACTTTGGAAGAAAGTCCGCAACGATCTGCCTACCTGGAGCAGTCCGGCCGTTCACGTCGGAAAATCGGTCACGCAAGTGCTGGTCAACGGATACCGTCACATTGGCGGATATGATTTTCAAACCGGGGAAGAACGATGGAAATTTCGGGGAGGGGGAGATATACCCGTGCCTACTCCGATAACCGGGCATGGTCTTGTCTTCATAACCAATGCCCACGGAAAGTTGGCACCCGTCTATGCCATCAAACTGGATTCGCGCGGAGACGTCTCGCTGGAGCGGGGGGAAACCTCGAGCGCACAGGTTCCTTGGAGCGTAAACCGTGGAGGTGCCTATATGCAGACTCCCATTCTTTATGGCGATTACTTCTACAATTGCCGGGACAACGGTGTGCTTGCCTGTTTCGATGCCAAGACAGGGGAACTGGTTTTTCAAGCGCGCCTCGGTTCGGGGTTCGGTGGGTTTACCGGTTCGCCGGTAGCATCGGGTGGAAAAATCTATTACGTGAGCGAAGTAGGGGACGTGGTCGTGATCAAGGCAGGTGTGCCCGAACTGAAGATTCTCGCCAAAAACCCACTTGGCGAAATATGCCTGTCCACCCCGGCAATCTCGGAAGGCGAATTGTTCTTCCGCACCCGGACCCGGTTGATCGCAATCTCTTCTTCAATTCCCTGACTTTCGGGTTACTTGATCCCTGTCATTTTCCCAACGCTCGTCCCTTCGGTCGTTTTGTCAAGATTGCCTTGCCTCATGCCCACAACCGTTTGGGCTTGGGCACCGTTTGCCCGATCGTGGTTTTCTACTTGCTCCCGTTGTCTTCCAACGCCTTTTGCGGCAGTGAGCTATCGTAGCGTTTGATCAGATCGTCCAATTTCTTCTCAAGATCATCTTTTGCTTTCCTTAGCTCACCCACTTCCTTGCGCAGGTTCTTGAAGTCATCCACCGGCTTGCGGCCCGCCCGTAGTTTCTCGATTGCTTTCTCTGCCTTGGATCTCTCGGGGGAACCATCCCTTCCCCGGGCGAATTTTTCCAGGATGGCGATCGCTTTCGGATCCCCCAGATCGCCGAGGGCTTCCAAGGCGGCTTGCTTGACCCTCGGGGTTGGGTGCGAACAGCGATCGGTCAGGAAGCGACGAACGGTCGATTTGTTCTCCTCGTTTCTGGCGAGATAGGCGAGTGCCCGTAGAGCCTGACCGTATCCACGCGAGGTGAATTTTCCCGCATCTTTGCGGAGGATTCCCAGCAAGTAGTCGACCTCGGCGGGATCATCCTGGC
>JABGWD010000221.1 GCA_018645725.1 Opitutia bacterium
CCTTCGGCAAGGACGCGGTACTTGTTCCATTCCCCGTCCTTGAAGTGTTTGTGTGGCTTGAGCTTATCCTTGGGGGTCATCCATCCACCGCAGGCTTCGCCGTAGATATAACCAGACTCGGCTCCCTTGTCTCTCGTTGCCTCGATTTCGACTTGCGGGCCGTTTACCCGGCCGAACTTATCCCCTCTTTTCTTTTCCTTGTCGTTCAAGACCTTGGTCTGGGAGCGGATTTGCACGCCCGAGTTAAGCTCGTTGTTGATCAGCTTGACTTCGAACTGAAGATCGAAATTTCCATAGAGCTTGTTCGAGCAAAGGAAGGAATTCGGGCTGCCTTCCTTGGTCGTGCCAAGGATTGCTCCGTCCTTGACGACGTAAGTGGCCGTGCCGTTCTTTTGGGTCCAACCCTCGAGGGTCTTGCCGTCAAAGATGGGCTTGAGTTCACTCGATTTGTGATGCTTGGCGCTGAGGCATGAGAAAGCGAGGAGGGAGAGCGTAATGATGAATAGGCGATGCATGTTAATAATGGGTTCGGGGGGGTTGAGTGAAAAACTCAAAGTAGAGACAAAAGAAGGTGCTTATGGCAAGAGGCAAGAGATCTAATATGTGACTTCGTGGGCTGAAGACTTGGATCGTAAGGTTTACTTTTTCTTCTTTTTGGGCTTCCTGCGCGATTCGGCATGTTCCTCGGGCGTCATCCAGGGTCCGGGGGTGAAGGTGATGTCCGCCTCGGTCGGTAACTTCACCCGGTTTGTCCTGGCTCCATAGTCATCGAGTTGCTCGTTCAATTCGTCTTCCGTGACGGGGGAGGTGGGCACGCCTCCTGGCGGAACCTTTTGCCCGGCTACCCATACAATCGTATTTAGAATCAGCTGGCGATACCCGTCGATGGCCCAGTTCCGGTGATGATGTCCTCCCGTGAAACCTGCTCCTCTTCCGCCGTCGGGACGAACGATTCCCCAGAGTAGGGATTGTTTCTTCCCTTTGGCCAAATACGCTGCCCGAGTCCAAATATTGTTGATGTGATGCAGGTTTTTTTCATTCGGAGTAGCGGTTCCCAGAAAGAGAGCTTCGGGGTGGTAGCTGATATTGAAGTAAAATTCGTCCACAGCATCGATCGGACCGACTCCACGGGCGGTTTCATGCCCTTTCATGGGCTTGATGTCTGCTCGCCAGAATGGATTTACCGAGATGCCGTTCTTGAAGTATCCCCCAATCCAAGGGAGGTAGTATTTCTCCCCTTGTTCAACCGCAGGATGAACTGCGTAATGCATGAATACTACCCCGACCTGGTTATTCTTGACCAGTTGATCCATCTTTTCCCAACCCTTTCCAATCACGCTTGTTCCGTCTGCGTAGATTACGATGGCATCGGCATCGTCGATGATTGATTCGTCCTTAGGCCATCCGGCGTTGACAATCGCGTTGATGGATACTGCGGATTGTTTGTTGAGATGCTTGGCCAAGAGGTGGGAACCCGCCTTGAATTCGTGATCTCCCGAGGCATGACTGCGACCGCCATGGAGGAAGACGATCTTGGTCGCCTTTTTCGCCGAAGCGGACCAAAGGAAAGATAGAGTAAGCAAAACATTAATGATTTTTTTCATGTGATATGAGATGTTGTTCTTGTTAGAAAAAACTAACCCACTTTCAGCCTTTCAAAAGAGGGATTGTCAAGAACAGGTCTATTGAGGTTCCGGTGGGTTGGCCCAGTTTCCCGACAAGTCTTGGCCCCGCATCAATACTCCCTTGTGATGCCAGTCGTAGAAGGCTTTTACTTCTGCCGCGGCGTAGCGCAGGGTGAGTCCGCAGCGACGGCGATCCGAATCGTTCGGTTCCGAGCCGTGTAGCAAAAGGTCGCAATGCATGGAGAACTGACCTGCTTTAAGGGTGACGTCGACTGGAGGATGGCCATGGTTCTCGGGATCTTTCGTCTCCAGATTTAGCACCGCATTCGGGTTGTCTTTTAGCTGGTAGTCGATGGTCCCGTGCAGGTGGGATCGTGGTATGAATTGCATATTCGCATTTTCAGGATCTGCATCGTCAATCGCCAACCAGACAGTTACGGTCCTAGTCGGAGTGATCGGCCAATAGATCGCATCCTGATGCCAAGGCACCGCTTTGC
>JABGWD010000222.1 GCA_018645725.1 Opitutia bacterium
AACAGCTTTAGTCAGACGAGATACGAAGGAAACCCAAATCCAGATAGAACTCTCTCTTGATGGCACGGGAAAAGGAGAAATTGCTACAGGAATCCCCTTCCTTGATCATATGCTGACCCTTTTCTCCCGGCATGGATTCTTCGACCTTTCCATCAAAGCCGAAGGAGATATCCAGATCGACTATCACCATTTGGTCGAAGACATGGGCATTAGCCTGGGCCAAGCCTTCAGGGAAGCTTTGGGTGACAAGTCCGGAATCAAGAGGTACGGTTTTTTCCTTCTTCCCATGGATGAGGCTCTCGTTACCGTGGCGCTTGACTTGAGCAATCGCGGCTTTCTGGTTTTTCAGGCAGATCCACCGGTCACCCTTGTCCGCGATTTCAACATCCAACTCTTCAAGGAATTCTTCCAGGCATTTGCGAACGAAGTGGCCTGTAACCTTCATATCCGCCTTGAGCATGGAACCGAGCCTCACCATGTCGCGGAGGCGACGTTCAAGTGCTTTGCCAAATCCTTGGACCTTGCTACGCAAATCGAGCCCAGGCTGGACGGAACAATTCCTTCGACCAAAGGAACCCTGTCCTCTTAATGCTCGGCCTCGAGTGAAATCACCCTCCAAAGTCGGAGTCGTTGATTACGGGACGGGAAACCTCAGGAGCGTAGTCAAGGCGTTTGAGTTTCTTGGCACCGATGCCCGGATCGTCAACAAGCCCTCCGGGATGGAAAACCTGGATGCTCTGGTCTTTCCGGGACAAGGAACTTTTGATCAATGCATTCGAGCCCTCCGGGATACTGGCCTTGACGCTGCGATCATCAAATGGATTCAGGAAGACAGACCGTACTTCGGGATTTGTCTCGGCTTGCAAGTTTTGTTCGAAGGATCCGAAGAAGGGAAGAATTCCGGGTTGCATCTTTTTTCCGGTCGGGTGAAGCGATTTTCGCTTCCCGAAGGAATGAAAATTCCACATATGGGCTGGAACGGGGTGGACTGGAAGCTACCTGCTCAGGACCCTATGCTTCGTGGTTTGGTTGACGGAGATCAGTTTTATTTTGTCCACAGTTACCATGTTGCCGACGAGGACAAGAAGCTTGCGGTGATGAAAACACGGTACGGGTATCCTTTCACGAGTGGCATTTCCTACAACAATTGTTTTGCCACGCAATTTCATCCCGAAAAAAGTCAGTCGAAAGGTTTGCAAATATACAGGAACTTTCTTGAAAAAATCTCCCAGTGATGGCAAAAGTGTTATTTACCCTTTTTTTACCCCATCCGTTATGGCAGATACTGCAAACCTAGAAATAGGTGATCAAAAATATTCTCTGAACCTTATCAAGGGAACCGAACAGGAACTCGCCGTTGACATAAGCAAGCTCCGCAAGGAAAGCCGCGTCATTACCTTTGACGACGGTTATGGAAATACGGGTTCTTGCGAAAGCGAGATTACCTTTATCGATGGGGACAAGGGAATTTTAAGATACCGTGGCTATGACATTGCGGAGCTTGCCGAGAAATCAAACTTTTTGGAATCCGCTTACCTGTTGCTCAACGGAAACCTTCCGTCAGGTGGAGAATTGGATGGCTTCAGGCAACGAGTTGCCGGTTATTGTGATCTGCCCGCTGAAGTTTTGACCTCGATTCGATCGCAACCGGCGGGTGCCCACCCGATGGCCGTTTTGTCTTCGGGCCTTCAAGCCTTGGGCGGATCTTATCCACAGTACGGTACCAATGACCGCAAAAAGGACTTGGAGTCCTTCGACGAATCGTCTGCGTTGATTATTTCCGCCGTTCGCTCCCTAGCTGCGGCAATTTACAAAAACTCATTGGGCGAAGACCTTTCCTCATCGGATCCAGGCAGGACTTACTGCGAGAATTTTCTCTCCATGATGTTCGACAAACCCGGAGAATCCACCCCCGTGCCTTCAGCCGTCGAAAGCGCGCTGGACTTGATCTTTTTGTTGCATGCGGACCATGAACAAAACTGCTCGACCTCAACTTGCCGAATGATTGCGTCCGGTGGAGCCAACCCCTTTGCTTCCCTGGCTGGTGGAGTTTCGGCTTTGTGGGGACCTTTGCATGGCGGGGCCAACATGGCGGTGATCAAGATGCTGGACGAAATCCACGAATCCGGTGATGACGGAAGCAGGTTCGTGGAATCCGCCAAGCAGGGAAAATCGAGGCTGATGGGTTTTGGTCATCGCGTTTACCGCAATTATGACCCAAGGGCCAAGATCTTGAAAAATGCCTGCGACCAAGCCCTCGATGCACTGGGTGTATCAAGCCCTATTTTGCAGATAGCCAGAAGGTTGGAAGAGGTTGCCCTGGAAGACCCCTATTTCATTCAAAGAAAACTATACCCCAACGTGGATTTCTACAGTGGCATTATTTTGCAAGCGCTGGGCTTTCCCACGAATATGTTTACGGTCCTTTTTGCAATTGGCAGAACCCCGGGCTGGCTTTCCCACTGGAAGGAAATTGCCGAGAATGGAAAGAAAATCCACCGGCCCAGACAGATCTACCAAGGGGAAACCCTCAGGCCTTATCTTCCGGTGGAAGATCGCTAGAAGACCGCAAACAGCTACTTCTTTGGCGTTGGCGGGGCATTGGCCAGAATTTCCTCCAAGGGCATTCCGGCAAATTCTTTTATTCCCCTGATCAGTATCCAAAAAGCGTAGCCACTGACAAGGATACACGGGATGCTTATGATCGGAAAGCTCCATCCCATCATTCTCCCAACCTCATCATTAAAAGAGGTGCCGCCCTTGAACTCGGTGATCGTGGTTTCCACCTTTCCTGACTTCCTCAGGATCGCCTCGTCAAACGCACCGCCCGAAAGCTGAGTGATCGCTACCTTGTTTCCTTGATGGGAGGCGAGAAGCCCACTCTTGCCCTCGTCCTCGACTACCTCGTCGTTGATGCAGCCCGCAAGGAGGGATGCCGTCTCCTCTGGTGTTCCGTCAATCCGGAAGACGTCCGACGTTTGATTTGAGTCTGCTGAATTCGAGATTGCCGTAAGAACGATCTCACGCTCCTCCTCGCCTTTGACCGGGATGAGAAGTTGATCCTTCTCGGCCAAGCTATCGCTCTTGATCTCGATGATGGCTTTGGATGCGACGGGTTGCTCGGGCTCCGTCACGACGATCCAATCCGAAAGGAGGTAATTGAGGGTTGCGCTGAGAACAAAGGAAGAGGCAATCAGCCAAGTGCACTTGATCATCATGCGCTCAAACTCCCTTTGGGTACCGCGTTGGGCCAGCGCTTGGTCAACCAAATCAACCCGGATGACTTCCGGGTTGTAAAGAAAGAGTTTAATGAGAGGCTTTTTCGTTTTGAGGGTCAAAACGGTGAGAATACCCAAAATCCCGGGCAGTGCCGCTTCCTTGATGGCGAAATGCGTGACCGTTAATTCGGGAATGAGACCGATTCCGCCCGTCAGGAGGGCACTCAGTGCGCCAAGTATGGAAAGGAAGTTCCATTTGCGCCTGCGAAAGAAGTCGTATGCGCCGTAACTTACGGGAAAAAGGATGGCAAGAAGCAAGAGACAGGAGGCAACCTCCATGGAATCGGAACTTACGCCTCCAAGTAATTTTCCCAGCCCGGGGCCAAGCCAATCGTCTCCCTTGCGAAGGATCAAAATGGGCAGGAGGAGATTGAAACTCAAGTTAATCAACATGTTTTCTCTCTTGGGAGCAGACGGTTGAGATGACGTTTCTTTCATTGGCAGATCAACCAAACATCAACATAAGATAAAGTCGCTCTTATTCGTTAGATGACCAAGAAAATACAATGCCTGATTTCAGCCGGGCCGACCCGCGAATGGATTGATCCCGTACGGTTCATTTCAAACCCCTCATCGGGGAAGATGGGTTATGCTTTGGCTGAAGAAGCTGTGGCCCGAGGGTTCGAGGTTGATTTGGTCAGCGGACCGGTTTCGCTGACCCCTCCCCCAGGGGTACGCCTGCATCGGGTTGTCACTGCCGATGAAATGGAAAAAACCATGAAGGAGCTTTTGGACAGAGCCCATCTTGTCATCATGACTGCGGCAGTTTGTGACCATCGCCCGAAAAAGCAGTGGAGCGAAAAGCTAAGCAAGGAAGATTTTCCGAAGAATTTGGAATGGGTGAAGAACAATGACATTGTCAGGGGACTTTCTGCCGCTCGAAAAAACGGTCAGAAGATCATCGGGTTTGCAGCGGAAACGACGGACGCAATGGCTCATGCGGCCGAGAAGCTCGCAACAAAAGGATTGGACTGGATTGCCTTGAACGACGTATCGCAAAAAGGAATTGGTTTTGCATCCGACTTCAACGACGTTACCTTGCTTTCCAGTGCGGGAGAAACTATTGCCTTGGGAAGGGAGACGAAGAAGAAAACCGCACAGAAAATCTTAGATCGAGTATGGCCATAAAAGCAAGCAAGAGCCCACTGGACAAAGTGCTGGGCAGACTCGACGACCTGGATCAGGTAAACTTGGGAATTCTGGTTCAGCGGCTTGCCCGGGAAAGAAAACTGCTCGAGACCGTCTTCGACGTAATCAGAGACGGGATCCTGGTTTTGGACGAGGAGGGAATTCTTAGCTACTCCAATCGCCAGGGAAGGCTGCTTATCGGCTTGAAGGAAGAGCAGACGGGAAAAGTCTCCCTTCTGCGGGCCGCCCCGGAGATAGCCCGGGCCCTCGGTCTGGACCGCAACACCAAGCAATCATTGGACGAAGTCGTGGTAAGGGAGATGAAAATTTCTTATCCGGAACACCGGCATGTCAGAATTTACGCCGTTCCAATCGAGGATAGCTCCGTCAAGGCAAAGGAAGACAAGGTTGGACTTACGATCGTCCTCACCGACGTTACCGAAGAAAAAGTGAACCTGGAAGCCAGACTGGAAAGCGAACGCGTTACCAGCATCATGGATTTGGCCGCCGGGGTCGCTCATGAACTTGGCAACCCGCTCAACTCCATTCATATTCACTTGCAGGTATTGCAACGCAGTTTGAAAGATTGCAGCGAAATAACCGCCAAATCACAAAAATCATTGACTACCTGCCTGAAGGAAGTGGAAAGATTGGATGGTATTATTTCACATTTTCTCAAAGCAATCAGGCCGACCACACCGGATTTCAAGAAAATCAACCTCCTCGAAGTAATAGAAGAAACAGTGCGTCTAAAAGAACGGGAACTAAACGCTAAGAATATTAACATCAGAATGGAAGCAGGGGTCAGGGAGCCCTTTGTCAACGGGGACGTTGAGCAACTTAAGCAGGCATTCTTTAACATAATTGGCAATGCTATCGATGCGGTCTCTGAAAATTCGGAAATTCGAATAATTACAGGCATTGATACCGATCACGTATTCGCCCAAGTCGTAGATCAAGGCACAGGTATTCGCAAGGAAGATCTCCCTCACGTATTCGAACCGTACTTTACCACAAAAAAGGAAGGTCATGGAATCGGGATGATGATTGTTCACAGGATTGTCCGGGATCACGGAGGAGACGTCGGGATTGACAGCAAACAAGATGCCGGAACAATCGTATCTCTTCGATTCCCCCGGAAATCACCACAGCACAAATTGCTTGAGGCAAACGAACTTCACGGAGAAAAAGGAACCGAATGAAACCCAATTTACTTATCGTTGACGACGAACAGCATACCCGCGAAGGCTTGGAATTGGCTCTTGAGGACAAATACGAGGTTTTTTTGGCTTCCGGCCCCGAAGAGGCATTCAATGCCATCGAAGCGGAAAAATTCGAGGTCGTTCTAACGGACTTGAAAATGTCAGGTCAGTCAGGAATGAGCGTGATAGATTTTTCCATCCAGCACCCAACGGCTCCCATCTGCATAATGATGACCGCTTATGGTGAAGTGGACGTTGCGGTCGAGGCGATGAAAAGGGGTGCCTTTGACTTTCTTTCCAAGCCCGTAAACCTTGAAAAACTTGAACTGTTGATCAAAAGGGGTTTGGAGGGCAAAACCTTGAAGAGCGAAAACTCCCAGCTTCATCAAAGATTGGACAAAAAGTTTACCTTTCGGGGAATACTTGGGAAATCTCCTGCTCTTGAAAAAGTATTGGAACAAATACAATTGGTCGCGCCAACCAAAACCACCGTACTTCTTACCGGCGAAACGGGGACGGGAAAGGAATTGGTTGCTCAGTCCATACATCAGAACAGTGATCGTGCCAGGGGGCCCTTCGTGGCCGTCCATTGCGCGGCCCTCCCCGCCAATCTTCTCGAAAGTGAACTTTTTGGACATGAAAAAGGGGCTTTCACCGGAGCCAATGAAAAGAGAATCGGAAGATTTGAATCAGCTCACGGAGGAACCCTTTTCCTTGATGAGATTGGAGAAATCGATGCATCGACTCAGGTTAAGCTTCTTCGCTTTCTCGAATCCAAAACCATCGAGCGTTTGGGCAGTTCCAAAACCATTGAAATCGATACGCGTCTGGTTTGCGCCACTAATCGTGACCTGGTCTCCATGATCAAGAAGGACGAATTCAGGGAAGATTTGTTTTATCGCTTGAACGTCGTTACCGTCGAATTGCCTCCCCTTCGGGAGCGAGGAGAGGACATACTCCTTTTGATCGATCATTTTTTGGGCATCTATGCCGAGGAAAACCAATTTGACCGCCCCAAGCTGTCGAAAGAAGCCTTTGCCATTCTCAAAGACTATTCTTGGCCGGGAAATATCCGTGAGTTGAGAAATTTTTGTGAGAATTTGGTCGTGCTGAAACGAGGTGACGAAATAACTCCTTATGATCTTGATCCGCGTTTCTCAATGCAAGCTGACGACCAAGACTTGAATGAGCAATCAACTGCTCACACCCTGTCCGTTGAGGAGAATGAGAAAAGGCTGTTGAGAAATGCCTTGGTGAGAGCCAACGGGAACCGCACAAAGGCAGCCGAGTTAATGGGCATAAGCCGAAGAACGCTCCATCGCAAATTATCAAGATGGCCAGAATTGGACGTCCAATAAAAAAATGGCTGCTCGGGCTGGATTCGAACCAGCGACCAAGTGATTAACAGTCACCTGCTCTGCCACTGAGCTACCGAGCAACAAAACCCGCATTATGCATAATTGGGGCCTGAGTGTCAATCAAGACGAGAACCGATTGTTTCTTTGTTGGTTATGAAAAAAAAGACCATCTCGCGAGGGTCTCCGTATGCATTTTTTCAATCCGTTTGAATAGAAAACCTGCCCCCGGCTAAGCCAAGGGCAGGCCCAAGGTCTCACGGCATTGCCCAACGCCGTGAACAAGTTAATGAAATTCCCATCATCGATTAACCTGAAACAAACAAACCGGACCTTAAAAATCGAACGACAGGCCGACGCTCCAAATGCGTGGGGCGCCTACGCGATAACCATCCGGCAAAACGCTGTGCGCGTAAACTTCGTCGGTGAGGTTGGTAACCTTGGTAAAAACGGTTATGCCCTTGCTCAGGTTATGGAAAGCCGACCAATCAAGAATGCCGTAGGCACCAAGCGTCCTCGTGTTATCGCCGTTGGCAAATACCTGATCCTGATAATGATAGTTAAGGTAGGTGCTGGTTTTGTCGAAAACAAGTCCGGCTCGCGCATTGATTTGAAAATCGGGGATGAAGGGAAACTCGTTTCCCTTTGATGCGCCCGAGAGGTATCCGTCCGTAGGAGGGGTTGACGATTCGAACTCCGTTTCCGTGAAGGTTGCTGACAAGGAGACCGGTATGCCGAAACCGGCATCACCCCCGAAATCGGTACCGACAAGAACTTCGAGACCCTGGGTGGATGCTTCTCCTATGTTTGCAGAGTTGGCGGTTCCTCCGGAAAGGGATGACAAGACCAGCATATTTTCCAAACCGGTATTGAAGTAAGCCACTTCGTAGAAAACCTCCGAAGCGCTTCCACGGGCGCCGAGTTCGAAGCTAAGCGCCTCCTCGATGCCGCGCAAGCCCTTGGACGAATGACCGGAGGCGGATTCTGCATCCGGGAAAGAGTGTCCCTGATGAACCCCACCGAAAAAACTGAGGTTGTCTGACACACTGTATCCGACGCCGATTCCAAGAAGGACGTCGTCCAGCGTACGAAGATCTCCGCCTTTGTACTTGTACTCGATGCTTGTGTAGCGAAGACCGGGAGAAACGCTCAAGTTTCCAAGATCAACGTTGTCCACGAGATACGCTTCGAAAGCCTCTGCATCTTTATAGGGATCAACTGCAGGTCTTGCGCTGGGGGCGTTCGTTATCGAGGTGTTCGCAACGACGGTGTAAGTGTCCTGACTCCAAGGATTCTTGACGTAGTGGTCGTCTTGGTACCTGAAGCCCAAGTCGAAGTCATGAATACCCATTTCATAATCGAAATTGGCCTGAATTCCCTTGGTGACGTAACTTCTGTTGTTTGCCTTTACCGTGTAGGTGCCCAAGCTATTGCCCCTCAATACGTCGAAATCGCTGCCCGCTCCGTCCGCATCGTCAAACTCGGTGTTTCCTCCTGCCAGCTTGTACCAATTTCTATTGAATTCATTGTAGTACAAAGTAGTGGTCATGGCGAGAACGTCGGAAAAATCCTTCTTGTATCTCAAGTAATAACGTTGCTGATCGGAATCCATGTTGTCTTGAGCCGTTCCAACGTACCTGTGATAAGGATTGCTGAGAAAGTCGGCCTTCGACAACCCCTGATAGCTTACGTCAGCGTCCAAATCGGTTCTGCCTGCCTTGAATTCCAAATAATCGCCTTCCCTGAATTCGTAGCTTAGCTTGAGCATCAGATCCGTTTTGGCAATGGGTGCGTCCTTCTTGGGTTCTCCGGCAATGGACCCGATTTCTTGCCAGCCATCCGAGCGATGATCGAATACCTCGAACAGGTACCCCAGCTTTCCGCCTCCGAAGTCCGTTTTGCCGCCGGAAAAAGCGTGGACGATCCGTTCGTTGTGGCTTCCGTAACTGGCCTGCAAATGAGACCTCTGCTCGTTCGGGATCGGGGTAGACAGGTAGTTGATTATACCGCCAGTGGTGTTCGGACCGTATTTGAGAGAACTTGACCCCTTGAGAATTTCAAACCCCGACATGCGACCGGCAGTCGGTGCATAATAGGCAGCCGGATCGGCATATGGAGCTGGGGCCGAAGGGATTCCGTCTTCCATGATGGTGACCTTGTTCGAACGCTCTGGGTCCACTCCGCGCAAACTGATGTTCGGAAACAAACCGTATCCGGTTTCCGGGCGAACGTATACGCCAGGTACCTGCCTGAGGATTTCGTTGATGTCCGTGTGAAAAAACGGCTTCAAATCAGTCGAGTCGAGAACGGTTCCCGAACCCTTGAGACTTGGAACGTCGGACTTGCTGCCGATAACGTTAAAAGGAGTCAGAAGTCCCGGGCTAGCCTTGTCAGACCATCCCTTTTTCTTTTCTTCTGCTTCTTGGCCGTGCGAGACGAGCGACATTGCGGTCGCTGCCATAAGGCAGGCACTGCGCATACTTGTTTTCATCGTTTGTAGTTTGTGTTTTTATTTGAATGAGGCTCAATTGAGATTGAGACGCATTCTCAATTTAATCCCGCAAATAGACGGGACGGTTTAGTGTTGGTAATGAGACTCAATCTCACTTAGCGGTTTGTTTGTCAACCCTCAAACAAATTTTTTTTTAACCACCCCTCTCCTCTCCTCGCACTCTCAATCACCCCTGTCATCGCGAGGGCATTGAGAAATGCCCGTGGCGATCCACT
>JABGWD010000223.1 GCA_018645725.1 Opitutia bacterium
AAAAACGGTCGTCTTCGAACCCGATTCTCATTTTCACGGAGAGAAGGGATGGTCCCGCCTCCCCCAAAACGTCCAGGATTTGCCTTATCTTTTCCGGATCGCGAAGAAGCCCCCCGCCTACGTTCTTGCGGTAAACGCGCGGCGCGGGACAACCCAAATTCAAGTCCACCCCCGCAACGGGAAGAGAATTGAGTTCCCTCGCAACCCGTCCGAGATCATTCAAGTTTTCCCCGATCAACTGGGCAAAAACCGGACGATCGTCGGGCTTGTCGACGATCGACGAGAGAATTTCAGGATCAATGCGGGAATGAGCGTGCACACGGATAAACTCGGTAAAGAAAAAATCCGGACTCCCCCTGCGCCCAATCACCTGCATGAAAGGCAAGCCGGTCACGTCCTGCATGGGAGCAAGGGCCGTCGGCCAGTCTCCGGCAACCGTGGACCCCGGAAGATTGCCCGTGGAAGATGATCCCGCTTCCGAAATCACGAAAAAGAAGGCAAGAGGATAAAATTAATCTTGCTTGCGGAGAATCCGCTCGAGAATCTCGGACATGTCCTCCACGTTCTCCAAGACCTTGTGAGCCACGTGAATGGGTTGCTTCATCTGCAAGGCCAAAACGATCGAGTCGCTTGGACGGGCATCGAGCTCGATGATCTTCTTGCCCAGTTCGTTCTCCATCCGGAGAATGATCCGGGCGAAGAAAGTTCCCTCGTCGACGTCGTTGATAAGGACTCTCTCGATCGAGGTTTCCAAGCCCTTCAAGATCAATCCGATCAAGTCATGAGTGAGGGGTCTCTCCTTCTTGACCTGGTTCATCGTCATGTTGATTGCGTTCCCGATCGATGGGTCGACGTAGATCACAAAGGTCTTGTCGTCATTCCCCAAAAAGATTGCGCAACCGTTGGAAGTGGGCATTACGCCCTTTACGGTGACTTCTGCAGAGTCATTATTCATCTTGTCATTATCCTCTTAGTTGCTTTCGTTCGCAAGCACTTATATCTTATGCCATCTTCTTTCCCTTGAATTCGAAAAACAACAATCTTCCCCGGCGCAATCTTTACCTGATCGGTTTCATGGGTACCGGAAAGACAGTGGTCGGTGAAATGACCGCAATGAAACTTGGACTCCGCTTCGTTGATTCGGATCAGGAAATAACAAGGAACGAGGGAAAAGAAATATCGGCCATTTTCGAACAATCGGGTGAAAAACGGTTTAGGGAGATGGAGATGAAGTTCATCATGGACGGACACCCTTCCCACGGTTGCCTGGTTTCTTGCGGAGGCGGACTGCCGGTAGCCCGAGGCATGCTTGAACTGCTCAAGCAACGCGGCATGGTGATCACCCTATGGGCATCCCCGGAAACCATTTTCCAAAGAACCAAGGAAAATTCGACCCGTCCTCTCCTGCAAGTGGAAGACCCTCTTGCCGAGATAACGAACCTTCTCGAAAGCCGTGAGGCGACCTACTTGGCCGCCGACCAGATGATTTCAACGGAAATGCGCTCCGCCAAAGCCGTGAGCGAACTAGTTGCCCGTGCCTACGAGGAGAACCAATCCACCGGGGAAAACTAGCTTACCCGCCAAGCTCTTGCTCGGGCTTCTCCACTGATTGCCTGACCCGTTCCAGGAAGGACGCAGGAGGACGGACGACCTTGCCCTCGCCGGAAACGAACGCATGGGTCGTTTGCCCGGTGGCAAGAAGATCGTCATCGCGAAACACCTCGTAATCGGCCTTTATTCGTACGGATGATGATTCATCGATCCTCACGACGATGCGGAGCCGGTCATCGAAGTGGGCCGGTCTGCGAAAATCCACCCGACAACTCAGGACCGGCAGAAAAAAGTCCGTTTCCTCGAGAGACTTGTAGGGGCAACCGATGGAGTCAAGAAGCTCGATTCTGGCGATTTCGAACCAAGTCAGGTAATTGGCATGGTAGACAATTCCCATCTTGTCGGTCTCTCCATATCGAACTCGTACCTCAACGCTTGCAGAAAGCATGCCCGTCCATTACATCATTGTCCCAATCTCGGCAACGAATCTTTACCATGTCCATCAGCAAAAAAGAAAGAACTCTCTCCATTTGGATCGGTCTCGCGATCGGAATCACCGTATCCTCCCTTCTTTTCCGCTACGCCCTGAACGAAAAGGAAACCAAAGCGCAGGAGCGCCCGGGAAACTTTGATACCAATACGACCGCGCACGGCACTCCCTTCGATCCTCTTCCCGAGTCGGTCGTTAAAAAGATCCCCGCTGGAATCGTGGTGTTTTTCGACAAAAACGAATCGATTTTCGAGAACCACGCATCGGAAAAAACCCCCAAGTGGGTAATCGAGACAAGCGGATCGTTCCGCTCGGAAAGGCTTTTTGTTCTCATCGAGCAAAACCCCGCGGAAAAAACGTCGCATCGTTTTTTTCGTGCGTCCGAACTGTATGTGAAAAGCGCAATTGAATTGGCCTGGCCCGAAAAACCGCTGGAGTTGCTTAAGCTCGCCATCAAGGCTTCTCAAGCCTCTCACGATTCTACCGGTTCATCCGCATTTTCTCCCGAAAGGTATAATTTGATCGGAACAAATGACCGGACGGGGGAATGGATTCTGCAAATCAAGGACATCTCGCCCTCGGGCATCCGTTCTTCGCTATTGGAGTTAAACGGGCTTTCCGGCCTGATTGAGCAGGTCAGGCTCAGTCCGTGGACCCCCGAAAACTAACTGAAAAACCCCTTATTCTCGTTGACCGCAACAGGATTTTGCTTCACTGTGGACAATTGCAAGGATGGTCGGCTTCAAGCCCCCTTCCGCACCTCTAAAACAAGAAAAGAACTACTACTATCGTGAACGTAGAAATCAAGGAAGCAGGCGACGCCCGCAAAGTTGCCTTAGTCACATTCGAATCGGATGAAGTGACCAGCCAGGAGAGTCAGGTTTGCAAGCAATTCGGCCGCATGGCCAACATTCCCGGATTCCGCAAAGGAAAAGCTCCCGAGCAGGTAATTCGCAAGAAATACTCAAAGGAATTGAAGGAGGAATTGAACAGGAAAGTTTCGACTACTGCCTACGAAGCGGTTCTGGAGCACAAGGACATCCGCGTCTACTCTATCCTCAAAGTAGACGCCGGCGACATCGAACCCAACTCCCCTGCCACCGTGGAAGTTACCGTCGACGTCGAACCGGAATTTGATTTGCCCGCTTACGAGGAATTCGAATACACCATCCATTCCACCGAGGTCCAAAAAGAGGACGTGAAAAAGGAACTCGATGGATTGAGAGACCAAAGAGCTTCCTTCGAAGAAGTGGATCGGGAAGTGACCGAGGGCGACTACGTCAAATGTTCTTACGAAGGAATGCTTGATGGATCCCCCGTCTCCGAAATCCTTCCCGACAAGCCGATGTATGGAAAGCAGTCCAACACCTGGGAAGAAGCCGGACAAGCCAAAGGGATGGGTGTCGATGGAATCGCCGAAGGGATCGTGGGCATGAAAAAGGACGAAAAGAAGGAAGTCGAAATCACATTCGAGGAAGATTTCGAACTTGCTCCGTTGGCGGGCAAAAAAGTTATTTATTCAATCGAAATTCACGAAGTCCGCGAAAAAAAGGCTCCCGCAGCTGACGACGAGGACTTTCTCAAAGGAATGAAGGCAGAGAGCCTCGACGAACTCAAGGAGAAGATCGAGGCAGACCTGAAAGTCAGGAAGGAAAGGGAAAACGTGGATGGCAAAAGGGGGCAGGCGACCCAAAAAATACTCGAGTTGCCCGATTTCCCGCTCCCCCAGCAGGCAGTGGAGGACGAATCCCAGACAATCTTCCAAAGAACCGTCCAGCGGGCCGCTCAACAAGGCGCCAAGCAGGAAGAGATGGAATCAAAGCGCGACGAGCTTTGGAAAGAGTCCCAGGTTCAAGGGCAAGCCCGCGTCAAGATTTCACTTGTCCTCGACCGGATAGCCGAATTGGAGAAGATGGATGTCACGAACGAAGACCTGGCTCAGGCCGCGACACGTGAAGCCATGATGATGAGGGTCGACCCACAGACCTACGTAAAAGAGCTCTCCCAGGACCGGGCCCGCATAAACCGGCTTCGACAGGACATACTCCATGACAAGACCCTCGAACTCGTTGCCTCGAAAGGCAAGGAGAAGGTTTGCGACATAGAGGGCGAACACTCACACTAACTTTATAACTTACACCTGGAATTACTTCAATAAAATGGGCGCATACTTACCACTTCCCTACGTATACGAACGAGAAGGCCGCCAAGAGCGGGCTTGGGACATTTACAGTCGCTTGTTACGCGACCGGATCGTGTTCATCGGCACTCCGATCGACGATTACGTGGCAAACTCCATCATCGCGCAGCTCCTCTTTCTCCAGATGGAGGATCCCAAAAAGGAGATTCACGTCTACATCAATTCTCCCGGAGGAAGCGTTTCGGACGGAATGGCCATTTACGACACCCTGAACTTCTTGCAATGCGACGTCGTGACTTACTGCATTGGAATGGCCGCCAGCATGAGCACGGTGCTCTTGGCCGCGGGCACCCCGGGCAAGCGCTTTGCCCTGCCAAACAGCCGTGTCATGATTCACCAACCGAGTGGAGGAGCGGGCGGACAGACCTCGGATATCTCGATTGCAGCCAAGGAAATTCTCCGGTGGAGACAAACCATCAACGAGATTCTTTCCAAGCACAGCGGAAAAACCATTGAACAATTGGAAAAAGACTCGGATCGCGACTACTACATGTCGGCCGAAGAAGCGAAGGAGTACGGCTTGGTCGACGAGGTGATGTCGAAAAAGCCCAAGGACTGACCCGGCATACGGATGGCAAAGGCGACCAAAATCAACTTCTGTTCCTTTTGTGGAAAACCACAAGGGGAAGTGAAAAAGATGATCGCAGGTCCGGCGAGTGTTTTTATCTGTGATTCCTGCGTACGAGTTTGCAAAACCATCATCGATCGCGAATTGGGCGAAAAGAAGACGCCAAGCAAGGGATCCGACGAAAAACCCGTTTTCAACCTCCAAAAGCCCAATGTCATCAAAGCCTTCCTCGACCAGCACGTCATTGGTCAGGATCACGCCAAAAAAGTTCTCTCGGTCGCCGTTCACAATCATTACAAAAGGCTCGCGTCGGAATTGGGTATCGGGGTGAGCGAAGACCACCCCGATCAATTTCTCGCGGATGACCTCAAAGACGTCGAAATCGAGAAAAGCAACGTCCTGCTCATTGGCCCGACGGGGAGTGGGAAAACTTATTTGGCCCGAACGTTGGCCCGCATGCTTGACGTTCCTTTCGCCATTGCCGACGCCACCACGCTCACCGAAGCCGGATACGTGGGCGATGACGTGGAAAACATCATTCTTCGCCTGCTCCAATCAGCGGATCAAAACGTGGAGAAGGCGCAATGCGGAATTATCTACGTTGACGAAATCGACAAGATCGGACGCAAGACCGAAAACGTATCGATTACCCGGGACGTCTCGGGGGAAGGAGTCCAGCAAGCCCTCTTGAAAATACTCGAGGGAACGATATGCAACGTTCCGCCGCAAGGAGGACGCAAGCACCCGAATCAGGAATACATCCAGCTCGACACCTCCAACATTCTTTTCATTTGCGGAGGAGCCTTCGTCGACCTCGATCAAATCGTGGAGCAACGGACCGGCAACCGTATGCTTGGCTACTCGGCCGAGTCCCCCAAGGAGGCCAGTGAATTACTCGCGGAAGTCCGCCCCGAGGACTTGGTCAAGTATGGCCTCATTCCCGAATTCATCGGACGACTTCCCGTTGTTTCCCTGCTCGAGGAACTCACTCGCCCCGAACTGGTCAAAATCCTCCAGGACACCAAGAATTCGCTCCTCAAGCAGTATCGCAAATTATTTCTCATGGAAGGCGCAAACCTTCATTTCACCCGCGAAGCCATCCAAACGATTGCCGACCGCGCCCTGGAGATGAAGACCGGAGCCCGGGCCTTGCGCTCAATCATGGAGAGCATCATGCTCGAGATCATGTATGACCTTCCCGCCATCGAGGAACCGGTCAAGGTCGTGATCAATGCCGGTGTCGTCAAAGGCAAGAGCAAGGCCAAGATCACGCCCATCGAGACAGGCAAGAAAAGAGACGCAGCCTGACAACCTCCTAATCGGACGGAAGGGTGATGGTGCTCGCCCTCTCGTTGTTCTCCGGGTTCAAGTCCTCTCTGCCTTGCACGCTCAGGCGCGATTGAATGCGCACACCCTCCTTGCCCTTGCCACCGTTCAAAAGCAACTGCTCGCTCTTGACCTCGCCGGGATTGAGGTTGCTGATGACGAACTTACGGGACAATCCCATATAATCGACCTCCAGTTCGACGTTCTTGAGCCATAAGGTACCCTGATTCTGAACACTGACAAGAAAAGGAACTTCCGCCTTCCCGAAATCAAGCGGGTCGAAATAATAGCCCACGATGGCTGCATCCGCCAAATAAGGATCGAAACGGTTCTCGATTCTTGCGACGTTCAATGCTCCGTGACCGGTATATTGATCAAACCCCGGTTTTCCGGATTCGTTTGCATATTCGTAGAGGAGATCCACGGTTTGCTCCCGGGGAATCCCGGGGTTTTTGGACAGTTCGGCCGCCAATACGCCCGCCACGAATGCCGATGCCGTCGAAGTCCCGCTGAATGAAACCGTTTCCTCATCCGCCCATGCCGTATGGACACCCACGCCCGGAGCCCCGACGTCGACCCCTTTTCCATAATTCGCAAACCCCGAAGCCCGGCCGTTTGCATCAAGCGAAGTCACCCCCACCACGCCATCATAACGGGCCGGATAGGCGACTCCTTCCTGCCCCTCGTTTCCGACTGCCGCAACAACCGTGACGCCATTGGACTGGGCATACCGAACGGCTTGCTCAAGCACCGAGCTCGACGACTCTCCTCCGAGACTCATGTTAATGACGTCGGCGCCCCGGTCTACCGCCTCGACGATTCCACGGGCCACGGTAAAGGAATCTCCCTCCCCATCCTTATTCAGGACCCTCACCGAAAGAATCGATGCCGCCGGAGCAATCCCCTTCTGGTTTTCCGAATTTCCAACGATAATGGAAGCCACCGCCGTACCGTGCCCTGAGGAAGTCGGGCTTCCCTTGACAAGAGAAAACTCTGCGACTTCCGCCCCTTTTAGTGCAGGATGAGAAGGATCGATACCGGAATCTATGACCGCCACCTTGATTCCCCTGCCCCAGTTCTCCCGGTCAGCCGGCGCCCCGAGCCAATCGGGCGCTTGCCCACCGAACTCCTTTTCTCCCTCCACAACCTCTTCCCGGGGCAACTCGGGTTGGCTTATCCGGTAATTGTAATGGGCTGACACCTCGTCTTTCCATTCATCCATGAATTCGGAAGCTCTCGCGAGATCCGTTATTCGAACCCTCAGGGTGGCAAGACCCGTGATCTCCCCAAGGATGCGAATGCCGTTTCGATCCGCTTCATCGCGAAAGCGCTCCATCTGTCGAACGCTTGAAAATCCAAGGGTCAAATCCTTGAGAACCTTTGATTCGGAAAGGCTTTGCAAGATGAGTTCCTCCCTTAAGGTCGAGAACGAATCAAGTTCATCCAAAGCCGGCCGTTGATTGGAAACCATCGAATCAACGGGCTCATTTTGTCGCTCAATCCTTTTTCGAGGGGGCGGATCCGCTTCTTCCCTGCTCCCCGGGTCACGATCCGGATCCGGAGAGAAAAAGTCCCCCCCATACCAGGTCAAGACGCCCAGCATGACAATGAGCAAGACGAGCAAGGTAGTGAACGAGCCGGCTTTCATTGTTTTGAGCGTGCCACGGAAAGAATTTGCTCGCAACTCGAAACGGGATCGGGGATTGATTCTCGGACATGATCGACTTTCTCATCGTGGGACATGGATTGGCCGGTTCCGCATTGGCCCACATGCTGCTGAAGTGCGGCCAACGCGTCGTGGTGCTCGACGACAAATCTCCCCACTCCGCCAGCAAGGTCGCCGCTGGTTTGATCAACCCCCTGATCGGCCCCAAGTTCAACGCCCCCCTTCACGCAAAGGATTGCCTTACGGAAAGCCAACGCTTCTTCCGTTCAATCGAGAAGGAAACGGGAACCTCCCTCTACGGGGAATTTCTCCTTCATCGAGTATTCGTCTCCGAAAAACAACGGGATCTATGGCTCGAGAAGTCGAAAGCCCCCGTCTTCCGTCGTTACGCCCGATCGGTCGAGCGAAGGAAAGCTTGCGAAAAACTCGGCCTCGTAGCCCCGTTGGGCGCAGGCACCCAATTGGCGAACAGGCTGGACTTCCCCCTCTTCCTCAAGCTCTCCGAAAACATGCTCAGGCAAGCGGGATGCTGGCAGGAAGGCATCTTCGAGGAAACGGATTGGAAAGAAGCCAAAAAGATCGTTTTTTGCGAAGGATACCGTGTCATGCGAAACCCATGGTTCGGACATTTGCCCTTTTCTCCTGCCCAAGGAGAAATCCTGCTCATGGAAACCGGTCTTTCCGTAGCGGCAAGCAATGGGACCTGGATCGTACCGGAAAAAAAGGACAGATGCCTGGCAGGATCAACCTGGAAACACGACGACCTCGAGTCCGGTCCGACCGAGAATGGCAAAAACAAGATTTTGGAGAACTTGCCCATCCCGAACGCGGACACGCCCGTAATCATCGAACACCGCAGCGGAATACGACCCGGCACCCGCGATCGTTCGCCAATCATGGGCAAGCACCGGGAGAACGCGAGGATGTTCCTTTTCAATGGCTTTGGATCAAGAGGCGCCGCGACCGTGCCCTTCTATTCAAAACACATGCTCGATTTCATGATCGGGGAAATCCCGCTCCCCAAGGAAGCCGACTTGAAACGCTTCGAGAAAAATGAGCCTCTCTCTCGTTAAGGAAGTTCACCGCCGACTGACCGGAGTAACCGGACCAGGCGATCTGTGTCTCGACGCCACCGCAGGAAACGGGTTCGACACCCTTTTTCTCGCCCGGCAGGTCGGAGCAGAGGGAACGATCCATTCAATGGACCTTCAAAGCGATGCCCTGCTCATGACCGGAAGTTTGCTCGAGAAGCACGGGTTGGCGGAGCGCGTGACCACCCACCTGTCCTGCCATTCCAAAATGGAAACGGTTTTGCCTCCGGACGCAAAGGGAAGAATCCGCGCGATCACGTTCAACCTCGGGTATCTTCCGAAAGGAAACAAATCGATAACGACCAAAGCAGAAACCACCCTGCCCGCCATCCGCAACTCTTATGATTGGCTAGCGCGGAATGGAGTTCTCAGCGTACTGTGCTACCTTGGACACCCGGGCGGGAAAAACGAAGAGCAGGCAGTCCGCAAGTTAATCCAAGACCAAGGATGGAAAGACGAGGCGATTCCCGGGAACGAATCGGGCGAATCACCCGTTCTTCATTGGATCGAAAAAACTTAGAAAGGATTCTCCTGATCCACCTCGGCCTCATAATCGACCGAGGCATGCCCAAACCCAAAGAGACTCAAGAATTCTTCCTGATACTTGGCAAAACTGGTCAACTCCAAAAGGTTTTCCGAACAAACCCGGGGCCAAAGCTCGACAATCTTCCTCTGGACATCCGGTTCCATCTCCCAGTCATCCAGACGGATTCTGTTTTTCTCATCGACCGGGACTTCTTCCGTCTCGCCATACAAACGGTCTTTGAACAGCCGGCAGGTTTGCTCGATGCAACCCTCGTGCGTGCCCAGTTCCTCCATGATCTTGAAAAGCATGGAAACGTAAAGGGGAACGACCGGAATGGCCGAACTGGCCTGAGTCACGACCGCCTTGTTCACCGAAACATAGGCATTACCGCAACCGGCAAGTTTCATTTTCTCAGTAAGTGCGGCCGCCGAGTTTTCCAAATGCTCCTTCGCCTTGCCAATGGTCCCGTTCCTGTAAATGGGCCAAGTCACCTCGGGTCCGATATAGGAGTAGGCAAGGTTCAGGCAACCCGGCGCCATCAATCCCTCGGCAAGCAAAAGATCGGTCCACGCCTCCCAATCCTCGCCGCCCATCACTTTTTGCGTATCCGCAACCTCCTGCTCATTGGCCGGATCGATGGTCACTTCCTTGACCTCTTTCCTGTCCGTATCGAGTGTCTTGTTCTTGTAGATTGCTCCGATCGGCTTCAAGCAGGCCCGGTAAGTCTTTCCATCCACTGGGTCGGTCCGCCGGGGCGATGCCAAGCTGTAAACCACGAGATCAAAGGCCCCGCCCGTCTCCTTGGCCTTTTTGACGACCTCTTCCTTGCATTCGGTCGAGAAAGCGTCCCCATTGACGTCGACGGCCGATAGCCCTGCCTCGCCCGCAAGCTTGCAAAAAGCGGCCGAATTGTAATACCCCGCGCTTGCCGTTTTCTCCTCCTTGGGCGGCCTCTCGAAATACACCCCCATGGTATCGGCTCCTGCGGAAAAGGCCGCCGTTACCCTCGAGGCCAGTCCGTAACCCGTGGAAGACCCGATGACCAAAACCCGCTTTGGCTTTCGCTCGCATTCTATTTTGGACCTCGAGGCGACCGCGACTTGGTCCCTCAAGTTGGCAAGGCAACCCAATGGGTGTGAGGTGATGCAGACGAAGCCTTTTATTCTAGGTTTGATAATCATTGAAAATACGGAATTTAGACGTAAGTTTGTTACTCAAGGCAAGGTTCTTAGCGCCAATGCCTCTTCAAATGAAGTCCTTTCTTTCAAAATCCATTAAATAACCCAGTATCCCATTGAGAAAATCAAACTGGAAGGAACGTGCCCTGATCGCAGATTTCCTCGAGCTTCCCGTGCCCGAGGACCCAGCCAAGCAGGATCATCCACTTTCCATGAAGCAAGTAGTGGAAAAAGCTTGGGCGAACTGGGGCATCGGCCAAAAAAAATCTCCAGAGCAAGTGATTTCCGAGAACTGGGACAAGATAGTCGGGCGAAAATTTGCAGGAAAGTGCGCCCCCGAACGCCTGACCGAAAACACCGGAACCCTTTTCATCAAAACGGCGAGTGGCCCGATCAAGCAGGAGCTCGGATTCGAAAAAAAGCAAATTCTTCAAAGAATTCAAAAACTCGAAGACTGTTCGTTCGTGAAGGAACTGAAGATCAGCTAGGCGACCTCGCCTCACTCATGCAAATAGGTTTTCTCCCTATAAGCCATGGATACGGGTACGAAAACCAAGGCAGTGACAAACATTGCTCCAGCAAAAAACAGATAATAATTTGGACCATCCAGTTTACTTGACCCGTCCTCGTTAAGAATGAATACGTTGACCAAGCTGGTAAACAAGTTGCCCAAGGCTACCGAAGCCATAAACAGACCGAAGACCAAAGACTTCATGGTACGAGGGGCCTGGGTATAGGAGAACTCAAGGCAAGTTACCGAGATCATGACTTCGGCTGAGGTTAGCAAGAGATAAGAAAGCAACTGCCAGCCGATTCCAGGGGTTTCGCCCAACCCGATTCTGTACTCTATCCAAGCCGGAATGAGGAAAGACGGCACGACGAGAAAAAATCCCATTCCAATTTTGCGCAGAGGCGTAAGAGGGAAAAAACGGTTGATTGCCGGATAGACCACCCAGGAGAAAAGAGGGATGAGGATTAGAATCAAGGCCGGATTGACTGCCTGAATTTGAGAGGACAGCCATTCGATACCCATGAAATTACGATCCATCTCTTCGGCTTGAAAAACCCACTTCGAAGCAGTTTGGTCGAACAAGGCCCAAAACATCGCGACCATTACGTAGATCACCATCAGCTTACCCATCGTCTTGAGCCCCAATGAGGAAAAGGTCTGGCGAATGAATTCCATCCCTCGGGCAGGCACGTGAGCGAACTCGTTTCGCCCCGCCCAAAAAGCAAGCGTGGCAATAAGCATGAGCAACCCGGGCACTCCGAAAGCTACGCTGGGACCATAATGCTCGAGGAGCCAAGGTGTCAGAAGGGTCGACGCAAAGGCCCCGAGGTTGATTGAAAGGTAGAACCAACCATACACTTTTTCCAAAAGCCCTCCGTTTTCTTTGCCGAATTGATCTCCGACATGAGCCGATACGCATCCCTTGATCCCTCCTGCGCCGATGGCAATGAGACTCAACCCTACGATCAGTCCCAAACGGGTCTCATCCAAGGCCAAAGACAGATGCCCCAAGCAGTAGACTATGGATAAGCAAATGATCGTTTTGTACTTCCCTAGAAATGCATCCGCCAAAAACGACCCGATCAACGGGGTGAAGTAAACCGCAGTGACAAAGGCATGCACCCAAACCGTTGCCTGACCCTCGTTCATAAGATCGGGACTTCCCGCTCCGTCGACCAAGTAATTCGTCATGAATATGGCAAGAATCGTCTTCATCCCGTAGAACGAAAAGCGCTCCGCCGCTTCGTTGGAGATGATGTAGGGAATCCCCGGGGGCATGCGGTTCGTGGAAACCGGTGAGGTTCTGTAAGCGCTCATATGAATTAGTTTTTCTCGACTTTCTCGATTTCCCGCCGTCTCTCGATCTCTTTGTCTAGATCGCACATGATGGCGGATTTCTCCTCCGAACGAGGAATTTTCTCTCCGGGAAGCTCACTCGGTTCACCTTGGAAAACGACAAAAGCCCAGTACAGGTTTCCGACCGCTCCAATCGCGCAAAGGCCAAGCATCCATGGATTCAACAATCGTTGGATGACCAACTCGCAAACGAGCAAACCCGAGAACAGGGAGAAATTGAGGATTGGGAAAAGACAACGGGAATGAAACATTGCTCCGAGCTTACCCAAGTTCCTTTCCCTGACCAAGAACTTATTCCAACCTATTTTGTCCCCGTAGTATAACCTTGCCAAATTGCTTGGTTTTTCTTGATCTCCTTGGATGAGAATACTTACTTCCGTCCTGTGCCTGGTCTTTTTTCTCTTTGCTTCCTGCGATATGCTTCAGCAGGAAGAACCGGCATCGGATAACAATGCGACCGACGGCAACGAAACCGCCGCTGCCAAACCTTTGCCGCCCGCGCTACCGGAACCCAGACCCGAACCCGAACCCAAGCCCAAACCCATACCCAGACCCAAACCCGAGCCCAAACCCGAACCCGAACCGACCAAACCCCAGGTCCCTGGCTTCAGCAAGGAACTTTTGGCTGCAGTGAAAAACTGGACAAGCGTTTCCCCTTCGGTCTTTCCTCTCAAATCGGTCAAGGTCATGCAGGATCTTACCTTCAAGGCTTATTCGTCAAGCGGACAACTCATGGGATCCGCTCCCGTGCCCGCAGGAAAGGAAGTGGTCGCAGTCGCTTTGAGAGGAAGAAATCTCAGCGTTTCCCCCTCAATCGGTTCGAAAATGACTGCCTCGATCGACATCGACCAGACCGACTTCAAGCAGGGGGTTGCCTATCTCTTTGAATTACGCAAAGTCGAAAGGGCCCGCTACGAGCAGCAGCTAAAGAACAGACCGGTTGCCCAGAGGAATTCGCCCTCATCGACCCGAACCCTCCCAAACCGAACGAAACCAAATGGGAGGACGACAAAGGCCCCCGAAGACAATTCTCTTTTTATGGATTTGCCGATCCCCGGAGACTACGGACACGGAAAGTTTTGCATTTGCGGAGACTGCCGAAAAAAAAGGTTGGCGCAGACGGGCTCTCTCAAATAGCTTGTAGAATTGATAACCATGAGCACCCCGGCCAAAAACAAGAAAAAGAAAAAGAAGAACATACGTGACGTCGAAATTGGGGATCACATCAGGGAAACCTCGAGCTCAAGAGGCAAGAAGCGTTGTGGCGAAGTTCTCATGATTCTTCAGGACAACCCAGGGGATCCCACTTTGGAGTGCGTGGAAATCCACCCTGATGAACTGACCCCCTTGGAAAAAGGCAGCGATGGTTTGAAAACATTCAAGGCCAAGCGTTCCAAGCTCAAGTTATACACGCCCCGAAAGATGCTTTTCAAGAAAAAGACCTTCGAGAAAGGCGACGTCGTCCGGCACAAGCGCGGCGGTGCCTTCCGCTACGGCCGTATCGTTTGCTTCGTTCATCCGGACGGTCTCTATTCCACCTCTCACGAACAAGGCTACAACGGCAAGGACTTTCTTGAGTGCGTGGAAATCGACAAGAAGCCCGGTCTTATGCAAAAAATTGGCGCGGATGGCGAACCCAGCCGCTTTCAAGCTCAGGGAAAGGATTGCAAAATCATGAAGGTAATCACCACCGACTCCAAAGGTGAGGAAACCACCATGCACAAGCTCGACCTTTCCGACGAGGAAGAAGAAACCTGATCCCCCGGGGACCCTTTTTTCATTGGTTCCCGAAAGAGTGATCCAAATCGAATTTCCTCACTCGTACCGTCTTGCTTGATTTCGTCTTGAAAGCAGGAACGAGAAAACGCAACCTCTCACCGCCTTTGGTCTCGTAGGAAAAGGCCACTTCATCCCGACTCCACCGGGCATAGCACCATTTTGCGTGATAAGCCTGCAATATATACGAGATCGCTTCCGCCCGGTTCAAATAGTACTCGTCGTTTATTTTTTGGACCATCTTTTGCAAAACCCGGACCAATCCCTTGCTCCCAAAAGAAAAGCCGCATCAAAACGCGGCTTTTCAAACAAATTCGGATAACCTTGAAAAATCAGGTGTCGTAATCCCCCTTCTTGATCTTGTGACAACTCGCAGGCGAAACCCCGGAGAGCTCGGAAACCTCCTTGAGGGATTTCCCCTCGACCAAGAGTCCCTTGACCTCGGAAACTACCTCCGGGGTAATCTTGGTTCTCTTTCCCTTTATCCCGAAACGCTCGCAAAAGGCTGATTTCGCAATGGGCGGAAGGCCATTCACATAGCATTCCAAGTAATCCACGACTCCGCGGAAAACCTTTCTTCCATCCTCCCTGCGATGCGTCTCGTGATCCTTCTTGATCAATTCGTACAGGGCGCCCTGATCAACCTTCGAAGACTTTTTCGCTTCAATCTTCTTATCAATCTTTTTCTTCAAGGCCTCGAGTTCCTTAATGCTTACGTTCTCATCAATATTCATATCTTTTGCTTATATAATTTAGGGAAATTATTATTTTTTATCAATTAAACATATATTGTAAAGAAGTAATTTAGAGTATAACGGAACGGTCCATACTCCGATACTGTATGGCCTCGAGCAAATGTACTTTTCGTATGCATTTCGAATCACCCAAATCGGCAATGGTACGGGATAGCTTGAGTATTCGGTCATAGGCCCGGGCCGACAAGGAAAGTTCGTTCATTGCCCGTCTCAACATATGCAAATCATCATCGGAAAGTTCACAATACGCGCCAATCATTTTATTCGGCATGTTTGCATTACAAGTTATGGAAGTATTCGCGAATCTTTGCTTTTGAACTTCCCGGCAGTTCTCTACCCTGACCCTCATGTTTCCGGATGATTCCCCTTTCTCCCGAATCTGCAAATCCTCGACCCTTACCGCAGGAGCCTCGACGTGAATGTCTATCCGGTCCAGCAACGGTCCGCTCACCCGGGCCCGGTATCTTTGAATTTGGGGCATCGAGCACCGGCACTCCCTCGTCGTATCCCCCAGATACCCGCACGGGCACGGATTCATTGCGGCCACCAGCATAAACCGGCTGGGCAAAGTGATTTTGCCCGCGCTCCTCGAAATCGTGACCTCCCCATCCTCCAGGGGTTGGCGCAAGACTTCCAGGGCCGACCTCTTGAACTCCGGCAATTCGTCGAGAAAAAGAACCCCGTTGTGAGCCAGTGAAATTTCCCCCGGTCCCGGAATCGTCCCGCCCCCGAGCAAACCGACGTCACTGATCGTATGGTGGGGGTTGCGGACCGGCCGGCTCAGGGACTTCCCCTCCTTGACCAACGAATTCCCCCCCGCCGAATAAACGTTCAGGATTTCGAGGAACTCGTTCATGCTTGGTTTGGGCAGGATCGATGGAATTCTCTTCGCAATCATCGATTTCCCGGAACCCGGAGGGCCCAACATCAGCAAGTTGTGTCCACCCGCAACCGCAACTTCCACCGCCCTTCGCACCTTCGCCTGTCCCTTGACCTCGGAAAAATCCAAGCCTCCCGAATAATCATGCTTCAATTGAAAAGGACTCTCTGACTTTTCCATGGGCGCCTGCTCGGATTCCCCGGAAAAGAACGAGACCGCTTGAGCCAGCGAATCCACGGGGTACACCTTCACCCCCTCCATCAAGCAGGCCTCCTCGGCCGATTCCCGGGGCAGCACGACCCCCTTCTTCCCTGTCTTTCCCGCAAGCATCGCCATCGACAACCCCCCGCGGACCCTCCGGGTCTCCCCCGAAAGCCCCAGTTCCCCTGCGATCAGAAAGTCCTTCAGCCTGCCCCCCGGGATTTGTCCCATCGCGGCAAGCAGGCAAAGAGCGATGGGCAAATCGAAGGCGGCCCCCTCCTTGCGGAGATCCCCGGGCGCCAGGTTGATCGTCACCCGGGTACGGGGCGAGGAATACCCGGTATTCGCCAGGCTCGAAAGCACGCGATCCAAGGATTCCTTGACTGCGGCGTCAGGCAAGCCGACCAGGATGCACCTGGGTTCGCCTTTTTCTCCACCGTTGGCTTCCACGGTTACGGGAAGAGCGTTTACGCCTTGAAGTGTGGCCGAGCAGGTTTCTGCGAGCATATCGGGAGAATTTTTTGGGAGGGAGGTTTTTCGGGAGGAGGAGGAGAGAAAATGAATCAGGGCGTTCGGTCCTTGACCAGAGCTGAAATCGAACGGAACTCCTCGTGCCGGGCGCTCTTGAGCATGGCATAGAGGAGACTTTCCAAAGGAAGGAGATGACAACCGAGATTTTCCAGTTTGCGCAGGGCCCATGTTCCGTCTTCCGGTCTCCGGCAGCCCACGCAGTCGGTCAGGATGGTCACGGTCAAGCCCCGCCTCACCGCATCGACGGCCGTCAGGTATACGCAAATCGGGGTTTCGATCCCACTGAGCAACAAATGTTCCGTTCCACGCGCCCCAATCCATTCATCGAAGTCCGGACAACCGAATGCGGAAAAGCTATCCTTTGAAAGGGCTGGGGAACCGGCGCAAGCCTCGAGAATGCCCTCCTCGGTCGACCCGAGTTTGTCGGGGACCTGTTCGGTCACGCACAAAGGCACCCCCAGCGTACCCATCGACCGGACGAATACCTTGATTGAATCGATCAGGGTTTCCGAACCCTCGATACCTCCGAGCAATCGGGGTTGGGCATCGAGAACCAGACCGGCCAAACCGGCCGATTCCGGGTCGGTAACTTTTTGTTCTTCGCACTTTTTCATTTCAACCTGATCGAATTGATGTTTAGGTAAATTGGTAATTCATGCAACAACCTAGTAAACACGGACTCTCCCATCCCCGGAAAACCAAGATTCCCTTCTCCTATCCCTTTCTTGCGAAAGTAACGAGAAGAAACCTTCTTCTCTCTCTTTTGCCGGCCCTTGCCCTCTCTTCCTGCCGGAAATTCCGCTCCGATCCCAAAAAGATCACCATGCGGCCCCGAATTTTTCTGGAAGGAGCCGCCCCCATCCCCATTTTGGACGAATACGACGTCAGATTGGTCCAGTTGGGCACCATTGCGAACATCATGACCGAAGAACCGACCGACCGCATGTTCGCCCTTTGGTTCTCCTTCGACCGCCGGAGCGCCATGACCCTGCAAAAGGAAACCGCAAGCAACGTTGGAAAAAGACTGCATTTGGTCGTGGGAGGTGAGATCGTAGGGGTTCACCCCATCGAAGGAGCTATAACCAACGGGGTTCTCCCCTTTGTACTCTCTTCCAACATGCCTCAGGAAAATGCCCTCTTCCTCTACAACGAGCTCAACACCTCGCTCGTTCACATCCGGGCCGAATACGAGGCAAAGAAAGGCTAGGCGTGCGCTCTTTCCCATTGTCCAAGCCGATCCCTTTTCTTCTCCCCCTCCTCCTCTGCCTCCCCCTCTTCGGAAACAAACCGTCCTTTCATCTCTCTTGGCCCACCCCCAACCCGGCCTTTGCCAAGGGAATGGACTACTCCGCATTTCTCCAGAAAACGGGACCCGACAAATCCTTTTCCTCCGGTGCATTCGGATGCGTGCGCAACAACGGGTACAAATTTCACGAAGGGCTCGACCTCTACCCCGTCAAACGGGACTCCCGGGGCCGGGCGGACGACAAGGTATTCTCCGCCATGGCCGGGATCGTCCGCCACCTCAACGCCACCTCCGGGCACAGTGCCTACGGAAAATACCTCGTGCTCGAGCACACCACGCTCACCCCCCCCC
>JABGWD010000224.1 GCA_018645725.1 Opitutia bacterium
AAATGCGTCCCGTCCCCAGCGTGGGCGGCCCTTTCCTTGAAACCTCACGGCATCCGGTCCATCCTCGCCCTTCCGGTAGACTCCGCTGTCCATCGGGGCATACTTTTCCCAGACTTTTTCCCCTTTGAGCGTAAGCTTGGCGAAGGCCTTCACGTTTTGGTAAGCGCAAACATAAAGGAATTCCTCGTTCCCTTCCTGGCGTACTTCCAGTCCGTGTCCTCCTCCCTGAAATTGATTCCCGAAGGCCCGGATGAATTTGCCATTTGGATCGAATACGAAAATAGAAGGATGATCCTTCAGGTTGCGACGGCCTTCGTGAATGACGTAAAGGTTCCCTGTCTTGTCCACGGCAACGTTGTGGGTGGTTTGCCAAGTGTATTTGTCAGGGAGCTTGGCCCAGTCATGATGGACTTCGTAGCGGTATTCGCCTTCCCCTATGACGAGCGGTCCCGATTGGCTCTTCTTGGCCGAGAGAATGCTCGGTACGGCAAGGGATGAAGTAGCCGCGGTTGAAATGAAAGTACGCCGGGTAAGGGTCTTGGGGGATTTCATGATGTTCTGGTTTGAAAGTTATATTCGTGCCGAGTTACTGTAGATAAGAAAGGCAAGCAAGCAAGCTTTCATGCGCGCGTTGCTTACGAATTGAAAGAAGAGTGTGGGACGTTCTGACTTTCAAGAGAAACGGGATTGCTTTCCGGGTGCAAAATATCTTTTGACCCCCGCAAAAAGGCTTGTCTGCTCAGGATAATCCAAGCAAGGTTCGCGGATGAAACGATTCCTTCCTCTGTTTTTTCTTTCCTTTCTTTTTCAAGCCTTTGCCGGGGAAAAGCCCAATGTCGTTTACGTCATTTGCGACGATCTCGGGTACGGCGACATTCAATGCCTGAACCCGAAGAACGGGAAGATCCCGACTCCTCATGTCGACAAGCTTGCTTCGGAGGGGATGATTTTTACCGATGCTCACTCCGGGTCGTCGGTATGCACGCCCACCCGGTACGGCCTTCTGACCGGGCGCTACAGTTGGCGTACCAAGTTGCAATCCGGAGTCGTTCAGGGGTTCGCTCCCTGTTTGATTGCCAAGGGCCGTCCCACCGTTGCGAGCTTTCTCAAGCAACAAGGCTATCATACGGCGATCGTAGGCAAGTGGCACCTTGACTTCAAGTATCTCGACCCCAAGAGCGGGGATGAGTATTCGCGAAAGAAGCACAAAACTCCGCCCGTGGGATCCAAGATTCCCGACGGTCCGCTTCACCGGGGTTTCGACCATTTCCGTGGCTTCCACCACGCCCGCAACATGGAGGCAGTGATCGAGGACGACAAGGTCGTCGCCCATGACCCGCCTATCAACATGCTTCCCCGCCTGACCCGTGAGTCGGTCAAGTACCTTGAGTCGCGCAAGGGCAAGAAGGAGTCCTTTTTCCTCTACGTGCCCCTGGGGTCTCCTCATACGCCCATTTTGCCTTCCCCCGAGTGGGAGGGGAAGAGTGGCCTTGGCAAATATGGGGATTTCGTCATGCAGACTGAAAACGTCGTGGGCGAGATCCAAGCCGCCTTGAAAAGGATCGGGGAAACGGACAATACCTTGTTTGTCTTTACCAGTGACAACGGTTGCTCCAAGGCGGCAGGCATAGGAGACTTGGCCAAGAAGGGACATGTCGTGAGCGCCCACCTGCGCGGTTCCAAGGCCGACCTATGGGACGGTGGACACCGTATTCCCTTTATCGTGAAGTGGCCGGGTAAGGTGAAGCCCGGTAGCCAGTCCGATCAACTGATCTGCCTGACGGATCTCTTTGCCACCGTATCCGAGGTTTTGGAAACGAAAGCACCCACGGGAAGCGCCGAGGATAGCGTGAGCTTTCTTCCCGCGCTTTCGGAAAAACCGATCGTTTCCACCCGCAACGGGGTCATCCATCATTCCATAAGCGGTCACTTTGCCTATCGGCAAGGCCAGTGGAAGTTGCTCTTGGCCCGGGCTTCGGGAGGCTGGACTTCTCCCAAGGAGAGCCAAGCCAAGGGGGCTTTGCCTGCTCAGTTGTACGACATGAAGTCCGACGTAGGGGAAAAGAAAAATCTTTACCGTGAAAAACCCGAGGTGGTGGCCAAGCTACTTGCCCTTCTCGAGAAAGACGTCAAGCGGGGGCGCAGTACCAAAGGACCGGCCTCGAAAAACGACGTATCCAAGATCGTGCTGTGGAAGAGCGGCCAACCCAAAGCAAAGTGATTCCCCCGGCCCTTCCGAGCGGGGATCCCGCCCAGCTTTTGCGGTTTCGCGACCGTCAGTTTGCTGCCGAACTTCTTGCCGCGGCTTTGGCCAAATTCGATTTCTTCTCCTGGCTCCTCGCAAACCCGGGACTTTCGGAAAAGGAAGCCCGTGAACTTCTGGGCTTTCACGAAAGGCCCTTCGACGTTCTGCTGACCCTTTGCCGGGCGAGTGGCTTGATCGAGAATGCGGACGACGGAACTCTGAGTCTCACGACCTTGGGCAAGGAGTACATGGTGAAGGATTCCCCTTGGTACTTGGGCCCGTATTACGCTCCGATCTCCGATACCCAGGCAGCCCGTGATTTCGTAACCGTATTGAAGACGGGCAAACCGGCCAATTGGCAGGCCAAGGAGGAAGGGGATGACTGGCATGAGTCGATGAAGGAGGAAGGTTTTGCCCATGATTTCACCGCCATCATGGACAGCCGGGGAGTCTCAATTGGGCAGGCTTTGGCGAAGGCCTTGAAACCCGACTTGGTCAACCGCTCGGGCGTACTGGACGTCGGGGGTGGTTCCGGGGTCTATGCATCCTGCCTGATGTCGGCCAACCCTGAACTGACCGGGGTTGTCATGGAGCAAGCTCCGGTGGACGGGATTGCCCGGGATTATATACGCAAACGGGGGATGCAGGATCGCTTGACGGTTCACACCGGTGATTTCTTTTCCGATCCATGGCCAGGCGATCATGACGTCGTTCTGCTTTCCAACGTTCTGCACGATTGGGATTTTCCGGAGGTCGAACGAATCATGGCCAAGGCCCGAGACGTTCTTCCCCCCAATGGCATACTCGTAATCCACGAAGCCTTTTTAAATGACCAAAAGACCGGCCCCTTGCCGGTGGCCGAATACTCCGCCCTGCTCATGAGCATAACCCAAGGAAAGTGCTACACGGCAGGGGAGTATGGCGAGATTCTGCAAAGGCTCGGCTTCTCGGTCGGTCCGCTCAAGCCATCTTTGGCTGACCGGGGTTTTGTCGTGGCGACCAAGCAATAATCAGTTCCTAGCTCCGTCCGTACTGTTCGCGATATTTCTTGGGGGTTAGGGTCATCCTTTTGCGGAACTGGGCGGTGAAGGCGCTCTGATCGCAAAACCCGAGGTCGTAGGCTAGGTCCGAAATCGGGAGCTCGGACTCCCGGAGCATTTCGCAAGCTTTCTCGATTCGTGAACGAACCATGAATTGCTGCGGAGTAAGGCCCGTTGCCTCCTTGAACCTACGGTTGAGTTGGCGGTGAGACATCCCGTTTGCTTTTGCCAAGCGATTGATGCTCGGGGCATTGATTCCTTCCGAGCGCAGTTGCTCGATAATGGACTCCATTTTCCTGTCCCGGGTCAGCCCGAGGCTGTCCTTGTCATATTTTTGCACCGTTCCCATCACTCCGATCGGCTGCCCCTTCTTGTTCATTATGGGGAACTTGTTGGTCAGGTACCAAGCGGGAATCCCTTGAAGGTTCAGGAATAACTCGACCAGACCGGTCATGGGTTTGGACTTCCTTATGATCCACTCGTCGTCCTTCCTGAACTTCTTGGCCAATGGCTCGGGGAAAAGTTCGAAATCATTCTTTCCCAATAGTTCTTTTTGTGATTTCAAACCGAGCCTTCGATAAAAATGCGGGTTGGCGAAGATTAAACGAAAATCCAGATCTTTTGCGAAAAAGGAAATACCCTCAAGTGTATCAAGCATACTTAGAAAGCTAGATGTTGAGTGAATTTCTGCCAAAAAGCCTTTCTGTTTTCTGGAGATATCGGTTTTCTTCATATGGCTAACTTTCAATAAAATATGACGAAGTCAACCTATCGTTTGCGAAGACTTTATGGTAAAGTAATCATCGTATTTTCCCTCACCCCTTTCAGAAACCCCGATCCCTTTTATGAACATGCGACGTTTCTCGTTCCTTTTGCTTTTGTTGACCTTTCTTTTCGGGAACGCTTTGGCCGATCCGATCCGCGTGCTTTTTCTTGGGCACGAGTCCAAGCATCATAATTCGAATGAATATTTCCCGATCCTTTCGAAGGCTCTGGGCCGGGATGCGATTTATTTCGATTACGTCACGAGCGTGGGGCAATCCTTGGACGATGCCGAGTACCTCGATAAGTTCGACGCTTTGCTCCTCTACGCGAATCATCCGAAGATCACCGCTCTTCAATGGAAAAACCTTCTGTCATTCGTCAAGAAAGGCAAGGGCTTCGTGCCCGTGCATTGCGCCAGCTGGTGTTTTTCGAACGTTCCGGAATTCGACCAGTTGGTGGGTGGGCGCTTCAAGAGTCACCAAGGCACGGTCTTCAGTCCAAGGATCGTTGCCAAGGATCACCCTGCGGTTTCCGGGGTAGGTGAGATCAAGGCTTGGGACGAAACTTACTTTCATCACCGCCATAATCCGAAGAACCGGACCGTCCTCATGGTGCGCGATTCCATGCCGGGCGATCCGCACAAGGAGCCCGAGCCATGGACCTGGGTCAGGACGGAAGGCAAGGGTCGGGTATTCTACACGGCTTCCGGACATGATGAACGGGTATGGAACAACGCGGGGTTTCAGTCTCTCCTGAAGAAGGGAATTCTCTGGGCGGTGGGAGATTCCGCCCGCAAGCGCTACGAAACTTTTCTAGCAGCCCGCGCCCCCTTGAAGTACGAGAAACGCGATAATATCCCTAACTACGAGCGCAGGCCCGAACCTTTGCCATTCCAGCTTCCTCTTGCCCCCGAGGATAGCATGAAGCACACGCAGGTCCCTGTTGGCTTCAGCCTTGAGCTCTTTGCATCCGAGCCTGAGATCGTCAATCCGATCTATTTTCAATGGGACGAACGCGGACGTCTCTGGGTGGTGGAAACCGTGGACTATCCGAATGAGATCAAGGATGGTAGGAAGGGCAATGACCGGATCAAGATTTGCGAGGATACCGACGGGGATGGCAAGGCGGACAAGTTCACCGTTTTTGCCGAGGGATTTAACATCCCGACTTCCATGACCTTTGCCCGGGGAGGGGTGATTCTTGCCCATGCCCCCGACTTCCTGTTCCTCAAGGATACGGATGGGGACGACAAGGCGGACGTCCGGGAAGTCCTCTTCACTGGTTTTGGAACCGGGGATACGCACGCCGGACCGAGCAACCTGCGCTATGGCTTGGACAATTGGATCTATGGAACGGTCGGCTATTCGCGCTTCAACGGGGAAGTGAACGGAGAGAGGCACAATTTCGGATCGGGAACCTTCCGTTTCAAATCGGATGGCTCGAAGATGGAATTTCTTCATCAGTATAACAATAATACTTGGGGGGTCGGACTCAATGAGCAGGGGGACGTCTTCGGTTCAACGGCCAATAACAACCCGAGTTTCTTCGGGGGCGTTCCGAGCCGGGTGCACGACGGACAGAGGAGGATGACTGCCAAGATGATCGCCAGTTCCCCTCGGTTCTTTCCCATT
>JABGWD010000225.1 GCA_018645725.1 Opitutia bacterium
ATGCAGGAACTGGCCTTGGTTATGACGTGACCCTTACTGCTTACGATTGTGCCCAAGGCAAGGATGCGTCCCTTGCTGACAAGCCGTACGGTGGACCTGAAACCCGCTTTTGAAGCCTCCTCAAATGCGTCCAAGGTTTCCCTGCCGTTTCTACGCTCTTCAACGGGCAGAAGATCGATGGCCTGCAGGTGAGTCAGCGATGGAATGAAAAGGAACAGGCAAACCATTGGCAGTTGATTAAGAAGTCTCTGTAGGGGAGTCTGCATACTTATTCGGGTCGTTTGCCTAATTTGAGGGTGATGGTTAGTTCTTTCTTTCCCCGCCTTAGGTCAATCACAACTTCATCATCCGGTTCCCGGGAACCAACCACGATGAAAAGTTCTTCCTGGCTATCAATCGGTTCTCCATCGATTGCGATTATGACATCCGCCTCAAGAATACCCCCTTTGTCCGCGGCGGATTCCTTGACCAAATCCAAAATTTTCAAGCCTTCCTCGGTTTCTTCCGTGCCTACACCCAGAAAGCCTCCCTTTTGCAGATCCCTGCGGGAAATCATTTGGCCTTCCTTAAAGAGATCCCAGTGCTCGTGGTAGCTTTCAATCGGCGCGTGGAAATTCGCATCATCGGTCATGGCTATCCGGCTGTGTATGCCGATCACTTCACCATCAAGGTTGAACAATGGGCCTCCTGAATCTCCGCCCAGCAAGCGGCAATCCGTTCGCAGGGTGGCGTGTCGCTTGTGTATGACACGACCAATTCTCATGACCATGCCACGTTTTTCAAAAAACCCGCCGGGATGTCCGAGGGCAAAGCACCAATCCCCAACCTGGGATTTCCCTTTTTCGGCCATCGGGGAGAACGGCCATTTGCCTTCCTCCTTGATCCTGCACATTCCTGAATCCGATATTTCGGAACCTCCCAGGGTGACGGCATCGACTCTCCGCCCATCCGGAAGGACGATCTTCACGCTGCGTCCCGGCCTTCCTGAGATATGACCCGCAGTCAACACGAGCCCGTCCTTGCTCACGATAACCCCACTACCGGCACCTCCACCGCTCTGCACCGCCACGACCGCTTCCTTCGCCTTCGTCAAGACGGATTGCAGCTTGGTTTGAATGGCCAGCAGGTCTTGCTTGTTCTCGGGAACTTCCTTTTCCCAAGCCTTGGTGTCCTCGACTTCCTTGGCGAGAGTGGCTACTGACCATGCAAGGCAGGTGACCAGGGTGAAAAACAATTTGTTTTGAAAAGTTCTCATGCAGGGATTTTCCTTCACTACTGCAGCCAATGATTGTTCTTGTCCAGCTTTCAGAAGACGGGATTGTTTATTTTATTCATTTCTTCCGCAGGTCGTAGCATACAATGGTTCCGGTTTCGGTGCGCCAGAATTATGCGTCCGGAGATGACGGGTGGCTCCATAAGTACCTGATAGCTGGTGGTTAGGGGCTCCTTTGTTTTCCATGGGCCTGACAGTTTTTTGAAGTTCCTTGGGTCTGTCGATTAGGTGTTGAGGGAGCCCGTATGCCATGGGACCATTCGATGCCACGCAATGGCTTGCCCGATACCTTAGCCTTCGGGCTCAGGCGATGATGTTCCGGATGGGTTTTCCGAAGTCTTGTTCAAGACGCTTGTGACCCGGGATTTCCATGGCGTGTGGGTCGAGGCCGAGCTGGTGCAGAATGGTGGCGTGCGCATCCGTGACGTAGTGGGGGTCCTCGGTAGGGTGAAAGCCGATGTCGTCGGTAGCCCCGTGGGTCACGCCGCCCTTGATTCCGCCGCCCGCCATCCAGATGCTGAAGGCGTAGGGGTGGTGGTCACGCCCGTTGGAGCCTTGGGAACCCGGGGTGCGTCCGAACTCGGTGGCGAAGACGACCAGGGTTTCGTCGAGCAGGCCGCGTGACTTGAGGTCTTTCAAGAGGCCGGCGATGGGACGGTCCACTTGCATGGCGAGTTTGGTGTGGCCGGACTTGAGGTTGGAGTGCTGATCCCAGGCTCCAGCCGCCCCGTCGCCATGCATGATTTGGATGAAGCGTACGCCGCGTTCAACGAATCGCCGGGCCGCGAGCAGTTGCTGGCCAAAGGGCCGTGTCTCCTTTTGGTCGAATCCATAGAGTTTCTTGGTGGCCTCGGTCTCCTTGTCGAAATTCACCACGCCGGGTACGGAGGTCTGCATGCGGTAGGCCAGTTCATAGGACTTGATTCGGGCATCGAGCTTGGTATCGTCCGGATAACGCTCGAGGCTCAGGTGGTTGAGGCGTTTGACCAGGCCAAAGCCAAGGCGTTGCTCTTCCGCGGTGAGGTCGCCTTGCGGCTTGGCGTAGTCGAGTGGGTTTTTGGGATCGATTTTCAACTTTACCTCGTCATAGGCCGGTCCGAGGTAATGCCCGTCGCTGCGGTCGAAGAAGCGCGGTCCCATGCCGATGAACTGCGGAAGGTTCTCGTTCAAGGTGCCGAGACCCCAGTTGATCCAGGCACCGATGGTGGGGACGCGGGGATCGAGCATGTGGCGACCAGAGTGGAACTGGACCTGAGCCCCATGGTTGTCGTCGGTCGTCCACATGGAGCGGATGATGGCGATGTCATCGATGCAGCCTCCGATATTGGGGAACCAGTCGCTGACTTCGATTCCACTCTGGCCGTATTTCTTGTAGCCGACTTGGAGAGGGTAAAGCTTGTTGCGTTGCTGGCCGTTGGCATCGTTCACAACCACTACCCGGACCTTCTTCAGGAGCTCGGGGTTCTGGACGTACTTGAAGCGCGTGTCGCCGATTGACTTGCCCGACAGTTCATTTAGGGTCGGCTTTGGATCGAAGCTTTCCATGTGGCTCACGCCGCCGCGCATGAAAAGCCAAATCACGCTCTTTGCCTTCGGGGCAACGTGGGGCAGGCCGTTCACGCCCAGTTCCGCCCCGCGGAGCATGGTGGACAGGGCGAGCGAACCGAAACCCAGTCCCGAACCACCTAGAAACAATCTGCGGTTCATGTCCATGATTTACCTGATCGAAACAAAATCGTTGTGGTTAAGCAAGGCATGGACGAGTCCTCGTCTTGCGCGTTGAGCGGGGTTGGCCTTCTTCGCCTTTGTTGCGGCGGCG
>JABGWD010000226.1 GCA_018645725.1 Opitutia bacterium
ACGGACAGGGCGACAAAAAAGGGCGGAGCGAGTGGAGTCTTGGCCCGAGGCGGAGCCGGGCCAAACGAGCCGAGCGGAGCCCGAGCGTAAGCATTAGCTAGTTGTCATCGCGAGGGCATAGCCCGTGGCGATCCACTGGTCCTCAGTAGCCGAACCGCATCCCCCGAACGCGCGCCTCGAGACACGATGGATTGCCGCGTCCGTCACTTCGCTCCCTCCTCGCAATGACAGAGTGTGTGCGTTGTCATCGCGAGGGCATTGAGAAATGCCCGTGGCGATCCACTGTGAGCCAGTAAGCGAACCGCGTCCCGACCTTGTCAATATGGGTTGGGGGCTTGAAGAAATCCCACGATGGCGCTCAGGATGGAATGAAAGGATGGACCGATCATGAAAAAGAAGCTCACGGCAAGCACGGCAAGATAAAGGATACGTTCCTTTCCCTTGTCGAACATGAGCAAGAAGAGTAGCCCACCGACGAGAAGAAGAGCGGAGAACAAGCTAACGAGATTCAATTGCTTGGCCATCTTGAAGTATTCGTGCTGTTGTTTGCGAAAGGCGAGGGTGGTCTGGGCCAGTTTTTGCCCAACCTCGGGCGGTTGAGGTGGTTGGGGTTTCGATGGCAAGTAGGGAGGGTTGTACTTGTCCTTGATTCGCCTGACGTATTCGTCGTAGTCCGACTGGTAGAGGTCGAGCATTTCCTGATAGTGCTCCATCCGGAGCTCGTGGTTCTTTTTTTCAACCTCGTATTCCTGAACGCGCAGGGGATGGTTTTCCTTGAGTTCGCGCATGGCCTCGTCAGATTTCAAGCTCTCGGAGGAAAATCGAATCTCGTTGAGCTCGAGGACTTCCGAGCGGAGGAGATAGGTGGAGCTAAGCAGGCAGAGGAAGCCAAGTATGCTCAGCCCTTTGGCAAGGTTCAGATATTTTTCCATCGGTAGAGGCATTTGCTTGCTCGATTGGTCCTTTGGTTGTTAGACGTCCTTGCCTGCGATGATTACCATTCCGAGTAAGGATTGGCCAAGGGATACGCCGGAAGTGATTGCCAGGAATAGAAATTGGGCAGAGCGTTCCCTCGACCTCCTGAGGAATAGGGTCAAGGGAAGGACCCATCCGGTTATGGCTAGGGCGGAGGAAAGAAAGACAAAGTTTTCGCTCACGAATTCCCACCCGACAATCAGGGCAAGGGGGACGAGAATGAGGGAGGGTAAGGCGGCGAAGAGGAAGATCGATTCGTCAGGTTGGTCCATCCAGGTATGACTCAACCAGTATGCAAGCGCAGGCCAAACGAGAATTGCTCCAAGACAAGCAAAAGAAAGGGTAAGGCGGTTCACGCGCAATGATGCCTGTGGTTCAATCCTGCTCGGGAGCCTTTGCTGCCGGGCTTTTTCGGGAGATGGAGCCCTGTGCCCTCAAACCGTCATTTTCGAAGGTGATTCCGAAATCGACTGAGCCAAAAGGGCCGAGCAGTCCGATCCCTTTCTTTGGCATGCTTGGCTTGCCGGGGTGTCCGAAGACGCTGGATTCGTAAGTCTGAAATTTTTCGTTCCAGGAATACTTTCCGCCCCCCGGGCACTGGAGTTCGGTTTGCCAAACGTCGAGGTGGTAGGCGAGGGCGTCCTTTTTGCCGAGCTGCACGCGCCACTCGTTGAGGGCATGGAGGTTGCTCCATGACTGTTCTTGGAAGCGCTTGAGACTTTCACTCTGCAGTACGCCATCCAATAGATCGATGAGTGGGTTCTTGGCGAGGAAGGCTGAGCTTTTGCCCGACCAATTGGCGACGGGGAGGGCGGTGTCATTCGTCCGGCGAAGGAGGCTTCGGTCAATGGCCCGCTTGATCATGTCCTCGCTCAAGCTGACGGTGAGTACTTTCGAGGAGGGTACGTAATACAGGGCGATGGGGGCGGCTCCGTCCTCCGCGAGGTCGTCCTCGAGTTCCTTGCCGGGGGCGATCTTTACGTAGCCTTGCTTCTTGTGGGAATGATTCGACCAAACGGTCATCCCTGGTGCGGTCTGCTCGAGCCACGCACGGAAGCCAGCGAGGAAGGCGGTCAGCTTAAAGGGGTTGCGCACCTCGACGTTGAGGGCTGCAGGAATGCGACCCCAGTTTTTCTCCATGAAGTCTTCGGCTGCATCTTCCCCTCCCTTGGCGAAAGCTTGCCCGAGTTCTTTGAAAAAGGGAGAGCGGTCGAGATAGATGGAATAGGATTCGCCGATCCAGCTGAATGCGCCGGTGCCGAGCGAGGGAGCCATGAGGGCGGCGAAGTTGCTCGCCTGTTTCAATTCGGGCGAGTCCATGTCCAGAGCGGTGACCCAGTGAAGAAGAGCCTCGGGGTGGGGGTCGCCCGAGGAGTCCTTGAGCTTGACCTCGCCCACGGTGCTGATCATCCGGCGGGAGTCCGATCCCCCGATGAGGGGAAGGATGGTGATGTCGCCCGAAATCTTACCGTCTTTCATGGACAGGCGGGCGGCGATGGGGTCGAAGTATTGGGACCAGTGGCTCTGGTAGCGGTCGCGGAAGAAGACGTAGGCCCGTTTCTCCTCGGGGGTGATCTTCTTGATCCCGAGTTCCTCGACTGAGCGCAGAAAGGCGAGGTTTCCAAAGCGCGGGCTGTGGACCCGCCCATTGATGAGTTGAACTTTCCCAAGCTCGGGGAACTCCTTGGCATTGAGGGGAGCGCCTGATTCGTTACGGGCTTGCAACTCGGCGAGGGCGGATGCCGCCCGGGTCCGGCGGGATGCCCCGATCCGCCACTCCGGGCCGCACCAGCGTCGAATGGTGGCGTCCGAGATGAGGGCAAAAACATGCTCGTGCTGGGCGGGTGGGCGCAGGTAGCGCTGGCGGAAATAATGGTATTCCTCGAGTGAGGACAGGCTGGTTTTCTTGCCTGCGGAGACTTGAATGATGCGGCGCAATTGCTCGAGTGAGTTGGTGACCACAACAACGTTTTTGCCAATCGTTGCGGAGTAAGACTTGATGAAGTCGCCCGGGGCGACCAAGCCGACGTAGTTGATCCCGGCGATGGTTCCGGTTACCCCTTTGGCATTTTTGTTCTTTTGGGAAGATTCGAGCCGGCGCAGTGCGAGGGCGGCAACGAGGGCTTCGGTTTGCTTGGCCTCGAAGAGCACGGTCAACGAGGTCCCGGTGCGCAGGAAGGGATCGCTCCCGGTCATCGCCACGGAGGCGATCAGCTTGGGGCCGAGAATCCGGCTGAGTTCACTGTCGGGCAAGCAAAGTTGTTCACGGTATTTCTCGCGCGAACGGGCGCTCTCGGACCGGCTTTCACCGAGGCGGAGGAGGGGAGTCCCTTGGGCGGAGGCCTCGTCCATTACCTCGATCATGGACTGGAAGGTCGGGAAAAAGAGGGCGTGTTGGTCATGGGGGAGAACGTTGGCGAGCGGGTCGAGCTTGGGCTTGGCATCACCGATCAATTCCTTCCAAGGCATTTCGTCAATGGTGATTCCTTTGACCTCGGAAAGGGAAATGGTCCGGTTTTGCTCGTCCGAGGAAAGGCGCAACTCGCGGTCGAGCTGGAGGTTCTCGCTTATGGCCCGTCCGCCCGAGAAAAGATCGATGGTCTTTTCCAGTCCGACCTTGCGGGACGGACGGTTGAAGCGGTTTGGGCGGTTGTTTGCGTGCTGATGCTTTTCGGCGGGTTGAAGAACTTTCAGTCTCTCGGACGCTTGATTGGCCTGATGGCGGAACCAAGCGGTTCCCGGAACCTGAAGGTTTTGAAGCCTTTGATAATGCGCCTGTCTGTTCTCCAGGTAAGTGATTTCGCCTTTTCTGTCGGCGGCCAGTTTCTTGGTCTTCTTCGCATTCAGGGTAAAAGGGTATTCCTGCACGCCCTTGTCTCCGTCCTTGATGAAGAGCGAACCTTTTACTGCGGCCTTGGGGTTGCGCAGACAGATGCGAAGGGCGCTTGTTGGAAGACGATTCGCGTTATTCCGTTCCCGGGCGACGTGAAGAAAGGCGTCCTCGGCGTCAGAGGTGCGCAGGTAAGGGGCGACCGGGGTGACCCACTTGCGCAATGAGCTTGAGTAGTAGCGTCTGGCGTCGAAGCTTTCGGGGATTGCCTTCGCTTTTTCAAAGACCAGATCCTCCACCTGGAGGGAGAGAAAAGTCTCGGCTTGAGCGAATAGGGGGAGCAGTAGGAGCGGGAAGAGCGCGAATCTGAGCATGGGAAGCTTGAGTTTAGGGATTGGAGATGGGTTAGTTCGAGTCTGTAAGCGCTTGTTCATCGGGTCGAGTTCATTTTGGTTCAATTCATCGTAGAGAAACCACTTCAAAGGTTTTGACAAAGAGATTCATTGAGTTGAGTTTTTCAGGTTTGGTTGAGGTTCTGCATGAGCTTTTCCATCATTTTGCGTGCTTCGGGGATAAGCTTGAGAGAGGTTGCGATCTGGTTTTTGTCCGCCAGGTTTCGTGACTTGTCCCGATTGTTGTGCCAGGCGGATAACTCATCGGCCGTGAGGGAGGAGCTTGCCGTGCCGTAGGGGTAACCGCTGCGAACGTCAAGGAGCAGAGCGTTGGCATGACCCGTGGTCTGGATCTTGCGGGAGGGAATGAAATATCCACCGATAATGGTCCAGTTGGCGACGGAGGAGGCAAGCTTGGTGGTCTTGGTCTCGGAAAAGACTTCGTACAGGAGAACGTAGTCGATGTGTTGCCGGGCTGCCCCGAGGCGGACTTTGCGGAAAATCTCCGAAGATTTGACGATGGGAGTGTCTTTTGTGCGCTTCGGAGCCGTGTAGGCCAACTCTGCGATCATCGAGCTCACGGGTACGAACTCCCCGAATTTCGAACCCATCTCCTCCTTGGCCTTGTCCCATTCCTCGACTTCTTCTGCCGTCAGGTTTGTGATTCTCCCGTTATAGAGCTTGGCCAACCCGATCCGGGCAGGGAAGCGGAGGGTGGGCTCGACGTTTGCAATTTCCCTTACCTCCTCGTCGATGCTGCCGGCCTCTCCGTTGGGGAGGTCGAGTCCTTCATATTTATTCAGGTATTGCCTACCCGACGTTGTCTGGATCGAATGAGACTGGCATCCGATGGTTGCAAGAGCCAGACTGGCGATAAGGCTGAGGCGAATGAATGTTTTTTTCATGATTTTTGAGTGTTTTTTTGGATCTTGTCGGAGTTCTGCGTGTTTTCTAATTATCATTTATTGCGCCATCTTCTCGGGTGGGTTCGTAAGGTGTTGATTGGCAGTTGTATGTGCTGATCGCTTGTTGGGCTTGCCCCCTTGTGTTTTCTTGGGTGTTGCAATATACGTATGATTGTATTACAAAGTTTGTAATATGAATGCGGGTGATTTGGACTTTTTGCTGACTGAGATTCATAACTTGGCCTTTGTGAATCCGTTTGGAGAGGAGAGGGATCGGATTGAGGATAGAATAGTCTCCAGGTTGGGATGGACGGAGCCATCCTTGGAAGGAAACCCGATCTTTACCAAGGAATTCAATCAAGTCCTTCACTGGGTATGGGTTGGAGAACAAGCTTTGCTCGATGGAATGGCGAAGGAATTCAGCACTACTTCAAGGTCGGAGCGGATGGCATCTTTGGCCTACTTTTCCCTGTATCATGAGATTGTGGACGATCTGGATAGCCTGATTGAAGGTCCTGAGGGAGATTCTACAAACAACCGGAAGCTTTTTCGGAAAATTGAAGAGGGGATAAGGACACGCAGTTCCTTGATCCGGGGAGTGAGTAATCCGATGTGGGGGAATCCCGGGCATCTGTTTTCCTGCTTTTATCAGTTGAGGCGGGCTTTCCTTTGTCTTTTTCGAGAGATCGTTGGTTGGAGCGACCCGATCCGGTCTTTGCGGATGAGGGTATGGGAAAGCGTCTTTACGCAGGATATGCTGAGCTATCAGCAATGGATGCATCAATCGGTCGGTCGGTTCCCGACTCTTGTCCTTGGGCCCTCGGGGTCGGGTAAGGAGATCGTTGCCCGGGCAATCGGGCTCTCGCGCTTCATTCCCTATGATTCTCAGACTAGTCAGTTTGCATCCAAGCCAAGGGACAGCTTTCGCCCGGTAAACTTGTCCGCCCTGACGGAAACCTTGATCGAGTCCGAGCTCTTCGGTCACCGCAAGGGTTCGTTTACGGGTGCGATCCGTGATCACGCCGGAATATTCGAGACTGCGGGGATGCATGGGACAGTCTTTCTGGACGAGATAGGGGAAGTGCCGGAATCGATTCAAGTCAAACTGCTCCGCCTGCTCCAGTCAGGCGAATTTCAGGCAATCGGAAGTGAGGAGCGATCCTTTTACGAGGGTAAGATCATTGCCGCTACCCATCGTGACCTGGGTGCGGAGATGAGGGCGGGGAGAATTCGGGAGGACTTTTTTTACCGCCTGTGCGGGGATCAGGTCCACACCGTGGCTTTGCATGAAATTCTGGCCTCGAGTCCGGATGAAATCATAGGATCGGTCCATTATATCTGCAGCAAGCTTTTTGGCCCTGAGGGAGCGCGGGAACTTGCATCGCGGGTGGTTGATACCCTGAGGGAGCAAGTTCCCCGAAACTACGAGTGGCCGGGTAACTTTCGCGAATTGGAACAGGCTGTGCGAAACGTCATCGTGCGCAACGAATACGTTCCGGTACTCCGGGGCAAGGAATCGAACACGATCGAGACAGTATACGAAAATACCGAAGTGAGCTTGGCTCAATGGAGCTCAACCTATGCCCGGAAGGCGTTTGAGAATGCGGGGAGTTATCGGGAAGCGGCCCGTCGCCTGAAGATTGATCAAAGAACCTTGAAGAAATTGGTCGAATCTTGATGGCGCAAGTCCTTTTTATAGTTCGATTTCGGGTGCTTTTGTCTCTTGTTGCGTCCTCTTTGTTCGGTTACCTTGTGGAACTGTGAGCAGGCTTGCGTCGATAGGTTCTTTTTGGGTGGTCACTTTGGGGGTTGCCTTCTATTTGGGCTTTCTTTTTCGGGATCCCCTCCCATCCGAATACCACGAAATGCTTTTCGAGCAGGTTTTGGAAGAAGCAGAGGAAAGAGAAAGGCGAGAGAAGGAAAAGCGGGAAGGATTGGGCGAGATTGAGAACTTCCGTATTCCGGACTCCGAGCAATTCGGTCAAGCCGGCTCCATTCAGCTTGATTTTCAAAACCTTGATTTGGAAACGGTTGGAAAAGAGCCCCTTACAAATGAACGTCTCCGGGAGGTTTTGGCTCCTGCTCTTGTGAGTCGCGATTTAGTCGGCAGAAATGCGGTCATTGCCGATATGCTTGCCCGCTTGACACCGGAAAATGCAACCGCGGCGCTCGGCGTTTTCGAAAGCACTCCGTCTTCTTACCATACGGACAACAATTTCCGCTTGTTTCTCCATGCTTGGGCAAAGATAGACGGAGCCTCGGCTCTTGCTTACACCATGAGCAATCCGGATGCTCACCGTGTCGAAGGAGGGCAGACTTGGGCTATGTCGGGGTGGACTGCGACGGATCCTCAGGCGGCTTATGAATTCGTCACCTCTCGGGAAAAAATCGATTACGGTCTGTACCATGGCTTGGTTCGCGGTTGGGGAAGGATCGATCTTGATGGAGCCCAGCAGTTCGTTTCCACGATTGAGGACAAGCGATTGCGGGGGCGCATGACTGACGTGGTGGGAGAGTCCGTTCTAGAGCAGCGTGGCACACAGGGAGCCTTTGAGTGGCTCGGGCAACTCGATCAAAAGGATGGCTTTACTCAAGCAGCCTATAATGCCGTGGTCGGTCGTTCAGTCTCCCGTAGCTCGAGCTCTTTGGCCGAGTGGATCAGCCGCAATCCGGACAACAAGAACATCCAACCGTGGATGTTCCGTGAGACGGCCAAGAAGATTGCCTCCAGTGATCCCGGGTTGGCCGCGAGTTGGCTTGAGTCCAATTTTGAGAACAAGAGCGTAAACGGTGAAGTTGTCGGGCAGGTCGCGTCGACTTGGGTGGAGAGAGATCCCGCCGCCGCGGCCAATTGGGTCAGTAGTCTAAAGGGAACCCGGATCTACGACAAGGAGTTGACCAAGAAACTTGGGGGGACCTGGGCAAGAAAGGATTCGAAGGCCGCATTGGAGTGGGCTCAAACGCTTGATCCCAAGCTATGGAACCCCACTTCGGCGAGTATCATAGGAAATTTACCCAAGGAAGAGCTTGCACTGAATTCTCAATGGATCAAGGAAAGCTCTACGGACGGACGCCATGATGGAGTTCGCGCGGCCTACGCCATGAGGATGGCTGATGAGGACCCTTATTCCGCAATTGAACAAGCTCTCTTGATGAACGATACCCTGGGGCGTGAGAAAGTTACCGTTCACATTGCCAAAAAGCTCTACAAAAAGAATCCCAAGCACATCAAGGAATGGTTGCCCCAAAGCGGATTGAGCGAGGCTTCTCAGCAACGGATTATCCGCAACCAGTAAGCCTTCGTTTCCAGACGGTCAGTTCTTTTGCTCAAGCAGGGAATCCAGGTAGGAAAGCCCATTGGTTTCGTCGTCGAACTCCCCGTCAAGCTGTGCCTCGAAACAATCCTCCAAAATGGGGCCGAAGCTCGGTCCCGGCTCGAGTCCCCGGTCCACCAGATGACGGCCCTGCACGATGGGCTTTGGTTCGGAGTCCTTGACCTTTAACTCTTCCGCCCGTTCGAGAAGCCAAGGACCTTCGGGGAACTCATCCTGACGGGGAGGTCGCCCTTCGAGATCGGCTTTTGCGACCCGGACGAGCCGATCGATCCGTTTGACTTGACGGGCGAGTCGCCGGATGGCTCCGTCACTCGCTTTGTCCTTGTAGAGAACACGGGGAGCGAGATGTCTTCTGACGAGGGGAACGACTTGCTCGGTCAGGTCGACTTGATTGGTCAGGCGACCGAGAAAGGATCGGGTTGGATCTTCGCCCTTGGGTTCGTGCTTGGGGGAACGGATGCGGCCATCCTCGGATTTGTAGGAGGTGAGGGGTTTGCCCAAGTCATGACAGAGAACGGCTAGTCCAACCACCAGATCCTCCCATTCGTCCCCTATGCGTTCCCGGGCAAATGCATCCATGCAATGCAAGGTGTGTACCCAGACGTCACCCTCGGGGTGCCATTCGGGATCCTGTTCGCAGTCGACGAGCGATTCGAGCTCGGGGAAATGCCTTAACCAGTTAACGTCCTTGAGAAAGTGAAGCCCCAGTGATGGAGTCTTGCCCTTGACGATGAGCTTTTTCCATTCCTCAAAGAGACGCTCGGGAGGGAGGTGTTCGATCGGAATGTTTCGGCACAGTTGGACGGTTTCCTCTGCGGGTTGAAGATTGAAGCGGGCGATGAACTGCATTCCCCTGAGTACGCGAAGAGGGTCTTCGGAAAAAGCCGGACCAACATGGCGTAAAATTCCCTCGTCCAAGTCCTTTTGTCCGTTGTACGGATCGAGCAATTCCCCGCTGAGCGGATCAAGCCCGAGTGCGTTGATGGTGAAATCTCTCCGGGCGGATGCCTCCTCGAATGGCAGGTGGGGGTCGATCTCAACCGAGAAGCCCTTGTGCCCGGTTCCGGTTTTCCGCTCTGTGCGGGGTAGGGAAATCTCGATGGGCAGGCCCTTGACCTTGAGAACCCCAAATGATTTCCCCACTTCCTCCGTCCGAAATTTCGGGGCGATAAGTGAGGTAATCTGGTCAGTTTCCAAACCGCGCGCCTCGACATCCAGTTCGTGGGGAACTTCTTCGAGCAAGAGATCGCGTACGCTTCCGCCCACAAGCAGAAGCCTTCCCCCTTTACTTGAAATCAAAGTGGCCAGCTCGTGGGCCAAGGATGCGAAGTTTTCGGGCAGCTTTCCCCGCAAATCCTTCGAAGGGTCCATGATCAGGGAAAGAGAGTGTCTTCCACGACTTGGCAAAGTGTGTGGTAAACGGGAAGGTGGAGTTCCTGTACGCGAGGAACTTCGTTGGCGGGAACCTGGATCATGGTTTCGCAGATCGAGCCGAGTTGTCCGCCGCCTTGTCCCGTCAAACCGATCGTTCCCAGGCCCAACGCTTTGGCTGCCTTGGCTGCATGGATGACGTTCTTGGAGTTCCCCGAAGTGCTGATTGCGAGCAGCAGGTCACCCGGTTTGCCGAAGGCGACGACTTGCTGGGCAAAGGCGTACTCAGGTTCGTCGTCATTGACGAAGGCCGTGGTGAAACCTACCATGGAGGGTAGGGACAGGGCAGGGAGGGCGCCATGCAAGTTGTCTGCCAGGTCCGGGCCGAGTTTTTCAGCGAGTTCGGGGGCGAGCGGTCTTGGGCGGGAGAATCTCTTGACCAATTCCCCGGCTATGTGTTCGCAATCCGCGGCGCTCCCTCCGTTTCCGCAGAGAAGGACCTGGTTGCCGGAGCGAAAGCAGGTGAGCATGGCTTCGCAAGCTCGGGCTATATCCTGCCTGCAGGATGCCAGTTCGGGCCTTCTCTCGAGTAGGTTGTCAATATCTTGCACGATCGAAACAATAGGTTTCTTGTCGGCAAGAGCCAATACATTTCTGAGCCTGCTCTTTACTAAACGCCTCAATTTTGTCATGATTGATCCTTGTCTCTCAAAATGTGAAAGCGAATAACGAAGATCTTGCTGCGGAAAATGCAGTTTTGGAAAAACTTTCCGCCCAGGAAAGAATCGCATGGGCATGCGATCGCTTCGGG
>JABGWD010000227.1 GCA_018645725.1 Opitutia bacterium
CCATCGTCTCGATGGTCGGGAAAGTGATGTAAATTGACAGAGGTTTGGTACATGCCCGTCATGAAGGCTGAACGACTGGGGGCACAAACCGGAGCCGTGGAAAAAACCCGGGTGTAGCGAACTCCTTGTGTGGCCAATTGATCGAGGTGAGGGGTGTGTACTCCCTGCATGCCAAAACAGCCGAAGTCCAGGTTGCAGTTGTCGGTGATCAGCCAGAGGATATTGGGCATGCCCTTGGCCGGGCAAACGGAGGTAAAGATGAGCAACGATAGGATGGGGAATAGTCTTTTCATGGGGATTCGAGTGTGGATGGGGCCAGAATAAATGGCAAGCGACATCAAGTACACGGCCTGCGTTGCGTGGGTGGAGGGGAATCCCCCGAAGGGGAGGTTTAGGGTTGGCATTGGCGGGGCACGTGTTTGCCTAGTGGTCTTACCTATGAAACAGTTCGTCCTACCCTTCGCCCTTCTTTTCCTGTGCCTTTCCCTCTTCGGGGAAAAGCCCAACGTCGTCATCGTATTCACCGATGACCAAGGCTATGGAGATCTGGCCTGTTACGGGAGCAAGACCAACAAGACCCCCCGGCTCGACCAACTGGCCAAGGAGGGCACGCTCTTCACTTCCTTCTACACCCAGACGGTGTGCGGGCCTTCCCGTTCCGCCTTGCTCACGGGGCGCTATCCTTGCCGGAGCAAAGGGTGGGGGATGCCTGCGAGCGAGATCACCTTCGGGGAACTCATGCAAAAAGCCGGCTACCAGACCGCCTGCATCGGGAAGTGGGACGTTTCCAACCGCAAGGCAATCATCGACCGAATGCCCAATGCCCAGGGATTCGATTATTACTTCGGGGCTCTTGGGGCGAACGACGGGGGCGGGGTCAAATTCCACGAGAACAACAAGGCGGCCGGGACGAGCCGGGACATGGGCGAGTTGACCACCCTTTACACCGACAAGTCGATCGAGTTTCTCAAGAAGAAGCGCGACCCAAAGAAGCCCTTCGTTCTTTACCTGGCCCATACCATGATGCACACCATCATCGATGCCTCCGACCGCTTCCGGGACAAATCCAAGGGCGGGCTTTATGGTGACGTGGTGGAGGAATTCGACTACGAGACGGGTCGCCTGCTCGATACCTTGGAGGAGCTCGGCTTGAGCGAGAACACCCTCTTCATCTATACCTCCGACAACGGGCCCTGGAACCAGGACAAGTACACCAAGAACAAGAAGGGCCACCCCAAGGGTTCCATCTTCTGGGGTTCATCCGGACCCCTGCGCAACGGGAAGGGCTCCCCCTACGAGGGCGGGTACCGCTTGCCCTGCATCGTGCGCTGGCCGGGTAAGGTCCCGGCGGGACGCAAGTCCGATGCCGTGTTCGCGACCATCGACTTCATGCCCACCTTCGCCAAGCTATGCGGATTCAAAGCCCCGGGTGACCGGGTGATCGACGGAGTCGACCAGACCGGCCTACTCATGGGCAAGTCGGAAAAGGGGAGGGAAACCTTCTACTTCGACCGGGCGGGCATCCGCAACGGCAAGTGGAAATACCTCTTGCCGAAGGCTCATTTTTACGGGTACGCCCGGGAGGACGGCCGTCCGGCCGAGGAGGAACTCTACGACCTGGAAAAGGATTTGGGCGAGACCACCAACTTGGCCAAGAAGCACCCCAAGATCGTGGCCGAACTGCGCAAGCTGACCAACGAACTTCCTGCCTATAAGCCGGACGAGCGGCGCTGAGCTTCGCCACCTTCCATGCTCAGTTTTCAGGTCAGTTGGGTAGATGACCCGCAATCTCAAGTCACCATAGAAGCACGGTCACCCTACAAGGCATACCGGGCTTTTCTGAAGCGGGAAGGTCATGAACCCGAAGTCGTGGTTGAGGTGCGAAGAGGAAGGCAAACCGATACCTTCACCAATCATTTCGAAAAACCCAAAGGTTTTTGGGAACGTATTCGGAGATCCGATCCCGACCCGAAGAGCCGGGAAGGGATCTATGGAAAATCAAAGAACGATGATTTGGGATGCATGCTTATGTTCTTGGCCGGACCGTTGCCTTTCCGCCTGGTTGGCATTTGCGTGGTCGGCTTTTTTGTTATTGCATTTCAAAAGCAATGCCCTGACTCCGAGCGTTCTGGGAAAACGGGGATGGGAGAGGTGGACGGTCAGGGACGAGAAATCGGCCAATGGACCTGGAAACACTCCAACGGGAAAATTAAAACCCAAGGGATTTATGAAAAGGGCAAACGAGAAGGGCCTTGGACTTGGTGGCGCGAAGACGGAACCAAGGAGACTGTTGAAGACTATCGTGGTGGGAAACTCTATGGTCATTGTACGGATTGGTACCGAAACGGTCAAAAGTCACTGGAGAAAATTTATATCTCCGGATCCCTTCGCTCAGCTGTAGTTTGGTTGCCCGACGGCACGAAATGCGCGAAGACCAACCTCATGGAGGGGAGCGGAGTCATGTACCTGTATGGCGATGACGGAAACCCCCAAAGGTACCTTCGGTTCAAAAACGGAAAAGAACAGGGCGGGAATCGGTTTTTTCACATGAAAACCGTCCCGTAAGACCTCCCTTTCCAATCATCGCGAGGGCGTAGCCCGTGGCGATCCACTGTGAACCGGTAAACGAACCGCATCTCCCGTACGCGTTCTTCGAGACACGATGGATTGCCGCGTCACGTTGTTCCTCGCAATGACACTGGCGTGGTTTAGGAATGTCTTTTGATTAGCCGATAAACAAGTGTGTTGTCATCGCCCCGCACTCACCCCCTGTCATCGCGGGGGCCTGAACCCATTTTTCTTTAATTATACCTTGAGTATACAGAAAAGGTATAGTAATTATACTTGAATGGATTTTGAATTCGATCCTAAAAAAAGTGAGAAAAACAAAGGCAAACATGGCATTGACTTCAAGGAAGGGCAGGCATTGTGGAATGATCCGAATGCCTTGGTCTTTCGCGTACGCGTTGAAGGCGAACCTCGATTTGCCTTGCTTGCGAAGCATGGCAATAAGGCTTGGACCGCGATATACACGGTAAGAAGTGACCGGATCAGAATAATTTCAATCAGAAGATCACGAAAAAAGGAGGAGATGCTCTATGAAAGCGGAAGAATTTGATAAAATCTTTGACGATGGAAAGACGGACATCGTGGAACTTCTGGATTTAAGTTCCGCCAGTCGTCCGGGGTTGGAACAGAAAAGGGTAAACGTTGATTTCCCAACCTGGGTGGTTGAAAGCTTGGACCGTGAGGCAAACAGGTTGGGCGTACCGAGGCAGTCGCTGATCAAAATGTGGATTGCCGACCGCTTGAAGGAAGAAAAGGTGGTTTGACGGGTTTGCCTTCCCCAAGGGGGCGAATCTGCCTGATTCGCTAAGATGGATTGCCGCGTCCCTCCCGTTGGTCGCTTCTCGCAATGACAGAGTGCGTTGTCATCGCGAGGGCGTAGCCCGTGGCGATCCACTGTGTGCCAGTAAGCGAACTGCATGACTTCTTGAGTAAATAAAAAAACCATTTGTCAAAGCTATATAAAGATCATAATATAGATTAATTATGAATACTTTATTAAGCACTTTTTCAGCTAGCGTGTCGGAGCTCAAGAAGAATCCGAGTCGATTGATCGAGCAATCGGATGGGGAGCCCATCGTGATTCTCAACCACAACAAGCCAACGGCTTACCTGGTGCCGGCCAAACAATACGAACAAATGATGGAACAGTTGGACGACTTGAGCCTCGCCCAGACAATCAAGGAACGGGAAGGTGAAAAACCAAGGGCCAAAGAAGTGAGCCTGGATGAATTATAGGCTTAAGTTTCTTCCCAGCGCATTGAAAGAATGGGAAAAACTGGGTGTGACCGTTCGTGAACAATTCAAGAAGAAACTAGGGGAGAGGCTGGTTGACCCGATCGTACAAGCGGATCGATTGCGAGGATTTGAGAACCATTACAAGATCAAATTGCGCTCGGCTGGGTATCGTTTGGTCTACGAGGTAGACAAAGCGGAGATTGTTGTTTTCGTTATTGCCGTGGGGAAAAGGGAGAATGATTTGATCTACAAGCGGGCCCGTCGACGAAGTCGCGAGAAATAAGGACGATCCGGTTTCGCCCGTACGCACACCTCGAGACACGATGGATTGCCGCGTCACGTTGTTCCTCGCAATGACACTAGCGTGGAGCACCGCAGTACTTCCGCCTGTCGCAAAATAGTGTGTTGTCATCGCGAGGGCGTAGCCCGTGGCGATCCACTGGTCTTCAGTAACCGAACCGCATACCCAGTACGCGCACCTCGAGACACGATGGATTGCCGCGTCCCTCCCGTTGGTCGTTCCTCGCAATGACACTAGCGTGGAGCACCGTATCACTTTCGCCGGTGGCAAAATAGAGTGTTGTCATCGCGAGGGCGTAGCCCGTGGCGATCCACTGTGAGCCGGTGAATGGAAGAGTGAAGGGTGAATTTTGAAGAG
>JABGWD010000228.1 GCA_018645725.1 Opitutia bacterium
AGGCCGGCCCAGCGGGTTATCGAATCCCCGGCCAGACTTTCGAAGAACGAAGCTGAATTGATTGAACTCAAGAAAAGTATACGTAACGAGCTGACGCTGGCTTGGAAGAAAACGGGCGCTGGCCTTGCCGAAGTCCTGCAAAAGCCACCCTCCAAAAAATGGCAGGATGCCATCGGAGACGGAAACAATCATAATCCCCTCCGAGTCTGGGCAAAATTACGAAATTCCAAGAAGGAGAATTTCGCACGGGAATGGGAAGCTCAGCGCAAGGAATTCCAAGCAAGCAAGGACATCCTGGACAAGCGCCATTCTGGCGCTTACAGGGGCAGTTGGAAACTGGGTGACGCAAAACAGTACGTGGACTGGTCGAGCAGTGGCCAAGGAATGCAGGAAGAGCCTGCGCCCGCAGGTTCATTTCACGTTTTGACTTCAGGCGATCGTATCATCGACCGCATCCTGCCATCAGGTGCCTACACTCATTTGCTTTCCAACAAACAAAACGGAACCCTCTCCTCACCACGATTCCGGTTTGACGAAGGAAACGTCTGGATCCGAGCCATCGGGGACAAGGGGACGACACTGCGGTACGTGGTATGGAACTACCCCCGGCGAGGAACCGTTTACCCCAAGAGTTCGCCCGACCCGAAGCAGGAAAAATGGATTAATTGGAACACCAAATACTGGTCGGGTGACGAGGGCTACCTCGAGGCAACCACCAATCGGGATCACCCCGTCGAAGCGGGCGGAGGGACGACTTCCTGGTTCGGCGTGACCGAAGCCGTTTTGGCATCGCCCGGACAAAGCCCCCCAAGGGACGAGATAGCCGAGGTGCTGTCCCCTCTCTTCCTCGAAGGAGCAAAACCGGCAGATGCCCAAGAACTTTCCAACCTTTATGCGAAGGTAATGAGCGCAGCCATTGACGACTGGGAAAAAGGCAGGGCTAGCGATGCCCAAGCAAGAATGTTGAATTTTCTCGTTAGAAAGAACTTGCTTCCCACATCGGTAAAAGATGTGCCCCAACTCGCTGAACTCGCAGACGAGTATCGGAGCTTGGAAAAAGACGTTGTATCGCCTCGGCTCGCACCTGGCATTCTCGATAACGAACCATTCGATCAAGCGCTCTTCGTCCGAGGAAATCACAAGTCAATCGGCGAGCCCGTGCCAAGACGTTTTCTGGAAGCGTTCAATGACACCCCGTATCCAAAGAACTCCATTGGAAGATTGGAATATGCAAAGGACGTACTGGACCGTGACAACCCATTCGCCAGCCGGGTAATCGCAAATCGCGTATGGCATCATGTTTTCGGTCGTGGCATTGTAGCAACACCAGACAATTTTGGCCGACTCGGTGAATTGCCAAGCCATCCGGAACTACTGGACTACTTGGCTACGAAGTTTCGGGAAGACGGATGGTCCGTAAAGAAAATGATACGGTTTCTCGCCACCACCAAGACTTTTCGCCTTGCCTCCACGCCATCGTCCAAAGCCACCGAAAAAGATCCCGATAATTTACTGCTTTCCCATGCCCACCTGAGGAGGTTGGAGGCCGAACCCATCCGGGACGCCATTCTGGCCGCTGCCCAAAAAATCAACCTGGGAGGGATTGCCGAAGGGAGTTCAGTCGGTGGAAACACCACCCGAAGGGCCGTCTACAAGCAAGTGAGACGCAATTCCCTGGACCCTTTCCTAACGGTTTTTGACGCTCCGGTTCCTGCCACTACGAAAGGCAGACGCGACTCCACAAACGTGCCGGCTCAGTCCCTGACCATGATGAACGATGCCTTTGTCATAAGCTCGGCCAACGACCTGGCCCGGAATGCCCCCGGATCAACGGAGGAGGAGAAACTGTCCAATATGTTTAGGCTTGCCCTGGGGAGACCGGCAAGCGAGGCGGAGAAAGTCCGTGCGGAGGCATTCATAATGGGTGCGTCCTAGGCCGAAGCCAAGGAATTGGCCGAGAAAGAAATGGCTGAAAAGAATTGGGCTGAAGACTCCTTGAAGCTGAAAGAGATTTTGGAACCGGCCCGGAACGCAATTCTCAAATCCAGAAAATCTTCGCCAACGAACAATCCGGTCGGTCCAAAGCCAAGCTTGCACTGGGATTTCGGCAACGGGTGGAAGGATTCGATCCTTGGGATTACCGGTCATCCCAAAGGCGGGGCAAAGATTGAAAACGGCGTGCTCATCGTTCGCGGAGGGGGTTACGTGGTAACGGACGTGATTCCCTTGATGATCAATGAGAAAACCCTCGAGGCCTGGGTTAAGCTAGACAACTTGAGCCAACAGGCAGGAGGAGTAATCACCCTGCAAACCCCGAACGGGTCAATTTTTGATTCGATCGTCTATGCCGAGCGCACAGGTAACCGCTGGATGTCAGGCAGCAATGGATTCAAGCGGACGAAATCATTTGGTGGAAGGGATGAAAAAGACGCGGATCGTGAGTTCGTTCACCTCGTAATCACTTATCAAAACGACGGAACAATTACGGGTTTCCGCAACGGTCAACCTTACGGAAAGTCATACAAAACAGGTCGATCCACTTTCCCGAAGAACAAAAGCGTCTTGTCTTTCGGAGTCCGCCACTTGCCGGCAAATCCCAGTCGAATGTTGCATGCCCAAATCAGGGAAGCCCGTTTTTACGACCGGGCCTTGAAACCCGACGAGGTAATGGCTGCATTCGGCGGCTTGTCAGACTACGTTTCCGAAAAGGAACTGATCGCTTCCCTTTCGCCCGAGCAACGCAAGGAGAAGGATACGCTGGAAAAGCGCAGGGACGAACTGGCAAAGAAGCTTCGTAAATATCAATCACAAAGCAATGCGCAAGGGAGAGGCCCAAACGACATTGCCCTTGCCCTTTTCAACATGAAGGAATTCATCTACCTCAAATAAGCCATGAAATACGTTCTCAACCGCCGCGACATGCTGACCCGGTGCTCATCGGGGTTTGGTCTGTTGGCCCTGCAAGGAATGCTGGGCTCACAGTCTGCCCTAGCCGCCAAAACACATTTCAAGCCAAAGGCAAAGAGCGTCATCTTTTGCTACATGTCGGGCGGAGCTTCTCATATCGATACCTTCGACCCCAAACCGGAACTAAAGAAATATGCGGGCAAGCCAATGCCCGTCAAGATAGAGCGGACGCAGTTTAACAAGAACGGCAATGTCTTCCCCAGTCCTTTCGAGTTCAAAAAATACGGCAAGAGCGGCATGCCCGTAAGTTCCATTTTTCCGGAGGTCGGTGAAATGGCAGATGATTTGGCAGTGGTTCGCTCCATGACAAGCAAGGTAAACGAACACGCTCAAGGCAATTACGCCTTCCACTCGGGCTTTCCCTTCATGGGTCACCCGAGCGCGGGGGCATGGGTGAGCTACGGCCTAGGCTCGGCAAACGAAAACCTTCCTGGTTTCGTTGTCCTCAACAGTGCAGGATCAGTGGCCCCTCACGGAGGGGTTGGCCTGTATGGCAGCGGTTACTTGCCGGCTGCTCACCAAGGGTCGATCCTGCAGGTAGACAAACCAGAAGCCGTCCGCAACGTGAAACCTAGGGAATCGCTTCTGGCGCAACGCAGTCGCTTGGGACTAATCAAGGGCTTCGATAATGATTTTCTTGCCCGTACAGGAGAAAATACCCAAGTCGAAGCGGCCATTCGAAATCACGAAACCGCCTATCGCATGCAGTCAGCCGTTCCCGAGTTGTGTGACCTGACAGGGGAAAGTGAAGCGACCAAAAAACTCTATGGACTCGATTCTTCGGATAAACAAACCGCTGGTTATGCCAGACAGTGCCTGCTTGCCCGAAGGTTGGTTGAGCGAGGAGTGCGGTTTGTCGAGCTAAGCTGCATCAACGAGGGAATTGGCGCAGGCAACGCGCCGAATCCATGGGACCAGCACGGAGCCTTGGAAAAGGGACACGCGGCCATGGCCCATCAAGTGGATCAGCCCATTGCCGGGCTTCTTAAAGACCTCAAAGCAAAAGGCTTGCTCGACGAAACTTTGGTCATTTGGGGAGGTGAGTTTGGACGGACCCCTTTCTCTCAAGGAAGCAACGGGCGAGACCACAATCCCTACGGGTATTCCATTTGGATGGCCGGTGGAGGGATCAAGGGTGGAACCATATACGGCCAAACGGACGAATTTGGCTATCACGTCGCGGAAAACAAGTGCGACATCTACGATTTATGGGCAACGGCACTTCATCTTCTCGGTCTGGACCATGAAAGCCTTACCTATCGGCACGGAGGCAGAGACCTTCGACTCACGGACGTACACGGTCGGGTCTTGACCTCTATACTTGCCTAGAGACCGTACTGTTGCCTCTGGGCTAAGCCTACAATTTTCCGAGGTTTCGGCAGAATGCGACGAACGAGCGGGCTTGGTCCTCCAAGCGGGTTGCCAAATCCTCGTCCAGAATACCCTTTTCATCGTCAAGAAAATCGTGCACGGCGGGAACGAATACCCGCTTGGGGAAGTTGTGAGCGTTACGATAGCCAAATACTTGCTGAAGATGTTCGACGGGGCGCAATGCCCCGAATTGCCCGGACGAGATTCCCACGTAACAGACGGGGCGACCCTCGAAGCTCTCGGGAAAAGGAAGAAGGTCGATAAAAAGTTTCAAAGCCCCGCTCATGCTACCATTGTACTCGGGGGTAACGACAACCAAGCCCGATGAATTCAGGATGTCTTGGGTGAATTCCAAAACTCTTTGAGGCTTGTCTCGGTATGCATCGGGAGAAAAAGTCTCCGGAGGGAGTTGGTCCAATTCAAGAACCTTGTTCTCAACCCCCATCCCATCATAAATTGCCGACAAGCAATGAGCCATGACTGAGGACTTGCTGGATTTGCGATTCGTTCCTGCAATAAGGGTGATCATGATGCATCGTTATCGACAAATGACAGCAATTGCGAATATTCCCTTGCAACCGCCATATCCGGATATTCGGCGGCAAGGGAAGCCGGCGGATTAAACAATATGCAACGATCGGCAGTCTTGAGCATGCCCAGGTCATTGTAGCTGTCCCCGGACGCAATTACTTCGAAATTAAGCTTCTGAAGGTACTGTACTGTCTTGCGCTTATGGTCATCAAGGCGAAGCCTCACGGCTTCGATCCGGTTATCGGCACCTACCAGCAATTCATGGCAAAACAAGGTCGGAAAATTCAATTTCTCCATCAAAGGCAGGGCGAATTCTCGAAAAGTGTCGGAAAGCAAAATCACTTCGTATTGGCTTCGGAGGTCGGAGAGGAAGTCAACCGCGCCGGGCAGAGGAACAAGGGAGGCAATTACCTCCTGAATTTGAGAAAGGGTGAAATTGTTCTTGCGAAGGATGTTTAACCGATAGTCCATAAGAACGTTGTAATCCGGCTCGTCCCGAGTCGTTCTCTTGAGCTCCTCCACCCCTGTCTTTTCGGCAAATGCGATCCATATTTCGGGAACCAGCACGCCTTCGAGATCCAAGCAGACGATTTGCATCAGAAAAAATTAGGGCAATGAGGTTTCACCCATAAGGAAACGGTCGCATTCGCGTGCAGCGGCCCGCCCCTCGTTGATCGGCCAAACGATCAGGGACTGTCCCCGTCGCATATCGCCGGCAGCAAAGATTCCATCAACGTTTGTTGAGAACTTTCCGTATTCCGCCTCGACGTTGGAACGCGTATCACGCGCCAAGCCCAGTTCTTCGGCGATGATGTCTTCCGGTCCCAGAAAACCCATGGCCAAAAAGGCTAACTGGGCAGGGATTTCTCTCTCGGAACCACTGACCTCAACTGGCGAGAAACGACCGTTCTCCTGCTTCCATTCGATTTCATGAATAAGCAGGGCACGCAGGTTTCCCTCATCATCGCCAAGAAACTTCTTGGTTGCAGTAAGGTACTGACGGGGATCACTCCCGAAAACCTCCTTTGCCTCCTCCTGGCCATAATCCATGTTGTAGACCTTGGGCCACTCCGGCCAAGGATTGTCGGTAGCCCGTTCGTCCGGAGGACGGGGCATGATCTCAAGCTGAGTAACGCTTCGGCAACCATGTCTCATTGAAGTGCCCACGCAGTCCGTTCCCGTATCGCCTCCCCCGATCACCACGACGTCCTTTTCCTTGGCGGCAGTCTCGAAAGCAGTGACGTCCTTGAGCTCGAGCAACCCTTGAGTATTACGGGTGAGAAATTCCATCGCAAAATGAACGCCGTTGAGTTCCCTTCCTTCTACAGGCAAATCTCTAGGCTTGGTCGCTCCGCAACAAAGGACCACAGCATCAAATCCATCAACCAATTGCTTGGCGGGCAAGTCCTTCCCTATTTCCGTGGAAACAACGAACTCGATACCCTCTTCGGTCAGCAAGTCCACGCGACGTTGCACAACTTCCTTATCAAGCTTCATGTTGGGAATGCCGTAGACCAGAAGTCCGCCGATACGATCGGCTCTCTCGAAAACAGTGACCGAATGACCTGCCTTGTTCAGTTGATCGGCAGCAGCAAGTCCTGCGGGACCTGAACCAACCACCGCTACCTTCTTCCCGGATCTTTCACGTGGCGGACACGCAGTAACCCACCCCTCGGCAAAACCTTTGTCGATGATCGAGCATTCGATGCTCTTGATCGTGACAGGAGGTTCAATCACCCCAAGGACGCACGAACCTTCACACGGAGCGGGGCAAACACGTCCCGTGAACTCAGGAAAATTGTTCGTCTTGTGCAAGCGGTCCAAAGCCTCGCGCCATTTGCCATGATAGACCAAGTCGTTCCATTCGGGAATCAAATTGTTAACCGGACATCCGCTGGCCATATTGCTCAGGGTCATTCCCGTATGACAGTATGGAGTACCGCAATCCATGCAACGGGAGCCTTGCTCGCGAAGCTTGGATTCATCAAATTCCTCGTGAATTTCCTTCCAATCCTTGATCCTCTCGAGTGGATCCCGATCGGGGATCGGTCGTCTCTCGTATTCCAAAAATCCAGTGGGTTTTCCCATTGCTCAGTCTCTCTTCAAAAAATTTAAGTTAGTGTCCTGCTGCGACGTTTTCCTCAAAGGCCGCTTGAATTGCTTCATCACCCTTGAGACCTC